>CALEIM010000037.1 GCA_937876395.1 uncultured Wenzhouxiangella sp. | reverse complement strand
TCCACGCTGTTGCTCGGCTTCTCGCTGGGAGGATTCTTCGACGGCATCCTGCTGCATCAGGTCCTGCAGTGGCATCACCTGCTGAGCGGGGTCGAGGTCACACCGGGCGACGAGATCACCCTCGACACCGTCGATGCCAACCTGCGTCTCGGGCACGACGCCGACCAGCGCACCTACGGCCAGAGCGCCGCGATGCTGGAGGACCTGGGCATCCGCGAGGTCCGCCTGCTCTCCTCCAACCCCGCCAAGCAGGAGGCCCTCACCGAGCTGGGCGTGCGCGTCGTCTCCCGGCAGTCGCTGATCGTGCCCCGCCGCCCGGAGAACGCCGCATACCTGCGCACCAAGCGCGAGCGGGCCGGGCACCTGATTCCCGACGATACGGCCTGATCAGCCGGCGGCGGCGCGCTCCAGCTCCTCGCTGAGGGTCAGCCACTCGGTCTCCACCTCTTCGGTTTCCTGCGCGATGCGCGCGCGCCGGGTGGTCAGGTCGCGCTGCCGCTCGCGCGCGGCAGGCTCGTAGATCGCCGGATCCGCAAGCTGTGCATCCAGTTCGCCGGCTTCGCTCGCCAGTTCCTGCATGCGCTTTTCCACCCGCGCCAGGCGGGCGCGCAGCGGCGCCACGGCGCCTGTCGATGTGCTCTGGTTCCGTGATATCACCAGCTATATCAGTGCCGTGGCGACGGCCGCGCGGGAGCGCGATCGCCTTGGAATGCTGCTCGACAGCCTGCCGCTGGTCGATATCCCCGGTCGCGGCCCGACCGCGTTCTTCTCACGGCTCAAGCCCGGCACGCATATTCCGCCGCATCATGGTGCAACCAATACCCGCCTGATTGTTCACCTGCCGCTGATTGTGCCGGAAGGCTGTGGATTCCGGGTTGGCAACACCACCCGTGAATGGCAGCCCGGCGAAACGCTGATTTTTGATGACACCGTAGAGCATGAAGCCTGGAACCGCGGGCCGGATACCCGGGTTGTACTGATTTTCGACGTCTGGAACCCCTACCTGAGTGAGCGTGAGCGAGACTGGGTTCGCGAAGTGACCGCAACCATGGCCGAGTTCTTCCCCGAGCGTCAACATGTGCTTGAGGACTGAATTGGCCGGTGGGTTCTTTGATTTTGCCCCGGGGGTGGGTCTGTGCTCCGGGGCGCTGTAGTCCGCCGAGAACGGATGCCCAAACCTTAAGGAGAGTTGAAATGGTGGACGCGATGGTGCAACGATTTGGACGCGGCTGGTGGGTGTTGCTGATTTGGGGTGTGCTGGCCGTGATATTCGGCATTCTGGCCGTCATTTCGCCGTTGGTGACCGTGGTCGCCCTGGCGGTGGTAATCAGTATTTTTGTTCTGGCTGAAGGTCTGGTGGCCGTATTTACGCTGTTTTCATCCGAGCCGCCGATGTCGCGCGGCTGGCTGCTGTTTTACGCGATTGTCTCCATCGTCTTCGGCGTGCTCGGGCTGCTCTATCCGATGGCGCTGGCCGGTGCCCTGCTGCTGGTGTTTGCCGTTTGGCTGCTGGTGGCCGGAATCCTGCGCATCATGTTTGCGATCCAGGTGCGAAAAGAAATCAAGGGCGAGTGGATCATTGCCCTGAGCGGCGCGCTTGCCATCATCCTCGGTGTGCTGCTGCTGATCGCTCCGCTCGCTGGCATGGTCGTGATGGCGATCTGGATCGGTGCGTTTGCCTTCGTCTACGGCATTCTGCAGATCGTGGCTGCATTCCGCCTGCGCCAGCTGCACCGGGAACGCGGCGTCCAGATCTGATCGGCAGGCCAACAGGCGCCGAGTTTCGCTCGGCGCCTTTGTTACTGTCGGCAAGGTTCAGCGCAGCGTCCGACAGACCTCGGCGGCCAGCTCCAAAGATCGGCGGCGGGCGGCATGGTCAAAGGTCGTCGTTGCCAGAATCAGCTCGTCGGCACCGGTGTTCTTGATAAAGCTGCGCATCCGCGCCTCAATCTGATCCGGGGTACCGATGGCCGAACAGGCCAGAGATTGCTCGATCATGGTGCGCACATTGGGCGCCAGGCTGTCGCGATAATTTTCGATCGGCGGCGGAATCGGCCCGGTTTTTCCGGTGCGCAGATTGACGAAAGTCTGATCCATCGAGCTGGCCAGGGTTCTGGCCTCGGACTCGGTTTCGGCCGCATACACGTTGTAACCCAGCATCGCGTAGGGTTTGTCGAGCCATTTTGATGGCTGAAAGGTGCGCCGGTAGATTTCCAGCGCTTCGTACAAGGCGCCGGGGGCAAAATGCGAGGCAAATGCGTAGGGCAGCCCCATGTGCGCGGCGAGCTGTGCCCCGAACAGACTTGAACCCAGAATCCACACCGGCACCGACTGGCCGGCGCCGGGAATGGCGCGTATCGCCTGTCCGGGCCGAATCGGTTCGAAGTAGCCAATCAATTCGGCCACATCGCGTGGAAAGGTTTCAGGATCAAGCTCGGTGCTGCGTCGCAGCGCGTAGGCCGTGGCCGGATCAGTGCCCGGAGCCCGACCCAGGCCCAGTTCAATCCGTCCCGGATAGAGCGCTTCGAGCGTGCCGAACTGCTCGGCCACCACCAGCGGGGCGTGATTGGGCAGCATGATGCCGCCAGCGCCGACGCGGATGGTTTGGGTCGTGGCGGCGACCTGACCAATCAAAACGGCGGTTGCTGCGCTGGCAATGCCGGGCATGTTGTGGTGCTCAGCCAGCCAGTAGCGTTTGAAATCCAGCTCCTCGGCCAAGCGGGCAAAATCAAGCGTGTTGCGCAGGGCGGTGGCGACATCGCCTTCGGTGGTCACCGGGGCGAGGTCCAGTATGGAAAAAGCAGTCATGGCGTTCGCGCGGCCTCGATCGAAGTGATGGGTTCAGGCAAGCTCCACACCATAGCTGGCGTCTGGGAGGACCAGGTTCAAGCGCCCGAAATCCTCGGCGCGCAGACGATATAGGGTTTGCAGACTGACCAGAGCTGTGCTTTAATCGTGATTCGGGCCGATGCCTCATCGGTGCCAGCAAGGGAGATCCAGCCATGAACAAGTACGCCCTGCGCCAAACCCCACTGGCCGTGGCGATTGGATGCGTGATTGCCAGCGGTTCGCTGCACGCAGCCACCATCACGGTCAACACTGCTGACGATCCGGGTAGTGTTACTGCCTGCTCGCTGAGGTCAGCAATCGAGTCGGCCAATACGGGTTTGGCCGTTGACGGCTGTGAGTCCGGAACGTCGGGTGCCGACGAAATTGTTTTTGATCAAAGCCTGGCCGGCTCGACCATTACCTTGGGCAGCAGCCTGACCATCGAAAACAGCCTGACCATCAACGGCCCCGGCTCGGATCAGTTGACGATCGGCGACCCGGAATATTCAGGCTCTTCTCTGGACGGCATTTTCAGGGTCGATTTCAGCAGCTATCCTGAGCAGGCGCTGGTGATTCGCGGTTTGCGGCTGGAAGGCAGTGATGCCAGTGGCAGCGGCGGCGCTATTCGTATGCGGGTTCCGGATGTTTTCTACACCGCTGATCTCCTTCTTGAGGACGTGGTCATTACCAATAACTACGCCGTCTCCGGCGGTGGTGCGGTAGCTTTTGCGACCGGTTATTGCGGTGGATTGACCATTCGCGACAGCGTGATCAGCAACAACTGGGCAGATGGCCGTGGTGGCGCGATTGCGTTTGATGGTGGCTACGGCTGTGAGCTGAGCATTGAAAACAGCGTGCTTTCGTTCAACTCAAGCGACAGCTATGGTGGCGGAGCAATTTCGGCGATTGCGTATGATTATGAAGATGTGCGCGTGTCGATCAGCGACAATAGTCTGCTGGCCTTCAACTACGGCAGATACTTTGGCGGCGGGCTTAGTGTTGAGGCTTATTCCGGCGGAACGAATGTCTCGGTTACCAACAGTCAATTGATCGGCAATCGAGCTCGATATGTAGGTGGTGCCCTCGGAGTGTGGGCACCCAGAGCTTACGATTCACCTGACACACATGTGAAGATCGACTCCAGCCTGATCCGAGGTAACAGCACCACTGCGGGTTACGGTGGCGGCGGCATTTATGCTTGGGTTGACAACTACGACGGAAGCTATGCGGCCAGCGTATCAATCACGGATTCGATAGTCAGCAATAACAGCAATCACGGAGATGGCGGTGGTGCCTTTCTGTATTTGATAGACACCGAGCTGAGCGTTTCTGGCACCCGCTTCGAGGGCAACTCGGGAAGGGATGGTGGTGGTCTCCTGGTTGAATCCGAAAGTTCGGCTGGTGACGTTGGCGTGCTGACGATCAGTGACAGTCAATTTGTGGATAACATGGCGTATGGGGCAGGGGGCGGACTGCTTCTGGATGGTGAAGCGGGGGTGCTGATCGACCGCGCGCTCATCTCGGGCAATCTGGCCGGATATATGGGCGCAGCTGTGGTTCTTGGCGATGAGGTCATCATGCGCAATTCCGAGATCTCGGGCAATTTCAGCATGACTTATCCCGCAGCACTCGTAATTGGGGAGGCCAGTGTTGAGCTTGAAAACAGCACGATTTCAGGCAACGAGTCACGGGTGGAAGCCGGCGGGCTTTTTGTGGCGGGAGAGAGCGTGTCCGCACGCTTTTTGACTGTGGCCAACAACGTCGGGCTCAACGGCTCAGGCAAGTACCCGGAAAGTTTTGGACTCATGATGTATGCCGGGATGTATGCCGACAGCTGCACAATCGACAGCAGCCTGATCGCCCTCAACTCCGGCCCCTCTGGCCCGCTTGATTTGTATGCACCCGACTGCGGCGTGTCCTGGTCACTGATCGGAGATACCACCAATGGCAGCTATGTGGATGCCGGCAACAACCTGGTTGATGTCAACCCGGTAATCGGGCCGCTGGCCGACAACGGAGGCCCAACCCGCACCCATGCGCTGGGTGCGACCAGCCCGGCAATCAACCGCGGCAATCCGGCCTTTATTGCACCGCCCGATTTTGATCAGCGCGGCCCAGGCTTCCCCAGAATATTTGGTGGGCTGGTGGACATTGGCGCCTTCGAGCTTCAGGGTGAGGCTGTCGACCTCATATTTTCTGACCGTTTTGAGGAGCTTTGAGACGGGGAGCATCACGAGGGAAAATCAGCCATGAACAAATACGCTCTGCGCCAGACTCCACTGGCGGTGGCCATTGGTTGCGTCATTGCCAGCGGCACGTTGCAGGCTGCCACGATTACTGTCACCAGTACTGCCGATACCGTTAACATTGCCGAGTGCTCCCTCAGGGCGGCGATTGAATCGGCCAACACCGGGTCGATCGCTGGCGGCTGTGAATCCGGATCGGCGGATGCCGACGAGATTGTTTTTGATCAGAGTCTGGTCGACTCGACCATTACGGTAGGTAGCACTTTGTCGATTACAAACAGCCTGACCATCACTGGCCCCGGATCGGATCAGTTGACGATCGACTCGCATAAATACAATTACGACGGAATATTCAGAGTTGATTTCAGCAGCAATCCTCACCAGGAGCTGATCATTCGCGGGCTGACTCTGGAGGGCGGCTATGCTGATGACAATGACGACGGCGGTTCGATTGCCATGCAGGTGCCGGGCCAGGGCTATACGGCAGCTCTCACGCTTGAGGATGTTGTTATTGTTGACAGTTACGCCAAATACGGCGGCGCTGTGGCCTTTGAGACCGATTACTGCGGTGGACTGACCATTCGCGACAGTCTGATCAGTGGCAATGATGCGGACCGTGGTGGTGGCGCCATTGCATTTGCCAGCCACGCCGGTTGTTTGCTGAGCATCGAAAACAGCGTGCTTTCATTTAATCATGCCCGGGACAAGGGTGGAGCAATTTCCGTCGATCCACCGTACTACGATTCGAGCGTGCTGGTGTCGATCAGCGACAATAGTCTGCTGGCCTTCAACGATGCAGGTGATTACGGCGGTGGCCTGTGGATTGATGCCACCAGTGGTGGTGTGAATATCTCAGTCCGTGACAGCCAAGTGATCGGTAATCGTGCAGAATATGCAGGTGGTGGTATTCGGATATGGGCGGACGAAGCCTACGCCGGGTCCGGCTTCCATCTGGAGATTGACAACAGCCTGATCCGCGGCAACCTTCTTGACTCTATCCAGGGTGGCTCAGGTGCCGGCATTTTTGCCTTGGTCAACAATGATGGCAATACCGCTGAAGCCACCATCTCAATCACGGATTCAATCTTCAGTAATAACAACGGTTACGGCTCCGGCGGTGGGGCGAACTTTGAGCTGTTCGATACGGACGTTACCATTTCCGGCAGCCAGTTCAAGAACAATTCGGCACAGTTTGGTGCTGGACTGGTGGTTGACTATATCTATCAACCTAGCTCTCACCCCCCTTCCGATGGCGCAGTGACGATCAGCGACAGTCAGTTCGTGGGCAACACGGCCTTTTCTGGGGCAGGCGGATTGTTTCTGTATGGAGAGGCAGAGGTGTTGATCGACCGCACGCTCATCTCTGACAATCTGGCCGCAGTCGCGGGTGGGGGACTCATTGGAGGCGACGAACTGAACATGCGCGACAGCGAGATCTCGGACAATACCAGCCTGGAGATGTTTGGTGCGGTGCTGGGGGGGAGAACCAGTTTGCAGGTCGAAAACAGCACGATTTCAGGCAACCAGACGATGGTTGGATTCGCCGCAGTGGCGCTTTATAGTGGTGACAGTTTGACCGCACGCTTCCTGACCGTAGCCGACAACCACACGGGCGCTGCCACAGGCAATCCCCCCAAGTATTTTCCGATGTCCGGCGCTGGGCTGGCGATGTATGGATACTACAACTGCACATTGGACAGCAGCCTGATTGCGCTCAACACCGTCCCTGTCGATGGGGTGGCGTTGTTTGCCCAGGACTGTGAGGTGTCCTGGTCGCTGATCGACGGTTCGACCAGCAGTATTTATACTGATGCCGGCAACAACCTGGTTGATGTCAACCCGGTGATCGGGCCGCTGGCCGATAATGGTGGGCCGACCCGCACCCATGCGCTGGGTGCGACCAGCCCGGCAATCAACCGCGGCAATCCGGCCTTTATTGCACCGCCCGATTTTGATCAGCGTGGCCCGGGCTTTCCCAGAATATTTGGCGGCCTGGTGGACATTGGCGCCTTCGAGCTTCAGGGCGAGCCTGTCGACCTCATATTTTCTGACCGCTTCGAGGAGCCTTGAGACCCGCCATGCCTACAGAAAAACCTGTGCTGTTGGCCAGCAGGCCGAATCACATCATTTTCTTGCTGCTCACCGCGCTGTTCTTTTCGGCCAGTCTGGCTGCGGCTGATCCGCAAGGCGTCGAAGCCGCTGATCCCGACGAACGTGCGGATGCAGCCGAGCAGCTAGTCGAACCCGAATCCAAAGCAGGTGCCAAAGCAGATTCCGCTGCAGATTCAAGTGAGCAGGCTGCGCCACTCAGCGAACGCGAACGGATGCGCCAGGAGCTGATGGAGATGGCCGAGGGTCTTGAGACTGGCGAGAACATGGACCGCCATGCCCTGCGCGAGCGTTTCAGAACTCGGCAGACTAACCGTCGCGCAAGCTGGTGGAAGGGCGGGGAGCTGGCCGAAAGTCTGGCGCTGAGCGAGCAGCAGAAAGAACGCCTGGACGATCTGCATGAAGCAGCGGCAGACTCTCAGCGCAAGGCCGGCCTGCAGCAGCGCGAGCTGCAGCAGGCGCTCAATGCGGCGCTGGCCGAAGCGGATATTGATCGGATCACCCAGGTGATGGGTGAGCGCGCAGACAATGCAGCCGAGATGCAGCGCGCCGAGGATCAGTGGCTAGGCGGTGTGCTGGAAGTGCTCAGCCGGGATCAGCTACAAACCCTGCAATCGGAGTATCCGCGCGTGCTGCGCAGCCACTCAGCGCAAGGTCGCATGTTTCGCGAGCGTTGATCGCTCAGTTTTCGATGGCGCGTTTTAGCTACCAGCGCGCCTGGAACGGTGCGCTCAGTCAGGCTGACCAGGAGGATGTGCAGGCGTTCTGGCTTGCTGAAGATGCCTTGCCTGAGCACAGCCAGTGCGCGCAACGGATCGCTCAGCTCGTTTTGGTCGCCCGCAGTAACGATGACGATGGCGGCGTGGCCGGCGTGTGCACGGCCGTTGCCGAGCTGCGGCCGACCATTGGGCAGCCACTGTATTTCTATCGATCGTTCATTGGCCAGCGCTGGCGCAGCACGCGCCTGGCCTATTCGCTGCTCAAACGTACCCAGGCGCTGCTCGAAGAGGACGCGCAGCAAAACGGATGGCCATGCATCGGCATGCTGCTGGAACTGGAAAACACTCGTTTCAGTGAAGCTCTGCGCGCTGCGGTCTGGCCGGGCTTGAACTTCACCTACATCGGCAAGAGCCAGCGCGGCCTGGAGCTGCGCGTTCATTATTTTCGCGGCGCGGAGCTGAAGTAGCTCGATGATGCTACCCGTTGGCAGCCTGTCCATTTGCCTCACGTCACTTTGTATTGCATAGTTCTGGCCCATGAAACTCACCAGCAACTTTATTCGCCTGCCTTATCGATTTGATGCCACAGCAGTCGCGCGTGACATCGCAAGCCTGTCCGATGCGGCCTGGATCGATCATCCCGGAAACTGGAAAAGCCATCAGCTGGTTCCGCTGATCACGGTCGATGGCCAAA
>CALEIM010000036.1 GCA_937876395.1 uncultured Wenzhouxiangella sp. | reverse complement strand
CATGCCGCCGTACAGCGCGGTCACCGCCGCGATCCCCGCCAGCGCGGCGCTGGCCGGGAGGGGCGTGCCAGCTTTGAACGCTTCATGTCCAGCGCAGTTGGCAGCGATATGGAGCGTCTGCACAAAAATTCGCCGGTGCACAATGTCGACAAGATCAAGGCCGAGCTGTTTCTGGTCCATGGCGGCTCCGATGTGCGCGTGGTCGTTGGCCACTACGAGCGCCTGCGCGCGGCACTGGACAAAATCGGCAAGAGCTACAAGTGGATGCTCAAGGAAGAAGAAGGCCACGGCTTTTTCGATGTCGACAATCGTGTCGATTTCTACAACGCCATGCTTGAGTTTCTTGACGACCATATCGGCAAAAACGCCCAGGCTGGCAACAACGACTGATCCGATCCGGCAGGAACTGCACCGTCACAGCCTGTGAAGGCTTGGCCTGTACAGAAATATGCAATCCCGGCCACCGCGCCGGGATTGCACTGAATCAAAGAGGGAAAACCACCATCATGTCAAAATCCTTTCAAGTGCCGCATACCCTGGTGCTGATGTTCTTCATGATGGCGCTGGCCCTGGTGCTGACCTGGCTACTTCCCGCCGGAGAATTTCAGACCGAGCTCAACGAAGTCGGTCGAGAAATGGTCGTTGCGGGCACCTATGACACGCTGGAAGAAGCCCCGCGCCTCGGGCCATGGTCCCTGTTTACCGTCGTCCCGCGCGCCATGGCCGATGCCCAGGGCATCATCTTCTTTGTTCTGATCATCGGCGGCGCACTGGCAGTTATCCGCGAGACCGGAGCGATCGACGCCTTTTTGAACCGCATCATTCTGCGCTTCGGCGGCGCACCGCGGCTGCTGATTCTGATTGGTATGCTGTGCTTCGGGATTGCGTCAGCCACGCTTGGTATTGCCGAAGAATACATCCCGCTGGCTGCCATTCTGATCACCTTGTGCGCGGCCATGCGGATGGACACGGTTACCGCCATTGGCATTCTGGTCGTTGGCTACGCCATTGGCTACGCTGTCGCCCTCATCAACCCCTTTACTCTACTGATTGCCCAGGACGTTGCGGGCCTCGAACCGACATCAGGCATGTGGTACAGGCTGTTGCTGTGGATACCGTTTTTCGGCGTCGGTTTTCATCACATCTGGTCGTATGCACGCAAGGTCCAGGCCGATCCCGGCCAAAGCCTGGTTGCTGATGTGCCAGCGGCTCAAGCACCGGAGATCACCGAGCAGATACCCATGAACGGACGACGCCTTGGGGTGGTGCTGGCCGCGCTCGTTGCACTTATCGCCCTGGTGATAGGCATTACCTTTTACGGCTGGTATCTGACCGAGCTGGGCGCTGTGTTCATGCTGCTGGCGATTGCTTCCGGACTGATCGGCGGCTTGAAACTGGATGCCATGGCCAGCGCGTTCACCAAGGGCGCGGCCGAACTGGCCGGCACCGCCCTGATCATCGGCTTTGCCCGCGCCATTGCTCTTTTACTTGAAGATGCACTGGTGTTGCACACTCTGGTGCATCTGCTCTCAACCCCGCTGGAAATGGTCCCCGCCTGGCTTTCGGCGGTTGGCATGCTGTTCATTCAGGCCACGCTGAATCTGTTCATCCCGTCCGGCAGCGGCCAGGCCTATGTCACCATGCCTCTGATGGCCCCGATTGGCGATGTGGTCGAGGTCAGCCGCCAAGTCTCGGTGCTGGCCTTTCAACTTGGCGACGGCCTCGGCAATCTGATCATGCCGACCAATGCCATTCTGATGGGCATCCTCGGCCTGGCCGGCATCCCCTACGACCGCTGGTTCCGCTTTATTCTGCCGCTGTTCATCAAACTGCTGGTGCTTGGCGCCATTGCTCTGGTCGTGGCAGTACTGATCGGCTACCAATAGTTTCATTAGCACGTCCGTGTTGCGAACACGCGTAGTGTCCCTGTTCCCAAACGAAGATAGCTGCCTGAGACTGATCTCAGCGGTAGTCATGGAGAACTCTGATCAGTGAGGGACCGGCCGCGTCTGGCTCACGATGAAACAATCGTGCTGGCGAAAGGATGAGCGAGTTTACAGAACCGCGGTTGCTTTATCCTCTGAGGAATTTCAACATGAATTGCGTCCGGATCGTTGACCCGTTTGGTGCCGCATGCTAGAAAGTCATGAGCTTCCAAAAATCAATGACCTGACAGGGGAATCACCCAATGAGCGACCTCGAAGAACGTTTTACCCAGGCATCCAAAGATGTCAAAGAGCTGGATCAGCGGCCGGATAACAATACGTTGCTGAAACTCTATGCCCTGTACAAGCAGGGTTCGGAAGGCGATGTTTCCGGTGAAAAGCCCGGGTTTTTTGATTTTGTTGGTGCCGCCAAGCATGAAGCCTGGGAGAAACTTCAGGGCATGCCGATGGATGAAGCCCGCCAGAAGTATGTTGATCTGGTGGATTCGCTGCGTCGCTGAACCACCCTGCCCCGGATGAGCCGGAATACCCGCGAGCGCATCCTGAGCTGCGCGTTGGCCGAGTTCAACGCGCTGGGTGAACCCAATGTCACCACCAACCGGATTGCCGAGGTGCTCGATATCAGCCCCGGCAATCTGCACTATCACTTTCGCACCAAGGCCGACCTGATCCAGGCCCTGTTCGAACGCTATGAGCAGCGCATGCTTGAACTGCTCGCCACGCCCGAGTCGCGGGCCATCCACATCGAGGATATCTGGCTGTTTTTGCACCTCGCCTTTGAAACCATCGGCGACTATCGCTTTGTTTACCGCGACCTGAGCGATCTGTGCGCGCGCCACAGTCGAATCCATCGACGCGTCCAGGCCATCCTGAAGCTGTCAATGCAGACCGCCCACGACCTGTGTTCTGGCCTGGCGGACCAGGGTGAGCTGAAAGCCGAGCGGTGGGAACTCAACGCGCTGGTGCGCAACATCGTGCTGGTTTCCAGCTTCTGGCTGGCCTTTGATCAGGTTCTCGAACGCGATGCCCAGCCGCAGCCCGACCGGGCAGTCTGGCAGGTCATGAGCCTGGTCAGCCCCTACCTGCTCGGCGAAGCGCGCGAGGCGCTGAACCGGATTGCCGATGATTATCGAAACGCGTAAAAAAAGACCCGGACATGAGTCCGGGTCCAAACAGGCAGCCTGATAAAGGCCCGAGGGAGGAGGCCTCAGACTGCCGAGTGGTAGTCGGAGTGCGACTACCGGGGCATCATTACGAAGCGCTGTCGGATTTGCTTGCCGGCCTGGTTGCCGGTTTGCTTGCTGCAGCCGCTTTTTTCTGCTGCTCGGAAAGCTCGCGCACGCGCTTGTTCAGTTCGGCAACCCGTTTGCTGAGCTGATTGATCTCATCGGAGCTGGGTACTCCCAGCCCGGCCAGGGCACGGGCGACGCGCTGCTCGAAGACTTTTTCCAGCTTGTCCCAGTTGCTCTGCGCGGTTTCGCGCACCTTGCCGACCCGGCTTTCGACGTCATCGCGTACGCCGCTGACCGTATCGGTGGCCGCCTTGCGACCCTTGGTTTCGACCTTGCCGCCTTCCTTGACGAGACGTTCAAACAGCTTGCTGCTTTCACCGAGGACCTGGCTGGAGGTGGATTCGACCGATCTACGGCCTTTTTCAAACAGCTTGCCGCCTTCCTGCTGGGCGAGCGAGAACGCACCCAGACCGGCCAGCCAGATTTCGTGGGCGTAGTCCTGAGCCTGCGACGTGGCGCTCTTGCGCGTCTGGGTCTTGCGGCTTGCGGCTTTTTTGGCTACCTTCTTTTTGGCAACCTTCTTCTTTGCGGTTTTCTTGGTCATAACGGCCTGACTCCTCAAGTGACGGGTCCCGCCGGTCTGGACGGGATGGTTTCAACGATTCTGATTCTCAAGATACAGGCAGTTTCTAGAGCGGACACACTAATCATGGACAGCGCAAACTGGGCTGAATTTCCCTATTCGAACAAACGTTTCAGCTATCCGGGCGCCAGGCTGACCGCCGCCTGGAGTGAGCTGCACCGCGGCGATGCTGAACCACTGCCGACGGATGAGCGATTGCTGGACGCCTGGCGTCACTATCACGCCGGCGAGTTTTCTCAAGCCGTTGAGCTGGCCGAACATATCGGCCTGTCGGCTCATGTGGTGGCCAACAAGGCCAGCGGCATCTACGCCGACTACCTCGAAGAAGATGAGCAAATCAAACAGGCCATCTATCAGTCCGGCATCAAGCGCGCGGCTGAGGCGATCAAGAAATACCCCGATGATGCCAACGGCCACTATTTTCACGCCTTCCTGCTGGGGCGCTACAGCCAGAGCATCTCGATTGGCCAGGCACTGGCCCAGGGGATCGGCGGCAAGGTCAAGCAGTCGCTGGAGCGGGCCATTGAGCTGGCACCGCAGCACGCCGAGGCGCATACCGCCATGGGGCTTTACCAGTCCGAGATCATCAACAAGGTGGGTCGGCTGGTTGCGTCGCTGACCTACGGCGCCAGCATCGAATCGGCCATGCAACACTTTGAAGAGGCGCTCGGCCTCACGCCCGAGGCACCGATCGCCCATATCGAATACGGCAACGGGCTTTACCTGCTGTTCGGCGACAAGCGTCTGGATGAATCGAACGCGGCCTACGCTGCAGCCGCCCGGATCAAGCCGATTGAAGCGATGCAGAAGCTCGATGTGGAGTTTGCCAAAGCTTCACTGTGAGTGCTGAGCGTCAATCCACTGGTGCACCGTATCGGCCAGCTCAGGCGGAATCTGGCCTTCCTGCGGCCCGAGCAGCAGGGCCAGATGCAGCAGGTTATCAAACTCCAGACGGAAATTGGCCACCACCCGGTCGGGATCAGGAATCCGCTTGTGGTCGGCAATCAGCCCGCAAAACACCCGGCCGTTGTAGCTGATGATGCTGATGCCCATGCCGATTGATCCGGTCTGTGGCACCCAAAACATCATCTCGCGAATTGCCGATCCGGCCAGATAAAGCGGCTGCTGCGGGCCGGGCACATTGGTCAGCACCGCCGAGGCCTTGCGACTGAACAACTCCAGCGCCGGTTTCTGGACCGATGCCGGCCCCATGCCCAGCATGGCCAGCAGACCCAGCGACAGCATGGCCTGTCTGGAATGCTTGAGCTCGTGCATGAAATCAGCCACCCGGTAGAGCCTGGCCAGCGGATTGCGTTCGGCCACCGGCAAATCTAGAAACACCAGACCAAAGTGATTGCCCAGCTCAGGCGCATGGTCCAGCGGCCGCAGATTGACCGGCACCGTGGCGCGCATGCTCAGGTTCTCGGGGTCTTCACCGCATTCAAGTGCATAGCGATGCAGGGCGGCGGTCATGACCGCAATCAGCACATCGTTGACCGTGCAGCCCAGCGCCTTGCTGACCGCCTTGACCTCCTCCAGATCAATCGGCTGGGCCCAGGCAACGTTTTTGCGCACGCCCAGCGAGCCCTTGAAGCGCGACGGTGGGTCATCCGTCAACAGCAGTGCATTGGCTAGCTCGGCCAGCAGATCGGCGGCTGTTTCTGCATAATCGCCGGCGCGCTGTGGCTCGCGCAGCACGGCGGCGGCTTCCTCCAACGCCTTGATACCGCAGTTGCCAAGTGCGTCGATCCCGTCGCGGGCCGGTGCCATGAGACGTCGAAAAATATTGGATTCGGCGGCGCGCCTCTTTTTCCAGCGGTCCGGACTGACCGGCGTCCGGGATTTCTCGGCACTGGACTCGGTCAGCGACAGTAGTACCTGCACCAGGGCAATGCCGTCGGCATAGCAGTGGTGAATGCGGACGACGATCGCCGGGCCTTCAACATAGTTATCCACAAGTTGGAAGTGCCACAGCGGCTTGGTCTTGTCCAACGGCGTCGAGGCAAGTTGGGAAACGAGTTCTTCCAGTTCCGCCTTGCCGGCCGCACCCGGCAAGGCGGTGTGCTGGACATGGGCGCTGATTTCGAACAGCTCATCAATTTCCCACCAGCAGCCGCGGGCCGACTCGACCGCCTTCTGGCGGAAACGGCGAAACGCCATGAAACGGTTGACCACCAGCTCGCGCAGCGCCTCCAGGGTGATTGCCTGGTCAAGCACCATCACCCCGGTGATCATCATCAGATTGCTGGGCTGTTCCATGCGCAGCCAGGCAACGTCGACCTTGGAGATGGGCTCGCGCTTTGCGCTATTCACCGCGACGGTTCCCTCTAACTTCCGTATGCCGCGATTCTTTCACGCTCACCACGAGCGGTCAATCAACGCGTGTGACATGAGTGTGCTCAGTGTATCTGGCGCTGCGTCGTCTGATCTGCCCCACCACCACCGGCCAGATCATACGGCAGTTTGACCTGGTCCAGGCCGAACTGCTTGAACACCGGCATGAGCTGGTGATGGATCAGCGGATAGAGCTGGCGGGTCAGGCTGGCGTGATGGGATTTGAAGCGCTCGAAACTGACCGCCTCGCCCTGAAACTGACGGTAGACCGTCTGCAGCACCAGCTCGATGGTAAACAGCGGCTTGCCCGAAGAATCGCCCTCGCGATGCCCGCGACACAGCAGGCGCGCAGTCACCTGGTACTGGGGCAAATCGCCTTCGTAGCGAATTTCACGCGGCGTGAGCTTGAGCTCGACCTTGGCGCTGAACGGCTGAGCGGAAGGAACAATCTCGGTAAGATCAGCGTTCAGGCGGGTCACCTGGGTATGTGCCAGGGCGAACTGTTCAAGTAGATTAATCATGGGTGAAACAATGGCACTTGCACGGCTCGGTTTCAAGGCTGAGACTCCATAAAAAGACGCCCGCATTACCGCGGGCGTCTTCCAGGTTCAGCCGTTGTGCGCCGGCTTCAAGGTGTAAATGTGGTCACGTCGATGGCCGTGGACTGGCCATCCGCTTCACCAAAGCCCAGGCTCAGATAGTCGTTGACCAGCCAGCGCCTTAGCTGGTTGGTATAGAAGGGGCTGACCAGCACGCCACTGCGCCCGCCCGGCAGAATCTCGGCAACGTTGGGCTTGCCCGGCGTCATTTCTGCTACCGTGCGGCGCGCCGCACCGTGGGCATACATGAAATCGTTGACCCCGGAGGCGCGCACGTCATGCGACGAGGCGTCAACGGTCTGGTAGCCACCGGCGCGAGCCAGACCTGGCAGATCCGGCCCGAGGTCACTCAGGCCGCCGCCGTTGGGCACGTTGAACGGGTCGCTGTTGAGCGGATGGCGGAAGACGATCCGGTGCAGCTTGCCCCAGCGATAGTCGTTCTGGTCGCTGGAATTGCCAAACGCCGGAGCAAATTCGTCGGAAGCCAGCCGATCCAGGCTTTGCATCAGGCTGACCAGCAACACCACATCGCGCGCGGTGGCCATATCCGGCGCGCCGTCGACATGGAAGAACGGCAGGCCGGAGGCACCGAAGCCGCCGTTGGTCTCGAAGCTGGCAAGCAGGTGATGGAAGGCACGCAGGGCATCGTTCGAGCCGGGTCGCTGATCGGCAATCTGCAGCGCGCTTACGGTCGCATCGATGGTGTTGCCGATGACCTGGCCACGCCACACCGAATAGATGCTGGCGGCGATGCTGTTGGCTACATCTTCGGCCGACGGCTCGCCGGCGCCAGCCGGACTGCCCGGATCATAGCCCTCGGCCAGACCGGTCGGGGTTGAAAAATCCCAATCAGCGAGTCGGCCGACGGCCTCTTGCACACCGGGGTGCAGGGCGAGCTGAGCCAGACCCGGCCAGGCGCCTTCCTGGGCCGCATTTCCAAAGGCTTCAAGAATGTAGGGCACGATCAATTCGGCGTCGAACATCTGGTTATTGGCCTGAAGCGCTTTCATGTCCTCGACGCTGACCGGTCCGGCGGCGATCAAGTCCTGCAGATCGCGGTCAATGCGCGCCATGCGCAGCTCCGAATAGGAGGGATTGAGGTAGTAGATGCCGTTGCCGCCGGGGCGGAGCTGGTTGAGTGGATTGTTGTCCAGCGTGGTGCCGACCGGATCATTGTTGCCGTTGGCGATATAGCCCCACGGCGGATTGACCAGGTGCGGCATCTCGGATTTTGGCAGCGAAGCGAACGTTGCACCGCGCGGTGAGTGCTCATTGGCCGGCAGCCAGTCATGGCCGAGCGTGCCGGAGCCGTCGCGCAGCAGGAACGGCGGCACGCCGCCGCCGACTGTATTGTTCTGCAAGTCTTCTCTGAGCGGCACGCTGCCGGTGGTGAAGTAGGCGATATTACCGTCCACGTCAGCATAGGCCACGTTCTGCGACCCAAAGGTCCAATGGTTGATAGCGGCCTGGAACTCGTCCATATTGCCGGCCCGCTCGAAGCCGCGCAGGCTGGCCAGCTCGAAGGTCGCGCCCCACCCGGCGTAGTGCACGGAAACTGCCGAACCGGCGTCCGGCTGGGCAACAATCGGCCCGTTGTTGCGCCGCGGTACCAGAAAGGTGATGCCGCCGGAATCGTAGCCAACGCTGGCGCGGGCCAGGTTGTCAATCTCACCGTCGCCGATGGTATTGACGAAATAACTCTGGAAGGCGTAAAGCACCGGCTCGGGCTGACCGTCATGCACGGTATGAGTCGGCAGGCCATAGCTGTTGACCTGGACTTCTTCCATGAAGTAGTCGGTCACATCAATGTTGTGATTGGTCAGCCCCCAGCAGATCGACAGGTTGCAACCCAGCAGCATCAGCGGCGTTCCGGGCAGCGTAACGCCGCTGACAACCCGGTTTTCGTCGCGAATGACGATATTCTCGTTGACCATCAGCGCCGGCATTTCCAGCCCCAGATGCGGGTCATTGGCCATGATCGGATAGCCGCTTTCGGTGTGCTCGCCCGAAACCACCCACCAGTTGGAGGCGGCGCGATTTTCGGCACGGCCGATGGTGCTGCCCAAAAGCGGCACGGCGCGCACCTGCTCCATGTAATTCTCAAGGCTGGCAACGGTGGTTTCTGTAATCTGCGGCAGATTGCGCCAGGTGGCCGCCTGCGCGGCAGCGGATTTGTCGCCGCCGACGGCCTGCGGGCTGGCACCAGGCGGAAGCGGGATCACGCCAGAAGTTTCGAAAAAGTTCGGGATGGTCAAACGGCCATCCATCGGCGCGCTGCGTACAAGATCTTCCGAAAACAGCGCCAGGCCATCGAAGCCAACGATTTCGCCGACCGCCTGGTAAGTTGCCAGACGAACGGTACGATCAACCGCACTGGAATCAAAGGAAAGCTGAAAGGCAATCAACTTGCCAATGACCAGAGTATCGACCGGCGACCAGGCTTCAACCGTACTCAGCTCCAATACACCGTATTCCGGCGGAAACTGACCAAGCGCGATAAAAGCGTTGACACCGTCAGAATAAGCCTTGACCCAGGCCTTTTCATCCGCGCTGAGCTGCTGCCAGGTCGCGAGCGCGCCGCGACGCAGGCCGAGGGTGCGCAACTGCACATCACTGGCCAGCGCACCGCTGCCCAACAACTCGCCAAGCGTGCCGGAGGCCACCCGGCGCAGGTAGTCCATCTGGAACAGGCGATCACGGGCGTGCAGGAAGCCACGCACGAAGTTGACATCGCCCTCGGTCTCGCCAACGATCGTCGGAATCCCGTTGGCATCGGTATAAACGTTGACTGGCGCAGACAGCGTCGGCATCTGCACGGTCGTCGCGCTCGCGCTGGCAGCGAGCATTACGGCACCGAAAAGCACAAGTAACTTCTTCATGGTCAGTATCCCCTGTAAGGACTTTCAAGAAAGCGGTCTTCGGATTATGGCACAATCCGCGGCCCGGCCAAGTCAAGCCAGACCCGCTTGGCCTGCGTTTGCGCGGCGCGTCCGGCTTCCTCCAACCTGGCTGGAACGCTTATAATACTTGCCCGCTTCGGTGCGGTCGCTCGGCCGGCCGAAATCCGGCGTACACAATCACGGACTGAGGAGTCGACATGGCGCACACTGCCGCCGCCTTCAAGGTGGACTATTTCCAGTTTCTCAAGCCCGACGGCAAGCTGATCGAAGACCAGCAGCTACCGGCGTTGGCCAAAGATTTCGATCGCCTGACCGAGCTCTACAAGCTGATGTTGCTCACGCGCACCTTCGACAAGAAGGCCGTCGCCCTGCAGCGCACCGGCAAGCTCGGCACCTACGCATCCTGTCTGGGCCATGAAGCAGCCCACATCGCCATCGGCGCGGCCATGCGCCGGGAAGACTGCCTGGCGCCGATGTACCGCGAGTACGGCGCCCAGTTCTACCGCGGCGTGAAAATGTCCGAGGTACTGCTGTACTGGGGCGGCGATGAGCGCGGTAACAATTTTAGCGGCCCGAAGCACGATTTCGCCTGGTGCGTACCGATTGCCACCCAGTGCCTGCATGCCGCCGGCGCGGCGATGGCCTACAAGCTCCGCAAGGAAGCGCGCGTGGCCGTCAGCGTGGTCGGCGACGGCGGCTCGTCAAAGGGCGATTTCCTGGAAGCCATCAATGCCGGCAGCGCCTGGAAGCTGCCGCTGGTGCTGGTCATCGTCAACAATCAGTGGGCGATTTCGGTACCGCGCAGCAAGCAGAACTCGGCCGCCACCCTGGCCCAGAAGGGCATCGGGGCGGGTTTGCCGAGCATTCAGGTTGACGGCAATGACCTGATTGCCTGCCTATGGGCGATGGAAAAGGCGATCAGCGCTGCCCGTCAGGGCAAGGGCGCGTTTGTCATCGAGATGATCACCTATCGCCTGAGCGACCACACCACCGCCGACGACGCCCGCCGCTATCGGCCGGCCGACGAAGTGGATGAAGCTTGGGAGCGCGACCCGGTCAAGCGTCTCAAGGCCTACCTGATTGATCAGGGCGCCTGGGATGAACAGCAGGAGAAGGACCTGCTCGAAGAGTGCCAGCAGTTTGTTCAGCAGGCCGCCGACGAGTATCTCGACCAGGTCGAAAATGACCCGCAGCCGGTCACGGCGATGTTTGACTACATGTTCAAGGAGCTGCCGCACGACCTGATCGAGCAGCGCAGCTATGCGCAGAACTATCCAGAAGACGGAGGGCAGCACTGATGGCCGAAATTACCCTGATCGAAGGCGTCACCATGGCCCTGGCCCGGGCCATGGAAGAAGACCCTGCCGTGGTCGTGCTGGGTGAGGATGTCGGCGTCAACGGCGGCGTGTTTCGAGCCACCGCCGGGCTGCATGAACGCTTTGGCGACGAGCGCGTCATCGACACCCCGCTGGCCGAAGTCATGATCGCCGGAGTTACCGTCGGCATGGCCGCCCAGGGTATGAAGCCGGTGGCCGAGGCCCAGTTTTGCGGATTTACCATGCCGATGATCGACCACATCATGTGCCACGCCGGGCGCATGCGCAATCGCACCCGCGGTCGCCTGAGTTCGCCGATGGTGCTGCGCTTTCCCTCCGGCGGCGGCATCCACGCCCCCGAACACCATTCCGAAAGCCCGGAAGCCCTGTTTGCCCATATGCCCGGAATTCGGGTGGTGATTCCGTCCTCGCCGTCGCGCGCCTACGGGTTGATGCTGGCCGCGATCCGTGATCCCGACCCGGTGATCTTCATGGAGCCCAAGCGCATTTACCGCTGGCAGAAAGAAGAAGTGGCCGACGACGGCGAAGAGCTGCCGCTCGACGTCTGCTACACCCTGCGCGAGGGCAACGACATCACCCTGGTGACCTGGGGGGCGATGATCAAGGAAACCCTGCAGGCTGCCGATGAACTTGAGCAGCAGGGCCTGAGCGTCGAGGTGATCGACGTGGCCACCATCAGCCCGCTGGACATGGACACCATCATCGAGTCGGTCCAGCGTACCGGCCGCTGCGTGATCGTACAGGAAGCGCCCAGGCATTGCGGCGTGGCCTCCGAGATCGCCGCCGGCCTGGCCGATACGGCCATCTGGCACCTGCACGCCCCGGTCAAGCGAGTGTGCGGCTACGATGTGATCATGCCGCTGTATCGCAATGAAATGAAATACATGCCCAGCGTCAAGCGCATCGTTGACGCGGCCCAAGAGGTTCTGGAGGTCTCATGAAGGTATTCAAACTGCCCGATCTTGGCGAAGGTCTGCCGGACGCCGAAATCGTCGAATGGCTGGTCAATGAGGGTGACTCGGTCACCGTCGACCAGCCGCTGGTGTCAATGGAAACGGCCAAGGCCGTGGTTGAAGTACCGAGCCCATACACCGGCAAGGTGGCCAAATTTCACGGCGGCGCAGGCGATGTGATCCAGACCGGCGCGCCGTTGGTCGAGTTTCTGGTCGACTCCAACTCCGACGCTGATGCTGGCAATACCGGCGCTACCGATAGCCCCGAGGCCGAGCCTGCCGCGGCAACAGAAGCTGCCGAACCTGCACCGGAGCGCAGCGAAGCACCGCAGGAAACCGCCGAACCAGCAGCGGCCGAGCGCGAAGACTCGGGCACCGTGGTGGGCAAGATGCAGGCCGGCGGCGGCGTGCTCCAGGAGCGCACCAGCACGGTCGGCGGCGTCAAGGTCACACCCGCAGTGCGCGCCCTGGCGCGCAAGCTGCGCATCGACTTGAGCCAGCTCAGCCCGAGTGGTGCCGGCGGCGTAGTGACGGCTGCCGACGTGCGTCAGGCCGCCGAACAGGGCATCGCCAGCGCCGATCGGCCTGCCGAGGCTGCAGCGCAGCGGACCGAAGCTGAAGCCCGGCCCGAAGCCCAAGCAGATGCCCGAACGGACGCCCCGGCTGCGGCCGCGACCCGCCCGGCTGAAGCCGCACCGGCAGCTTCCGGCGAATGGGAGCCGCTGCGCGGCACGCGACGTACCATGGCACGCGCCATGAGCGAAGCGCACAAGCGCGTGGTTCCGACCACCCTGATGGACGATGCCGATATCAACGCCTGGGCTGCCAGCGAGGATATCACCTACCGCCTGCTGCGCTCGCTGGCCGCCGGAGCCCGCGTCGAGCCGGGCCTGAACGCCTGGTATGACGATGAGCAGAATATGCGCATGGTCCACAAAGGCATGGACGTAGGCATGGCGGTCGACACCGCCGACGGCCTGTTCGTTGCCCGTCTCAAGGGCGTGCACAACGGCTCGCGCGAGGACATTCGCGCCGAGATCAACCGCCTCAAGGACAACGTCAAAAATCGCAGCATTCCGCCCGAAGATCTCAAGGACTACACCATCCTGCTGTCCAACTTCGGGGTGTTTGCCGGGCGCTATGCAACGCCGATCATCAACCCACCGTGCGTGGCCATCGTTGCCGCCGGCGTCCTGCGGCATGAAGTGGTCCCGGTTTTGGGCGGCATCGAAGTGCACCGCGTGATTCCGCTGTCGCTGACCTTTGACCACCGGACCTGCACCGGCGGTGAGGCGGCGCGCTTTTTCAAGGCGATGATTGCCGATCTGGCCCGGGCAGATTAGTGGGCCGCGCTTGACCTGTCCGACGGTTGATCGAGCATGGCCCGTGTGACCAGTCGCTCCGCCCCCAACATGATCATCGGGGCCTGTGAATGGATTGCCCTGCCGGCGCTGGGCATCAACCGCCTGCGCGCCCGGGTGGACACCGGAGCCAAGTCGTGCGCGCTGCACGCTTCGGATATTGAGCCGATCGAGGTCAACGGCCAGCAACGGGTCGTCTTTTACGTTCATATGGGCCACCCGGCGCCGAATCGCCGGCTGCGCTGTGAAGCGGCGCTGCTGGCCAGCCGGCAGGTCCGCAATACCTCCGGGGAGATTGAGGAACGCTACACGATCCGCACCCCAATGATCATCGGCCATTCACGTTGGGACGTGGATGTGACGCTGACCAACCGGGAAAAGATGCGCTACCGAATGCTGCTCGGGCGCACGGCAATGGAGAATCACGCCCTGGTCTATCCGGCACGCACCTTCCTGCAGGGCATGCCGCGGCTGTAGACTTTCTGGGCTCGGGACTGACAGGTTTCGGAGGAATATCATGCGCATCGCCATTTTGTCTCGCAGTCGCCGCATCTACTCGACCCGGCGCCTGTACGAGGTAGCCCGGGAACGCGGCCACGATGTACACGTGGTCGATACCCTGCGCTGTTACATGAACATCGCCTCGCACCGGCCAACCATCCACTACGGCGGCAAGCAGATCCAGCCCTATGATGCGGTAATTCCACGCATTGGTTCGTCGGTCACCTTCTATGGCACGGCCGTGCTGCGCCAGTTCGAGATGATGGGCACCTTCCCGCTCAACGAGTCGGTAGCGGTGACGCGCTCGCGCGACAAGCTTCGCTCCCTGCAGCTACTGGCCCGCAAGGGCATTGGTCTGCCGGTGACCGGCTTTGCCCACGCCACCAAGGACATCGGCGACCTGATCCAGATGGTCGGCGGCGCGCCGCTGGTGGTCAAACTGCTCGAAGGCACCCAGGGCATCGGCGTGGTGCTGTGCGAAACCAAAAAAGCGGCCGAATCAGTACTTGAAGCCTTCATGGGCCTCAATGTCTCGATCATGGTGCAGGAATACATCAAGGAAGCGGGCGGCGCCGATATCCGCTGCTTTGTGATTGGCGGCAAGGTGGTGGCATCCATCAAGCGTCAGGCCCAGCCCGGCGAGTTCCGCTCCAATCTGCATCGCGGCGGCACCGCCTCGCTGATCAAGATCACCCCGGAGGAACGCTCTACCGCGGTGCGTGCCGCCCGGATCATGGGCCTGAATGTTGCCGGCGTCGACCTGCTGCGCTCCAACCACGGCCCGCTGGTCATGGAGGTCAACTCCTCGCCCGGTCTGGAAGGCATCGAGTCGGCCACCGGCAAGGACGTGGCGGGAATGATCATTACCTTTCTGGAAAAAAACGCGGAGAAAAACAAGACCCGAACGCGCGGACAGGGCTGATTCTGCGCGGTTGATTGACCAGAAGTTTCCTAGATTTCGTGGCGGTCGAACTCCCTGATATTGACCAGCATTTCATAAACCGCCTTTTCAATGGCCAGCCGGCTGCGAGCTTCGGACAGGCGCCGAATGCTGTCGACAATTGCGATCCACCAGTTCATGTGCGTTGCCGACAACTGCGCGGCAACGGCGACCAGGTCGCGAGTTGTGGACAGTGATTCATCGCCTTCGCGCTTGAGAGCAACCAGGCTGTCGAGATCCGGATGATTGCGTTTCAGGCCATCGAGGAGCTGCTCGATGACGCGCGGATCGCGTTCCAGTTCGCGTGAGGACGTAGGCTCGCCATTGGCTTCCAGGAAGGCAATGTCGAGCAGCGACAAAAGATCGCGGAACGAGCCGCGCAGGCTCAACCACATCTGGCGTCTACGACGAAACTCAAGCGAGCGCTGGATCAGGCCAAGCAATCCGACCAGGATGAAGGCCTCAATGCAGAACACCACCAGTTCGGGCACCAGCTCCTCGCGAAACTGCCCGCCGCCCGTGCCGTACACGAACCACAGCCAGAAACCGATACCGGCCAAGGTGAATATCACCATCAGCGTGATGATGAACAGACGACTCATTTCGGCTGCTCATCCGGACCATGGTCGTGATCATGGGCAAAGGCGCGAATCACGGCGACGACCCGTTCGGCTTCAGCGGCACTGAGATCGATCGGCAGATTGGCGATATAGACGGTTTCACCCCGCCGCAGCGGGACCGGCACGATATTGGTCGGGTTCTCGGTGGCTTCCAGCGTGATCCGCTCGGCGACCTGTTGCTCGGCACTCAACTGGCCGCGCTCAATGGCCCGCCTGGCCTCGCCGCCGATGCTGCGAAAGCCGGCCGGGTTGTCGCACCAGGCCAGAAAATCGACCAGCGCCATGCGTAGCCGCTCGGCGTAAAGCTCGAGCGCTTCGCTGCGAATGCTGGCCTCGTCAAGTTTGTGAAAGCGCGAGGCCAGCACCTTGACATCGATTGTCCTGACGTCCTGGCACTCCGACTCCTGCAGCTCCCCGGCCAACTGCTCAATGGCGTTGCGGCGCGCGCGGGCGACGCCTGGGTTGATCCAGCCTTCCATGCCGGCGTACTTGTGAAACTTCAGCAGGCTATCGATCGATCGTGAGCCATCGGGCATCATCGTTCCTGTCTCCCGTTGCAGAGCTGCCGTGCCGACACACCTGGGTGCCCAGGAATGATTCTAGTGTACCCCGTCACTATTCCTGTGACATTCAGAGTGCGCCTGAGCCGACAGAGCAAGGCGCGAGCCGCCGCGAATGGCTAGCCCTTTGCAAGGCTCGCAACGCCGCACTGTCGGCTCAGGCGCGCTCCCGCAGGGCGAGCCGGAAAGCGCTCATCCGCGGCGCTATGGCTCTTGGCAAGGACGCTGCCATTGCCGGCGAGCCATATCTTGCGGCTAAGCGCTTTCCGACTCGCTGAATGTTACAGGAATAGTGACGGGGTACACTAGCGCCGCTGACGCAGCCAGCGCATCAGCCAGGCGACGCCCAGACCGGTCAGCAGCACCAGGTAGGCGCTGACCACCGCGATGATATTGCGGTTGAGATCCTCGAAGGTCAGGGTCAGGTGCAATCCAACCAGGGCGACGGCGGACAGCAGCAGGGCCATGGCCGCAGGCCAGCGGTCGACCAGCCAGGCCTTGCCACGCAGACCGCGTGGCCCCGAATAGGCGTACAGCCAGAGCAGAAAGACCGTTACCGGCAGCAGAATCAAGGCATCAATCAGCATTGGCGTTCCATGTCATCGTTTGGTTCAGTTTGAATTCCAGTTCCGGCAAACCTTCGATTCGGGCAGTTATACGCTGCCCGCAGGCCAGCGCCGACACGCCGGCTGGCGTGCCGGTAAACACGGCATCACCAGGCTGCAGGGTAACCGTTCGCGACAGCTCGGCAAGCAGCTCCGGCACCGTCCAGATCATCTGCCCGAGCAGTCCGCGCTGGCGGTGCTCGTCATCGACCGACAGGCTGATAACCAGGTCCGCCTGCGGTTGCCAGTCTGTTGCCGGCACGATCTGGCCAATTGGTCCGGACTGGTCGAAACCCTTGCTCAACTCCCACGGCCGACCGGCCTGTTTGGCCCGAGACTGAACATCCCGCCGGGTCAAATCCACGCCGACGGCGTAGCCGAAAACAATCGCCTCGGCCTGCTCGACCGACAGCTGGCGGCCACCGCTGCCGAGAAAAACCACCAGCTCGACTTCGTGGTGCAGTTCTTCCGTCGCCGGCGGATAGCTGACGGCCGTGCCCCCCCCGACCAGGGCCTGGGCCGGCTTGGCGAAAAACACCGGTTCACTGCGCCGAGGATCCACTCCCATCTCCAGGGCGTGGTCAGCGTAGTTGCGTCC
>CALEIM010000035.1 GCA_937876395.1 uncultured Wenzhouxiangella sp. | reverse complement strand
CCGACCTGGTGGGCAAGGTCGAAGCCGGCATCCCCGAAGACGACCCGCGCAACCCCGGCGTGATTGCTGACAACGTCGGTGACAACGTCGGTGACGTGGCCGGCATGGGTTCAGATATCTTTGAATCCTACTGCGGCGCCATGATCGCCACGATTGCGCTGGCAACCACCATGGTTCACGCCTCAGCCAGTGGTTTTGTTGAAGGCCTGGGCGCAGGCTCGGCGATCATGAGCCTGCCGCTGCTGCTGTCATCGGTCGGCCTGGTCTGCTCAATTCTCGCCATTGGCGTTGTGCGCGCCGCGTCCGGCAAGAGCCCGGAAGTGGCGCTGCGCATCGGCACCATGTCGGCTGCGGTCGGCTTTATCATCCTGTCGTGGTTTTTGATCCGCTACGTAGGCGTGGACTCCAGCGTCTGGTATGCCGTGCTGATTGGCTCCGTCGGCGGCGTCATCATCGGCCTGTCGACCGAGTACTACACCGCCGGCAAGCCGGTGCGCGAGATTGCCCGCTCCGGTGAAACCGGACCGGCAACAGTCATTATTTCCGGCCTGTCGGTCGGTATGCAGTCAGTGGCCCTGCCAATTCTGACCATCTGCGCGATGATTTTTGTCGCCAACGCCAGCTCCGGCTTGTACGGGGTGGGCATTGCCGCGGTCGCCATGCTGGCAACCGTGGGTATGACCATGGCCATCGACGCCTACGGCCCGGTTGCCGACAACGCCGGCGGCATTGCTGAAATGGCCGGGCTGGGCGAGGAAACGCGCAAGATCACCGACTCGCTCGACGAGCTGGGCAACACCACAGCCGCCATCGGCAAGGGTTTCGCCATCGGTGCTGCCGCCCTGGCCGCGCTGACCCTGATCTCGGCCTATATTGCTGAAATCAGCCATCGCATCCCCGATTTCACGCTGGCCATTTCCGACCCCGATGTACTCATCGGGCTGTTCCTCGGCGGCATTTTCCCGTTCCTGGTCGCTTCGATCACCATGACGGCAGTCGGCAACGCCGCCTTCGAAATGATTCAGGAAATTCGCCGTCAGTTCCGCGAAATCCCCGGCCTGCTGGAAGGCACGGCCGAACCGGATGCGGCCCGCTGCGTCGACATTGCCACCACCTCGGCCATCAAACGCATGCTGCTACCCGCACTGCTGGCGGTCCTCGGCCCGATCGTGGTCGGCTTCGGCCTGGGTGCCGAGGTGCTCGGCGGCATGCTCGGCGGCGCGCTGCTCGGCTGTGTGCTGCTGGCGCTGACCATGGCCAACGCGGGCGGTGCCTGGGATAACGCCAAGAAATACGTCGAGAAGGGTCATTTCGGCGGCAAGGGTTCGGAGACGCACACGGCCAACGTGGTCGGCGACACCGTGGGTGATCCGCTCAAGGACACCTCAGGCCCGTCGATGAATATCCTGATCAACGTCATGGCCATCGTCAGCCTGGTGATCGCACCGCTGTTGACGAACTGATTGATTTGCCAGCTAATAGCAACACCCAAAAGTGCGGCCTCCTGGCCGCGCTTTTGGTTCCGGGCCCCGGTTTTCAGCAATGCGCCGCGTGAACCGCCGCCCGTTTCCATGGAATAATGCGGCCGATCTGACCGGGACCACTCAATGAAACTGATTCTCAAGCTGTTGGCCGGTATCACGCTCGGCATCGTGCTCGGCCTGTTTGCGCCTGACTGGGCCATCCGCATCCTGCTGACCTTCAAGGAATTGTTCGGCCAGCTCCTGTTCTTCACCATTCCGCTGCTGATCCTGTTCTACATCACCTCGGGCATTGCCGGCCTGCCGCAGGGCTCGGGCAGGCTGCTGGGGCGCACGCTGGGCCTGTCCTATCTGTCGACCATTCTGGCCGGGATTCTGGCTTTTCTGGTCGCGGCAGCGCTGATCCCGCTGCTGGCTGCTGGCAGCGTCGTCGCGCCCGGTGAGGACGCAGTCATCCTGCTGCCATACATCACGCTTGAAATCCCGCCGATGTTCGACATCATGACCGCTTTGGCCGCCGCCTTCATTTTCGGCCTGGGCATTGCCGCCACCGGCTCCATGCGGCTCAAGCAGGTGGCCGACGAAGGCCGCGACGTGATCGAAAAGCTGCTGGTGGTCGTCATCATCCCCTTGCTGCCGCTCTACATCGCCGGGGTGTTCGCCGAACTGGCCGTGGCTGGAACAGTTTTTGAAACCCTGAAAACCTTCGGCCTGGTGCTCGCCCTGGCCATCGCTCTGCACTGGACATGGATCATCACCCTGTTCACCCTGGCCGGGCTGCGCAGCGGCAAGTCACCGCTGGGCCTGATCCGCAACATGCTGCCGGCTTATTTCACCGCGCTGGGCACCATGTCGAGCGCGGCCACCATTCCGGTCACGCTGCAGTCAACGCGCAACAACAAGGTCCGCGACGAGGTGGCCAACTTCAGCGTGCCGCTGTGCGCCACCATTCACCTGGCCGGCTCGACAATTACCATCGTCACCTGTGCGGTGGCCGTCATGGTGCTGCACAACGCGCTGGACATACCCAGTCTGACCAGCATGCTGCCGTTCATCTTCATGCTCGGCCTGGTGATGCTGGCCGCGCCTGGCGTGCCCGGTGGCGCGGTCATGGCGGCAGTCGCCCTGCTGGGTTCGATGCTCGGCTTTGGCGAAACCGCCATCGCCCTGATGATCGCCCTGTACATGGCCCAAGACAGTTTCGGCACCGCCTGCAACATCACCGGCGACGGCGCCATCGCCATTCTGGTCGACCAGAACGCGAAAGAGGAATCCGCGGATCAATCGCCGCGATAAATACAGCCGGAGGTACAGGTTTCCTGGATCACCAGCCTGGACAATCCAGGCAGCCGCGGCGCCAGCCGAATCCAGATCCAGCGCGCCAGGTTCTCGCTGGTCGGATTTTCCAGCCCCTCGATCTCATTGAGAAACTGGTGATCAAGCTGCTGATAGATCGGCTCGAACGCCTGCTTCAGATCGGCAAAGTCCATCACCCACCCAGCCGGTTCAACCACCTCGCCGCTGACATGCACTTCAACCCGGAACGAGTGCCCGTGAATCCGTCGACACTTGTGCCCCTCCGCCACCTCCGGCAGAAAATGCGCCGCTTCAATCTGAAAAACCTTGAACAGTTCCATGGTAGATATTGTAACGGCTGCGTCATCCACCAGCGCCCTCCAAGGCCGCTGGCTTCAATACCGAAACCATCAAAGCCGCTGGCAACTTAGTTGTAATCCATTCGATAAGCGATCAGAGTAATCATTCCGTTTTCTGTCTGTGCTTCAAATCGCTCATGGCCCAGATTACCGGGAGCCAGGAATAAAGGCTGATCCACGAAATGATCGGCAATTTCACCAGCCGTCGAGCTCAAATCAAAATCAATTCGGCACATCGGACCAAGATCTTCTTCAGCATAACAAGTCAACTTTCCCCACCGACTCGCAAACTCTCCACCGACCAGTGCTCCCAACTCCCACTCGTGCTGACCATTTTCAACCAGACGGGATCTTATATCGACCGGGAGCATTCCATACGTCCAGCCCGTGCCAGCCTGCGCCCGAAAAACAAATACCCAGGGCAGCTTGTCAGGAAACTGCTCCGGCTTCAAAGGCAGCGAAGGAATTTCTCGTTGATCCGGCGACGGCAGGTAGAAGTCCGAATAAGGTGTAAAAGCGCCAAAAACCATACTCGAGGTATAGGCCATGGGTGTGATCCTCTGCACCGGACCGCCATTGACCGAATAGCTGCCATGATTTCGCCAGTAAAATTCCATTTTCAGGATCCCTGCCGTTTCAATTTCTGCAGGCTCTTCATAGGAACAGTTCAGGCAGGCACCACCACGAACACGGATCAAATCAGTCTCCAGGATCCATCGAGCATCACTTTCCCCGTCTTCATTGATTTGCAGGGCATCAGTAAACATCAGCCACTCAGGATTGCCATCCTCGTCATAGAGATAGTAATAGCCGGAAACAACACTGGCCTGCACTTCAAGCGTGAACCCTGTCCCCGGCTGATCCGGATTGAACCACATGCCCGAGGAAGGATATTGCATCAGATCATGAAATTCCGGGCAGTTCTCGCAAGGCAACTCTGGACCGCCCGCTTCTTCTATAGAGGCGATAGAAACGCACCTAATCGGCTAATTTTTGCGCCGTGCCCGCACCCAGTCCGGCAGTTCCTGCCAGACTGTTTTGAGTGAGGCCATCGATTCACGATAGTGCGGGCAAAGCTGTTCGACGCGTTGCCAGAAACGCGGTGAGTGGTTGGGGTGTTCAATGTGGACCAGTTCGTGGATCAGGACGTAGTCGCAGGCCTGTGGCGTGCAGAACAGCAGGCGGGCGTTGAGCGACAGCCGACCTGTGGCCGAACAGCTTCCCCAGCGCGAGCGCTGGTTGCGAATGCTGACCTGCTCAAAGCGGATGCCGAAGCGCGTCGCCAGCTCGTCCACCCGTGGCACCAGGGTCTGACGCGCGCGCTGCTTGAGCCAGGCTTGCAGGCGATGCGCGGTATCCAATTTGCATTCGGCTTCGGGCAGGCGGATCAGGCGGCCGGCGGCGATAACTTCGGCCCGACGGCCCGCCAAATATTCAACCTGCCACTGCTCGTCAATGGCCGGCAGCTTGATACGGGCGGGGTTGAGCGCGCTGGTTTCCGGATCACGGCGACTGCAAGCCTGCGCCAGGCGTTGTCTGGTCGAAGCGATCCAGTCTTGCCGGGCGCTGACCAGGCGCTCCAGCGCGGCGCGCGAAACATGGCGTGGCGCGGTCAGCACCAGCTCGCCATCGTGCTCAACCCTGAGTGTGACGCGGCGCGCGCGGGGATGATGGACCAATCGAAATGACACTCTGAAGGACCGCTAGGATGATTGCCGGGTACGCTACCATATCCGGTTGCGAAAGCCGCCTTGACCGTACAGCCTGAGGACATGATACAACTCTCCAGCATCACCCTGCGCCGCGGGCCGGAACCGCTGCTGGAACAAGCTACTGCCACGCTTTATCCGGGTCACAAGGTCGGCCTGATCGGGGCCAACGGCAGCGGCAAGTCCAGCCTGTTCAGCCTGCTGCTGGGTGAGCTTTCGACCGATCAGGGTGAAGTATCCATTCCAGCCGACTGGACCATCGGCTTCATGGCCCAGGAGATTGCCGACCTGGATCAGGCGGCCATCGACTATGTGATCGACAGTGACCCGCGCCTGCGCGCCGCCGAGGCAGAGCTGGCGCGCGCCGAGGCCGCCGGCGACGGCCACGCCATCGCCCGGGCGCACGCCCTGCTCGACGAGGCCGGCCACTACACCGCTCATGCGCGCGCCGGCACCTTGCTCAACGGTCTGGGTTTTGCGACCGATGCCCATGCGGCGCCAATTGCCGATTTTTCCGGCGGCTGGCGCACCCGCCTGAGCCTGGCACGGGCGCTGATGAGCCCGTCAGATCTGCTCCTGCTCGACGAGCCCACCAACCACCTCGACATGGAAACCGTGGTCTGGCTGGAAGGCTGGCTGAAGCGCTATTCCGGCACCCTGGTGGTCATCTCGCATGATCGTGACTTTCTCGACAACGTCGTCGAAGAGGTAATCCATATTGAAAACCGCCACCTCAACAGCTATCGCGGCGGCTACAGTGATTTCGAGCGCCAGCGCGCCGAACATCTGACCCGACAGCAGGCCAGCTTCGACAAGCAGCAGCGCCAGATTGCGCACATGCAGCAGTTCGTCGACCGCTTCCGCGCCAAAGCCACCAAGGCACGCCAGGCCCAGGCGCGCCTCAAGGCCATCGAACGCATGGAAAAGGTCGCTCCGGCGCATGCAAACTCACCGTTTGATTTCGTCTTTCCGGAGCCGCCGCGCGCGTCCAATCCGCTGGTCCATCTTGATCAGGTCGAACTGGGCTACGGGGATCGGGTGATTCTCAACGAGCTGTCAAGCAGTCTGGCACCGGGCGACCGCATTGGTCTGCTGGGTCTCAACGGTGCCGGCAAATCCACCTTCGTGCGCGCCCTGGCCGGCCAGCTTGAACCGCTGAGCGGGCGGATCACCCGCAGCCGCAACCTCAACATCGGCTATTTTGCCCAGCACCAGCTCGAACAGCTTGATCCCCAGGCCAGCCCGCTCATCCATCTGCAACGCATCGCTCCGACCGAGCGCGAGCAAAGCTTGCGCGATTACCTGGGCGGCTTTGATTTTCGCGGCGACATGGCCACCCGCCCGGCCGGCCCGATGTCAGGCGGAGAAAAAGCCCGCCTGGTACTGGCCCTGCTGGTCTGGTCTGCGCCCAATCTGCTGCTGCTCGACGAGCCGACCAACCACCTTGATCTGGACATGCGCCATGCCCTGACCATCGCCCTGCAAGGCTTTGACGGCGCGGTACTGACCGTATCCCATGATCGTCACCTGCTGCGCAACACGGTCGATGACTACTGGCTGGTCGCTGACGGCGGCGTGGCTCCGTTCAAGGGTGATCTCGACGACTACCGACGCTGGCTTCACGAGCGCCAAAGCCCGGCGGCAACGTCCAACACACCGTCCGACCCCGCTCAGTCAACCAGCGCACGCAAGGCCAAACGCCGCGATGCCGCCGCCGAGCGCGTCCGCATCAAGCCGCTGCAGAACCGCGTTGACAAACTGGAACGTCAACTTGAACAGACACAGCAGACGCTCGGCAAAATCGAAACCGAACTGGGCGACCCGGCCATTTATGAAGCCGCCGCCAGTGAACGACTGGCCAGCCTGCTGCCCCGTCAGGCACAAGTCAGAGAGGAACTCGGCAAACTGGAACAGGAATGGATTGCCGCCGCCGAAGCACTCGAAGACGCCCGGCAGTCGTTCACCTGAACAAGGCTGCCGGCTTTGCAAGGTCGCAACCATACCGGGCCAGCGGGAGGTTGAACATGCTACGTGATGGGCCGGCATGCTTGACACAGGCTTCTGGGCCACTGGATGCAGCCTCTGCTGTGCTGAGCATTGCTGAGGCGCATGGAGATTTTGTGACTTCCGAATCAACGCAGGCCGCAACTGAGCAGCTCGGCTTGTCGCCCCCGGTCAATTCCATTATCTTGGGCCGTCAGAAGCGAGCGAGCATTTGAATTGACCACCCTGTTAGCCATTGGCGACATGCATCTGGGCCGCCCGGCGCCGGCGCTGCCCGAGGATCTGCGCGAGCGACACTCCGAGCTGGGGCCTGAGGCGGCCTGGATACGGGCTGTGGACACGGCCCTGGCCTACGGCGTGGATGCCGTTTTGCTCGCCGGTGATCTGATCGACCGGGAACGCGATTTCTTTTTTGCTTACGGCGAACTGCGCGCCGGCGTTGAGCGCCTGAGCAATGCGGGCATTCCGGTGCTCGCCGTGGCCGGCAACCACGACACTGAAACCCTGCCCCGGCTGGCTGACGAAATCGACAGCCTGGAGCTGATCGGCGCCAACGGCCGCTGGCAATTGCGCCAGTTCGATGGTCTGGGCATAGTCGGCTGGTCTTTCCCACGCCCCCAGGTGCGCAGCAATCCACTCGACAGCCTGCCGACGCTCGACTTGCCCACGAGCAAAATCGCCACCACAATCGGCCTGCTGCACTGTGACCTCGACCAGACTGACAGCCCCTACGCGCCGGTTGCACGCCGCGACCTTGAAGCCGCGCCGATTGATAGCTGGCTGCTTGGGCATATCCATCGCCCGGACCCGCTCAGCAGCGAGCGGCCGATCGGCTACCTGGGCTCGATTACGGCGCTGCGCGCCTCGGAAACCGGCGCGCGCGGGCCGTGGCTGATTGAAGTCAGTCCGCGCCGCCTGAGTTTTGAACATCTGCCGCTGGCACCGCTGCGCTTTGAAGCGCTGGACGTCGACTGCAGCGAGCTGGAAGATGCCGCCGCACTCGACCAGACCGTACTGAAAGCGATCAAACAGCGCCTGGGCGAGATTGACCTCGATGACCAGGGGCCTGTGGCCATCGGCTGGCGGATTACCTTGAGCGGCCAAAGCCCGGCAGCGGGCCAACTTGCTGCGGCTGCCGCTGAGCTGGCCGCCGACAATCGCTCCTGGCAGGAAGCGGGCTTGCGCTGTTTTATTCAACGCATTGAATCAATCGCCCTGCCGCGTCTGGACCTCAAGCGTCTGGCCGGCCAGGACGATCCATCCGGCCTGCTGGCCCGACGCCTGCTCGCGCTTGATGATCCGGAAAGCGAGGAATTTGACCGGCTGATTCGCCTCGGCCAGCAGGCATTATCGACGCCGCTCGCCGCGCCCGAGTTCCAGGCCCTGGACCGCCGGCTTGAAGAGGCCGATATCGCCGACTGGCTGCGCCGCTCCGGCCGTCGGGCCCTGCTGCTGATGCTGGCCCAGCGCGAGGCTGGCCGGTGAAGCTCGAACGCCTCGACATTCACCATCTGCCCGGCCTCGACGGACCCGTCTCCATCCGCTTCGAGCCGAAGGCAATCAATTTCATCACCGGCCCGAATGCCTCGGGCAAATCCAGCATCGTGCGCGCCGTACGCGCCCTGCTCTACCCGGATCAAAGTCCGGGCTTTTGCCACCTCCAGGCGCGCTGGCTGATCGGCGAGGAAGCGCTCGACTGTGAACGCCACGGCGAACAGGTGAGCTGGCTCAAAGACGGCCAGGCGGCACCGCCGCCGCCGCTGCCCGGCAACGAAAGCGTCGGCGCCTTTCTGATCAGCTCGGAAGATCTGGTCCGTTTCGGCGACACCGAAGCGCATATCGCCGGCCAGATCCGCACCCTGCTGGCCGGCGGCTTTGATCTTGACACACTGCTTTCGGGCGCGCCGCTGCAAATTCCGCCGCGACCGCAGGGGCGCGCCCGTGAACTGGCTCGCCTGAGCCTGCAGATCGACGAGAAACAGGCCGAGTACGCCGATCTCCAGGACAAGCTCGACACCCTCGATGAGCTCCAGCACGAGCTGGCCGCCACCGGCGACGCTGCCGGCGAACTGCGCGCCTGCGAAGATGCCCTGGCGATGGCCGATGCCCTGAGCGCGCGCACCGCGCTCGAACATACCCTGATCGAAGAGTTCGACGGCGGTATGGATCGACTGCGCGGCGATGAGATTGACCGCATCGAACAGATTGATGAGCAGATCGCCCAGCGCCGCAAGGAACTCAATCTGGAAAATCAGACGCTGGCACAGGCCGAAACCCGGCTGGCCGAAATCGGCAACGTCGACCCCGAGCAGTTGGAGGCCGTACAGGCCGGCCTGGCCGAGCAACGCGACCAGCTCGGCGCGTTGGAGCAGCGCATCGAAAAACATGTCGGCGAACTTGAGCGCGCCATCCAGGAACAGCAGGCCGTGTCCAGACGACTGGGCTCCGGCACGAGCCGCGAACAGCCCGAACTGCCCTTGGCCGAGCTGGAAAAATTTGAACGCCAGGTCGACCGGATCCTCGACCAGCGGGAGAAAGTGCGCGGCATCAGCGCCGACCTGGCCCGGCTGCACGTACCGCGCGCCGAAGCTCTCGCCTCGGTCGATGCGCTGCGCCAGGCTCGCGACGCCCTGGTCGACTGGCTAAAGCACGCCCGCCTGAGCGAGCTGGAGGGCCTGCTGTGGGGCGGGCTGAGCCTGACGGCTGCAGTCGCCGCCTGGCGCCTGCTCGGTCCGCGCGAACTCGACCCGGTCGGCGAGCTGATCTTGCTGATCCTCATCGCCGTTGGCCTGCCGCTGAGTCTGCTGGTCCGTTTCATTCAGCGCTATCGATTTCTCGGACAGGCGCGCACGCGCTATTTGTCAACTGAAATCGAAGAGCCGCTGGGCTGGAGTGAAAGCGAGGTGGAAGCGCGCCTGGAACGGCTTGAAGAGGAGCTGGAGGCCAGCACCCACCGTCACGTCCAGCAAAAACGCGCCGGCGAACTGCACGAACGTCTCAACGATGAGCGCGCACATTTCGAAGAGGCACGCGCCCGACTCGAAGCTCAGGCCCAGGGTCTCGGGCTGGAGCACGACGCCCGCCTGGAAACCGGCTTTTTGCTCTGGGCACGGCAACTCCATGACTGGCAGCGCGCCGACAGCAGCGTGCGTCGCCACCGCCACGAGCTCGACCAGGCACGCGCCGCCCATGAAACCGGGCGCGGCCATGCTGCCGAGCTGATGCAAAACCACGGCATTGAGGCTGATGCCAGGCTATCCAGCAAAACCCTGTCGGGCGTGCTCCATCAGCTTGTCCCGCGGATGCGCACCAATGCCGAGCTGCACAACCGAATTCAGGCCAGCCGCCGCCGCCAGGGCGAGATCAAGGCCGATATCGAAGGGCTCACGGAACGCCAGGACCAGATTTTCACCCAGGCCGGCATCAAACCCGGCGACCGCAATACCCTGGCCCAGCGCTGCGCACGGCTCAAGGAATGGCAGCGGCTTGAACAGCAGCGGCGCGATCTCGGCATGGAGGTTGCCCGACTGGAACTAAAGCTCGAACGGCATCGGGATCTGCTCAAACAGGCGCGCGAGCAGCAGCGTGACGAGCTCGACCGTCGACAGCAGGGCCTGGCCGCCCAGGTCGAACGGCGCGACGAGCTCAATCGACGCATTGCCACCTTGCGCACTCGCCACGACGAGCTGCTCAGGCGACGCGAACTGACCGCACTCAGCGGCAAGTATGAAACCCAGCGGCAGACGCTGAGCGAGGAACTGGAGCGTCATCTGCTGGCCAACGCCGGCCAGGCTCTGGTCGAAGATGTGCGCATTGCCCACCAGGCCGAGAACGAACCGGCCGCGTTGTCACGCGCCACCGCCTGGCTGGAGCGCTTTACCCGCCACCGTTACCGGCTACGCTTTCGCGGTGATCGCTTCGAAGTTTTTGACGCTCGATCCGAACGAATTCGCCCGCTCGCCGAGCTATCAACCGCCAGCCGGGCACAGCTTCTGCTGGCGCTGCGGCTGGCCTGGATCGAGCAGGCCGAGCAGCATCGCGAAAGCCTGCCGGTGTTCATGGACGAGGTGCTGACCACCTCCGACCCGGATCGCTATCGCCTGGTAGTTGAGTCAATCCAGGAAATCAGCCGCTCCGGCCGCCAGATGTTTTACCTGACGGCGCAAAGCGGTGAGGCGGCCGCCTGGTCCGAGTGGGCCGGCGACGGCCACAAGCCGCATGTGATCGACATGGCCGAGGTCCGGCGCGGCCAGATCGAACCGCTCAAGCTGAGCATGCCAAGCGCCGAGCACCGCCGGCGTGATGTTCCCGACCCCGGAAAATTCAGCCCCGAAGACTGGGCACGGCAGGCCGGCATCGGACCGATCAATCCCTGGCTGGGCACCGGCATGGTCGAGGTCTTCCATCTGCTCCATGACCGGCTCGAACTGGCCGCGAGCCTGATTCGCGTCGAACTTGGCCGGGTCGGTGAACTGGGCGGCTACCTGGAGCGCGTCGGCGCGACCGACCGCCTGCTCGAACCAGAGCAAATCCAGCTCCTCAAACAGCGCTGCACGGCCACGGCGCTGATCCTCGACGACTGGCGCGCACGCCACAATCGACCGGTCGATGCCGCCGCTCTGGCGACCTTCGGCCAGATCAGTGAGGCTTTCATGGAGCGCGTGGTCGAGCTGCTCGATGAGGTCGGCGGGCAGCCTGATGCCCTGCTCGAAGCGCTGCGCGAGGGTCGGGTCAGCCGCTTTCGCACCGATACCAGTGATGCGCTGGAACAGTGGCTCAGAGAAAGCCACTACCTGTCAGCCCGGCGCGAGGCCGCGGCCATGTCAGCCGCTGAACTCGCTCACCGCAGCGGGCTGGAGCCCGAGACGGCCGCCAAGCTGCGCGAGTGGATCGTCAGCGCGATATATGATCCCCTGGCCCAGCGCTGAACCCTACAGATTGCGGCCGTAAAACAACTCCTGCATTTCCTTGCGCAGGCGCTTTTCGACCCGGCTGCGCTCACGTTTTTCGAGATCATCGGCGTTGATGCCGAACAGGTAATTGTCCAGGTCGAAATCCTTCAGCCGCATCTTGGTGTGGAACAGGTTTTCCTGATAGACGTTGACGTCGATCATCTGGTAGGCCTTTTTGGTATCGCGGCTGAAGTAGTCCTGGATCGAGGTGATTTTGTGGTCGATGAAATGCTTGCGTCCGCGCACGTCGCGGGTGAAGCCGCGCACCCGGTAGTCGACGGTGACGATATCGGATTCAAAGCTGTGAATCAGGTAGTTGAGCGTCTTCAGCGGCGAGATCACCCCGCAGGTGGCCACGTCGATATCGGCACGAAAGGTGCAAATTCCGTCGTGCGGATGGCTTTCCGGGTAGGTATGGACTGTGATGTGGCTCTTGTCCAGATGACCAACCACCGACTCCGGCAGCGGGCCGGGCACGGCAGAGGCAATATCGCCGCTGTCCTCGACCGGCTCCTCGGCGATCAGCATGGTCACACTCGCCCCCTGCGGATCGTAGTCCTGGCGGGCAATATTGAGGATGTTCGCGCCGATGATATGCGCAACGTCCGTGAGTATCTGGGTCAGGCGCTCGGCGTTGTAGGCCTCGTCAATATAGTCAATATAGTCCTTGCGCTGATCGCTGCTGGTGGCGAAACACAGGTCATAGATATTGAAACTGAGCGCTTTGGTCAGGTTGTTGAAACCGTGAAGTTTGATGCGACGTGTAGCCATCGAGACAAATCCGTGCAGTGCGCAGGCCAAACCGTTAATTATCAACCAGGCGGGAAGTCTGTTTCCAGTCCTGATTTGCCCCTGATTCAGTTAAACTCTGGCCAGCGGATCAAAACGTGATCCAGAACACGCCAAAATAGTGAACGCAGCGATTTCACCTGCGGAAATGCAACTGCTGGAGCCACCACTCACAAATTATGGATGCAATGAGAGATACCCAGTTTTACCCGATCGACCGGGAAGCGATGGACCGCTTCCTGAGTATCTGTCAGCGCCAGCACTACCCGGCCAAAACGACGATTGTACGCCCCGGCGACGCCGGCACCAGCCTGATTTACATCATCGAAGGCTCGGTCTCGGTCTCGACCGAAGGCGATGACGGCCGCGAACTGGTCTTGAGCTATCTCAATCCCGGTGACTTTATCGGCGAGATGGGCCTGTTCATGAAGCCGACCCAGCGGGAATCACTGGTGCGCACGCGCAGCAAGTGTGAAGTCGCTGAAGTCAGCTACGATCGTCTCCGCCAGGCCCTGGACAACGAGCTTGACGACTACGCCATCGATATTCTTACCGCCATCGGCTCCAAGCTGGCCCAGCGCCTGCTGCACACCCGGCGCAAGGTCTACCACCTGGCCTTTCTCGACACCCAGGGCCGGATCGCCAAGACCCTCATCGACCTGTGCGCCGAACCCGACGCCATATCGCACCGTGAAGGAACGCAGATCAAGGTGACCCGCCAGGAGCTGAGCCGCATCGTTGGCTGCTCGCGGGAAATGGCCGGACGGGTGATGAAAAACCTCGAAGAAGAAGGCATGATTCGTGCTTCGGGCAAAACCGTGGTGGTTATCGGGACATTCAAAGGCGCCCCGGCCTGAGCTGATTTACGTAGGCGGCGCGTGCCTGCTGGCTACGGAAAAAAAGAAAAGCCTACGCCCTTTGCGCCCTTTAAGCTTCCGTTATATCAACACGATTACAATTCCGGCAACAATCGCCAGCGCCACTGCCGCTACGGCCCAGGGCAGCCAACCAGGCCGGCTTTTGCTCGGCGCCTGCGGGCCGTGGAAGCGCAGCTCCACCCGCCCGAAGCGCAGCCGATCGCCGTCGTTTAGCGCGCGGTTGGAAATTTTCTCATCATTGACGAAAGTGCCGTTGGTCGACAGCAGGTTGGCGACCCGCCAGCCTTCGGAATCGTGGGTTAGCCGGGCATGTTCGGATGACACGCTGGGGTCATCAAGGTGAATATCGCAGCTATCGACGCGACCAACCACCAGGCGAGTCGAGCTCAACGCCCAGGACTTGCCGCTGACCGGATCACTGATGCCGATCAGCTCGGCCTGCGCCGTGGCGGTCGAATCGGCTGAAGCCTCATCAATGAGCCGGCTGACCTCATCACGACTGAAGACCTGGGTGCCCTGCGGCCCGTGATCCCTGCGCCCTGAGCGCCCGCTTTGCTTGTTCATGGTTTTATTCCCTCCATGGTTACGGTATTTGATTTCATGCCTCAAGGCTCATTGCGAGAGCGGCCGCCAAACGGCCAGATTCTGCAGGTCCGACGCGGTTTGAGCGTATCCGGTGCGGCCACGGCAATCACTGAAACATTGTCACGTCCGCCAGCCGCCAGCGAGTCCTGGAGCAGGCGTTCAACCAGCCGATCGGTGCCGGCACCGTTGGCTGATCTCAGAATTTGCGCGATCCCGACATCTCCGAGTTCACCGGACAGCCCGTCAGAACACAGCAACAGCAGCTCTCCGGGCTGCCACACACCATTGAGTATGTCGATGCGCGGCTCCTCCTGGCCGGCCAGGCCCAGACAATCGGTCAGCACATGGCGCTGCGGATGACGGGTGGCTTCATCGGCACTCAGCGCACCGGAGGCGACCAGCACGCCGGCCACATTGTGATCCGAGGTTAGCTGCTCAAGGTGCTGATTCTCGCTGGAATAACGATAGGCGCGACTGTCACCAACCCAGCACACCCGGTAGGCGTCGCCGTGCTCGGCCAGGGCAACGATGGTCGTGCCCATATCACTGAGTTCCGGCGCCTGGCGCTGCGCGCTGCGAATCGCGTAATGTGCGGCCAGCACCGCCTCGGCCAGATCGGCACCGGCGGAGACCTGATCGCGCACGGTGTCGCGGGCGATTGCGCTGGCCCGCGTCCCCCCTGCGTGCCCGCCCATGCCACCAGCCACAGGCCAAGCCGGTCGTCGGCCAGAATGGCATCCTGATTTTCGCGCCGCACGCAGCCAATATCAGTCACTGATGCTGATCGCATGCTGCCTGCGGCTTCCGTCTCCCTTTTCATATTCGCTCGATCGCGTAGAATCCGCTGGATTACTGTGAATGTACAGCCCTACGGTATCTATCGCTTTTTCCAGCCAGAATAGCTCATTTTCCCTCCAGCAGCGAATCAAACGACACACCAGCCCGGATATTTCATGAATTGCGCCCGCCCTCGCCTGCCCCTTGCTCGCACACGGTATCTTCCTCCGTCGGGCGTATGGGCCGATACGCCACTTGTTCGCAACCCCGGCGGACTTCCGTGAACCCTGACCGCACCGCACCGACGCCCGAGTGGCGGGTTCTCAAATTCGGTGGCAGCTCGGTTGCGCGCGCCGAAAACTGGCCGCGGATTGGGGCCGAAGTCCAGGCGGTGATCCGTGCGGGTGTCGGCGCGGTGGTCGTCGTTTCGGCCCTGCGCGGTATCACCGACCTGCTCCAGGCGCATATCGACGCCGGCGCAAATGCTGACCGGGCCGCTCTGCTCGACGAACTGCGCCGCCGTCATCTGAACCTGCTGGCCGACTGCGGCCTAGCCCAATCGACCCTGGATGAAGCGCTTGAGGCGTTTGCCGAACTGCTAGCCGCAGCGCCCGAGCCGGACCGGCCCGAGTGGCAGGCGCGCCTGCTCGGCTCCGGCGAACTTTTGGCCAGCCGTCTGGCCATCGCCAGTCTGCAGGAGCAAGGTCTGCCGGCCAGTTGGCTTGATCCGCGCAAGGCCCTGCAGGTTGCCGACCATGTCGAGCAGAACCCGCGCGCCTGTTATCTTTCGGCGCGCTGCCTGGCAAGCCACGATCCGGCTCTGGCAAAAGAGCTGGCCGGGCGTTCGCCGGTCTGGGTGATGCCCGGCTTCATGGCCGCCAACCGGGCCGGTGAGACGGTGCTGCTTGGCCGCGGTGGCTCCGATACCTCGGCGACCGCGCTGGCCGCCGTGCTCGGCGCCAAACGGGTCGATATCTTTTCCGACGTGCCGGGGATGTTTTCGGCTGACCCGCGCCGCGTGCCGGCCGCCCGGCTGCTGCGTCAAATCGGTTTTCGCGAGGCCCAGGAACTGGCCGCCATGGGCGCCAAAGCACTCCACCCGGCAGCGCTGACCCCGGCCAGGGAAGGCGGGATCGAAATCGTCATGCGCCAGACCGATCGGCCGGATATCGACGGCACACGAATCAGCCTGGAAGCGCACGAGCACGGTGCTCAAGTCAAGGCGATCGTTCAGCGCCGCCCCATCACCCTGATCTCGCTTGAAGAAACCGGCATGTGGCAGCAGGTCGGTTTTCTAGCCCGCGTGTTCGACGTGTTCCGGCGTCTGGGCCTGTCGGTGGACCAGGTTTCCACCTCGGAAACCAACGTCACCGTAACCCTGGATCCGAACGCCAATGCCACCGATCAGGCGCTTTACGACGAGCTGGCTCGCGAACTGGGCCAGCTTTGCCAGGTCGAGATTCTGCCCGATTGCGCTTCGGTCAGCCTGGTGGGTCTGGGCATTCGTACCATCCTCCACCGCCTCGGACCGGCGCTGGAAGTCTTCGAGCAGCGCCGCATTTTCCAGGTCAGCCAGGCGGCCAATGACCTGAACCTGAGTTTCGTGGTCGAAGCCCGCCACGCCGAGCGTCTGGTGCAGCAGCTTCATCAGCAGCTCATTCCCGGCGGGGTCGGCGGTGACTCGGTGTTCGGCCCGACCTTCGAGCAGCTTTTCCGCGACGAGCGCGAGCCCGAACGGCGCGCACCGTGGTGGCAGCAGCGTCAGGACGAACTGCTGAAGCTGATGGCCGAGCGCGACAGCGCTTACGTCTACGAACTGGACAGCGTGCGCGCCGCCTGTCAGCGTTTGCGCACACTTAAATCGGTCGACCGGGTGCTTTACTCGATGAAAGCCAACCCGCATCCGGCCATCCTGCGCACCGCGGTGGCCGAAGGCCTGGGCATCGAATGCGTTTCTCTGGCCGAGGCCCGCCACGCGTTGGCCGCCGTTTCGGGGCTTGAGCCTGAGCAGATGCTGTTCACCCCCAACTTCGCCGCGCGTGAGGAATACCGTCAGGCGCTGACAATCGGCCTGCCAGTCACGATCGACAACCTGCATATTCTGGAGCATTGGGCTTCCGACCTGGCCGGCGAGGCGGTCTTTCTGCGTCTTGACCCCGGCTCCGGCCTGGGCCACCACAAGATGGTCCGCACGGCCGGCAGCCACTCGAAGTTCGGCATTCCGTTAAGCGAAGTGGACCGTACCCTGCA
>CALEIM010000034.1 GCA_937876395.1 uncultured Wenzhouxiangella sp. | reverse complement strand
ACGCGTTCTGGCAGCAGGCCAGCGAGCTGGTCGTCGACAGCCCCTTCGATTACCCCAGCCAGACGCGCCTGTGGATTCCGACCGATTTGCCGGAGCCGCGTGACCAGGCGCATACCGACCGCTTGCTGGCGGCGATATTGCCGCTGTTGCAGGCGGCAGGCGGCCGCGCTTTCTTGCTGTTCACCTCCCATCGTGCCCTGCAGCGGGCGGCCGAATGGCTGCGCGTGCAGAGCGATTTTCATCTGTGCATTCAGGAGGAGGCGCCGCGCCATGTGCTGCTGGAGCGCTTTCGGACCACGCCCGGCAGTCTGTTGCTCGGCGCGGCCAGTTTCTGGGAAGGGGTCGACGTGGCCGGACGGGAGCTGAGCGTGGTGGTAATCGACAAGCTGCCCTTCGCCGCTCCCGATGACCCGGTACTTGAAGCCACCCTGCGGGCGGTGCGTGAGGCAGGAGACAATCCGTTCACCAAGGTGCAGCTTCCGCAGGCGGTGCTCGCGCTCAAGCAGGGCGCCGGTCGCCTGATTCGCCAGGCCGAGGATTTTGGCGTACTGGTGCTGGGCGATCCGCGCATTCTGAGCAAGCCCTACGGGCGCATGTTCCTGGCCAGTCTGCCGCCGATGACGCGGGCGGATTCAGCCGCCGAAGCGTCCGGCTTCTTGCGCGAACGGCTGGCGACATGATCCGCCTGGCACTGGAAACGTCCACCGATTTCTGCTCTGTGGCGCTTGAACTCAAAGGCGAAATCCTGGAGCGCAGGGCGCTGGCGCCGCGCGGCCACGCTGAGCTGTTGCTGCCCTGGACCCGCGAATTGCTCAGTGAGGCCGGGCTGGGCTTTGCCGATCTAGACGCTCTGGCCGTGTCACGCGGTCCGGGCAGTTTTACCAGCCTGCGCATCGGTTTGGCTGTCGCCCAGGGCATCGCCCTGGCTCGTGAGTTGCCGATTTATCCGGTCTCCAGTCTGGCCGTTCTGGCCCAGGCCGCCGACCCGGATCGAAAAGCCGAACGGCTGCTGGCCGTGCTTGATGCGCGCATGGCCGAAATCTATGCCGGGTTCTTTTCCGTCCAGCAGGGTCACCGACGGGCCATTGCCGAGGAGATTGTGATTGCGCCGGCGCAGCTCCAACTGCCCCAAGCCGGATCGTGGCTCGCAGCCGGGCCGGGTCTTGTCAGCTACCGGGACAAGTTCCAAACGCCATTTGCCGACCATCGTGTGGAATGGAATCCAGAGGTCTGGCCCGATGCCCGCAGCGTCCTCGCCCTGGCCGATTCGGCCTCACCAATCGCCGCTTGGGAACTGGAGCCGAACTATATCCGCGATCAGGTTACCGGCTGAGCCGCGCGAACAGCCGGTCATAGCGAACCGTATTTCACTGATTCACCCCACCGTGCTGGCTGAGTTTCTTGAGTAGCAGCTCGCCGCGCTGCTCGCCGGAATTGCGGAATTCAGCCACGATCTCGGTACAGCGTTCGGCGTTGGCCTCGATCAGACTTTTCTTGACTGCGGCAACGGAGGTTGGCGGCATGCTGAAGTGGGTCACGCCCAGGCCGAGCAGGAGTCGCGCGCCGTGGGCATCGCCGGCCAGCTCGCCGCAGACAATCACTTCCATGTTGCGGCGGCGACCGGCCGCGATGATCCGCTCCAGCAGCTCGATCACCGCCGGATGCGCCGGATCGTAGAGATAGCTGACCAGCTCATCCTGACGATCAATTGCCAGGATGTACTGTATCAAGTCGTTGGTGCCGATGGACAGGAAGTCCAGTTCGGCGGCCATGGCCTCGATGTTCAGCGCAGCTGCGGGTGTTTCGATCATGCCGCCGACCGGCAGCTCGGGGTCGATTTCGAGGCCTTCGGAGCGCAGGGATTCGCGGCATTCGGCAATCATCTGGCGGGCCTGGCTGATTTCATCGACCGTGGTCAGCATCGGCAGAAGGATGCGCACCGGGCCGTGCACCGAGGCGCGCAGGATCGCGCGTAGCTGGTCCTGGAACAGCCCGGTTACCGACAGTGACAGGCGCAGGCCGCGCAGACCCAGGGCCGGGTTGGCGCCGCGGGTCAGCGCCAGGCTGTCGGGCAGCTTGTCACCGCCGGCGTCCAGGCTGCGAATGGTGACCGGCAGGCCGGCCATGGTGTGCACCGCCTGACGATAGGCGTAATACTGGGCGGCCTCATCGGGGATGTGTTCATCCAGAAACAGGTATTCGGTGCGCATCAGGCCGATGCCGTCAACCCGGGCAGCTACGCAGCGTTCGAATTCGGGTGGTAGCTCGGCATTGCCGTAAATGCGCAGATTCAGTCCATCGGTGGTGCGCGCTGGCTGGGCAATGAATCGCTCAAGCTCTTTACGCCGGCGGATGTGGCTGGCCAGTTTGTCGGCATAGTGCCGGCGCAGGCCCTCGTCCGGATTGACCAGCACCGCGCCATAGTGGCCGTCCAGCACCAGGTCTTCGCCGTCTTGCAACAGTTCGACGGCGTGGTGCACGCCAACAATCATGGGGATCTCGAGGCTGCGGGCAAGAATGGCGGAATGCGACCAGGGGCCGCCGTGTTCGGTGACCAGCCCGGCGACGCGTCGCTGGCTGAGAATTGCCAGATCAGCCGGCGACAGTTCGATGGCGACCAGAATGGTGTGGTCTAGACGGTGTGGAACCTGGGCAAAGAGCTCGGTCGCGGGCTGCTGGGTCAGCTCGCGCTGAATCAGTCTGACAACCTGTTCCAGGTCTTCGCGGCGCAATGCCAGGTAATCATCGTCGATGCGCCGAAAAGCATCCTGGAGCTGTTCGCTCTGCTGGGCCAGCGCCCATTCGGCATTGATTCGCTGGTCGCGAATGCGCTCGCAGGCGGCGTCCAGGAGCATCGGGTCACGCAGCATCAGGCGATGGGCTTCGAGCAGCTCACGCGCGGTTTCGCCGCCTTCTTCAAGCCGTTCAAGCACGCCGTTGAAAAACTGCTCGCCTCGCCGCGCGGCCTGGTGCAGGCGTTCGACTTCAGCATCGACGGCTTCCTGGTCGAGGTGATATTCGGGCCGGGCCAGCTCACCGGGAGTCAGGTGACGGGCCTTGCCCAGCGCGATGCCTGCGTTCACCCCGATGCCGGTGAGGATCAGGCTCATTCGCTTTCCCCGAAGCGATCGGCGACCAGTTCACTAATGGCCGCCACCGCCGCCTGTTCGTCGGGCCCTTCAGCTTCAAGCTTCAGGCGGCTGCCGCAGGGTACGGCGAGCAGCAAAACGCCCATAATCGACTTGGCGTTGACGCGCCGGCCGGCATGGCTGAGCCACAGCTCGCTGTCGAATCGGGACGCGGTCTGCACCAGCTTGCTGGCGGCTCGGGCGTGCAGTCCGAGCCGGTTGACCAGCTCGATTTCAATGGATTTCATGGGCCGATGATTCCCTGCATGCCGCCGGTGACGGCCAGCTCGGCCAGTTCAGCGGGCGGTTTGTCGGCATGGTTGACAACCTTGAGCAGCATCGGCAGATTGAGGCCCGAAACCAGCGGGATGCCCAGCGCTTTGGCCGCCGCTGAGGCCAGGTTGTGCGGAGTTGCGCCGGGCAGGTCGGTCAGGACCAGAGCACCCTCAGCGTCGGCTGCCGAGGCCAGGCTGGCGCGTAACATGTCCAGGGTCTGCTCGATTTGGCTGCGGTAGCTGATGGCGATTGTGACCACGGCCAGCGGCTGACCGAGGATGTGTTCGGCCTCGCGGCGCAGCGCCTCGCCCAGGCCATCGTGTGTGACCAGGATGATGCCGGTCACCGGTCCAGCTCCCGATGGCTGACCAGGATGCGCAGGCCGTCGCCGCGCAGCTCGCGGGCCAGGTGATCGACCACGTAGACCGAGCGATGCTTGCCACCGGTACAGCCGATGGCGACGGTGACCAGGCTGCGCTGGTCCTCGGCCAGGGCCGGCAGCCAGCGGCGGATGAATCTCAGCAGGTCAGCGCTGAATTCGCCGACGATGGGGTGCGATTCAAGATAGTGCCTGACTGGTTCATCCAGCCCGGTATGCGGGCGCAGATCGGGCTCCCAGTGGGGGTTGGGCAGGCAGCGCGCGTCGAACACCATGTCGACGTCGCGCGGCACGCCGCGCTTGAAGCCGAAAGACTCCAGCACCAGCGTCTGGACCGACTCGTTTTCGGTCACGCCGATGGTCCGCCAGACCTGGCGGCGAAGCTGGTGAATATTGCTTTCGGAGGTATCGATGATCCAGTCGGCGCGGGCTCGCGTCGGGGCCAGCAGTTCGCGCTCGGCGGCAATGGCGGCTTCCACGCCACCGAGTTCGCTGAGCGGATGGCGCCGGCGGGTTTCGCTGAATCGGCGCACCAGCACGTTCTCGTCCGTGTCGAGAAACAGCAGTTCGAACGGTGGCGAGCCGGACAGGGAGTCGAGCAGCTCGGGCAGGCTTTCCAGGCCTTCCGGGCCGGAGCGGGCATCGATGCCGATGGCCACCCGCGGGTAGCGATTGGGCTGGCTGCGCACTTCGCGGGCCAGGTCCGGCAGCAGGCTGCCGGGAAGATTGTCGACGCAGTAGTAACCCAGGTCCTCGAGCGCGTGGAGGGCGACGGTTTTGCCGCTGCCCGACAGGCCGGAGATGATGATCAGCGGGCTGCTCATTGCGCGTGGTCCCTCAATGTGAGCTCCGCCTTGCTCTGAACGCTGGCAGCCCAACTGAACCCGTAATGATCACGTTGGAGGACCACTAGTCAGACAGCAGGCGGCCGTGGCGCTCGACAAATTCGGCGGCCGCATCGAAGCCTTTCATGCGCAGCATGAAATCACGCACGGCCGCCTCGGCAATAACGGCCAGGTTGCGCCCGGCCAGTACCGGCAGGTTGATCTGTGGAATCTGCAGATCAAGCACCTGGCGCTGACTGTCGTCGCCTGTCAGGCGGTCGGCCGGAAACGCTTCCTCATCGGGCAGGTGGAGGTGGATGATCAAACGCAGGTACTTGCTCGCCTTGATGGCTGCGTCGCCAAACATCCGCCGGATGTTGAGAATGCCCAGCCCGCGCACTTCCAGACAGTCCTTGAGTACCGGCGGGCAGCTGCCTTCGACGATATCGGGCATGAGCTGGGTAAACTCCGGTGCGTCGTCGGCAATCAGGCGGTGGCCGCGGGTCAGCAGTTCGAGCGCCAGCTCGCTTTTCCCGGTACCCGCTTCGCCGGTAATCAGCACGCCGATGGTAAAAATTTCCATGAACACGCCGTGCAGGATTTCGCGCTGGGCCAGGCGGCGCGCGACCTGGTATTCAAGAAAATTGACCAGCTCCCAGTCATTGTGGCCGGAGCTGAGCAGCGGTGTGGTCGTTTCCTCGGCCAGCGCGCGCAGGTCGTCGGCCACCTCCAGACCGTTGGCGACAATGATTGCCGCCGGCCGATCATTCATGATGTTGGTCAGAATGTTCTTGCGCGCGCGAGCCTCCTGAGCCTCAAGCCAGTCGAATTCCTCGCTGCCGATGACCTGAATCCGGGTTGAGTGAATCAGGCTTAAAAATCCGACCAGGGAAGGCCGCGTTTGAAAGCCGGTTGATTCGATTTCGCGTTCGGCGGCTTCGCGCTTGCCGGTGATCCAGCGCAAGCTCAGGCGGTCGGAGAACTGCTCATAGAGCTCGGCCGGTGTGACGCGCTGGGTCATTGCGCTCCGATATCAGCCGAATGCTCGGCGAGCAAGCTGAGCAGTTCGCGCCCGTTGGCGGCGCGGCGCAGCTCGTCACGCTGCTCCTTGCTGCCGAGGCGCTCGGCCATTTCGGCGAGCAGGCGCAGATGGGCGTCGGTGCAGCGCCCCGGTACCGCCAGGGCGAAGAACAGATCGACCTTTTCCTCATCCGGGGCATCGAATTCAATCGGCTCGGCGAGCCGTATCACCGCACCGGCGACGTTTCCCTGTTCGTCAACGCGGCCGTGCGGAATCGCCACGCCGTGCCCAAGCCCGGTCGAACCGAGCTGTTCGCGCTGGACCAGGCTGTCGAGGATATCTTTTGAGCTGGCGCTGCCGGGCGTGTTGGCGAGCAGTTCAGCGGCCTTTTCCAGCAGGGCCTGCTTGGTGGCTACGGATAATCCGACCGCGATGCGGCCGGGTGCCAGAACATCGATGAGTTGCATGCTTGCAGTCCCCTGTTTGTCGCCTCAGTCGCTCTCGGGCGAGCGCATCGCCGGGCGGTGATCGGTCACTTTTTCCTTGTGCCGACGCACCTGACGATCCAGTTTGTCGATGAGGAAATCAATGGACGCGTACATATCCTCGGCCTCGGCGGTGGCGTGAATCGGATTGGTCCGGCCGCCAACGTTAACCGTGCCTTCGGCATGGTGAATCATCTTTTCCAGATGGAGTACGAAATGGGCGGAAATCAGGTTATCAAAACGCCGTTCGAGACGTTCGGCCTTTTCGGCGATGTAGGCGTGCAGCGCCTGGGTAATCTCGATGTTTTGACCGGTAACTTCAAGCTGCATCATTTTGCTCCTTGTGGCACAGTTCAATGGTAACCCAGTCTGAGATTTCGCGGCCGAATCCGCCGGCTTCAAGACGGTCGAGCGTTCAGGCGGGCCGTCCGGCGGCGCTGGGCCGAGCCGGGGATGCCGAGTTGTTCACGATATTTGGCCACCGTCCGCCGAGCCAGTTTGATGCCGGATTCCGCCAGCAGTTCCACCAGAGCCTGGTCCGACAGCGGTTTGCCCGGCGTTTCGGCGCCGATCAGCTTGCGCAATTGGGCCTTGACTGCCGTTGCGGCAACCTGGTCACCGTCGGCGCCGTCCAGACCGACCGAAAAGAAGTACTTGAGCTCTACGGTGCCGCGCGGCGTGTGGGCATACTTCTGCGTGGTAGCCCGGGAAACGGTTGATTCATGCACGCCAACCGCCTCGGCCACCTCACGCTGAAGCAGCGGCTTGAGCCCGGTTTCGCCCTCGGTAAAAAAGCGGTGCTGACGCTCAACGATCGCGCGGGTGACGGCCAGCAGGGTCTGGTTGCGCATTTCCAGGCCGCTGAGCAGCCAGCGCGCTTCCTGCAGACGGTCCTTGAGGTACTGTTTGTCGCCGCCGCGTGCCTGGCCGACCAGCTGCACGTACTGATTGTTGAGGCGCAGGTCCGGTGTGTTGTCGGGATTGAGCGTGACCCGCCAGCCTTCGTCGGCTGGGTGCACGTAGACATCCGGCGCAATGTAGTTTTCCGCATCGCTGCCAAAGCGTGAGCAGGGGCGCGGATTGCAGCGTCGGATTACCGCCAGTGCGGCCTGAATCTGGGCCTCACTACGGCCTGTCGCCCGGGCGATGAAACGCAGATCCTGGCGGCCCAGCGCGTCAAGATGCTCCTCGACGAGGTGACAGGCCAGACCGAGCGAGGGTGTGTCCGAGGGCATGGTTTTGAGCTGGATCAAAAGGCTCTCGCCAATGCTGCGACTGGCCACGCCGACCGGCTCGAAATGCTGTATGCGTTCGAGCACAGCGCCAATCTCTTCGGTGCTGACCAGATGCTCTGGCGCCAGCGAGGCTCTCAGGGTGGCCAGATCATCCTTGAGGTAACCGTCCTCGTCGAGGGCGTAGACGATGGCCCGGGCGATGGCCTCGTCGGTTGGGCTGAATCCCGACAGGTTGACCTGCCAGAGCAGATGGGCCTGGAGGGATTCATCGGCCCGATCGCGGATGAATTCATCGTAGTTTGGTCCTGGCCCGGTGGTTACTGAATAGCCTTGCGGCAAATCATCGAAACCGTAGTCCTGGTCGAAGTCAATTTCGACTTCGCTGTCGGGCGCGCGATCAGACTCGCCTTCGGCCGGCTCCGACAGACTGTCTTCGGCGCGTTCGAGCAGGGGGTTGGTGTCCAGCGCCTCGCGCAGCGTCTGACGCAGTTCGATGCGGTTGAGCGCCAACAGGGCAATCGCCTGGCGCAGCTGCGGTGCCAGCTTGAGCTTCTGGCCAAGTTTGAGCTGTAGTCGGGCCGCTGGTTTCATGGCCCTGATTTTACGTCACGTTCAGATGCTGCCGTGGTCCGCACTACAGGCGGAATTCGCGGCCCAGGTAAACGTCGCGCACATTCTCGTCGTGCATCACCTCGTCGGGGCTGCCGTGGGTCAGCAGGCGGCCTTCGCTGATGATGTAGGCGCGATCGCAGATGCCAAGGGTTTCACGCACGTTGTGGTCGGTAATGAGGATGCCGATATCGCGTTCGGTCAGTTGACGAACGATGCTCTGAATTTCGCCGACCGAGATGGGATCCACCCCGGCAAACGGTTCGTCAAGCAGGATATAGGACGGATCGGTGGCCAGGGCCCGGGCAATTTCCACCCGTCGCCGTTCGCCGCCGGACAGGCTTATGCCGCTTTGCTCGGCCAGGTGGCTGATATTGAATTCATCCATCAGGCGTTCGAGCTCGCGGCGCCGACCTTCGCGTTTGAGATCGGGGCGCAGCTCGAGTACGCCGAGAATGTTGTCGGCCACGCTCAGACGCCGGAAAATCGAAGCCTCCTGCGGCAAATAGCCCAGGCCTGCGCGGGCGCGGCGATTCATGCTCGCGCGGGTGATGTCACGGTCGTTAAGCAGGATGCGCCCGCCATCCGGGGCAACCAGGCCGACGACCATGTAGAAGCAGGTCGTCTTGCCGGCGCCGTTGGGGCCGAGCAGTCCGACAATCTCACCGGTTTCGACCTGCATCGACATGCCATGAACGACCGCGCGGCCCTTGTAGCGCTTGGCCAGATGTTCGGCGATCAGCACGTCTTAGTCCGGCTCGGGGGCAGCGCCGTTGCTGCGCTCGGCGGTCTCAGGCTCAATTTCCATGCGAATGCCGCCCTGGCCTTCGGTGGCTTCGGTGTCGACGTTGTAGACCAGGCGCTGGCCGGAAAACGTGCCGCGCGCTTCCTCAATATAGGCGTTGCCGATCAGTGTTACGGTGCGTTCCGTCAGGTTGTAAACCACCTGATCGGCATAGCCGGCGGTTTCGCCGCCGGCTTCGGTCAGCGTTCGCCAGCGCACCGGTGTGCCGAACAGCTCGATGCGCTGCCAGCCGTCGCTGCCGCGATAGCCAAAGCCTTCATCGGCACTGATCTGCATTTCGCCGCGGCTGATGTGCACCTGGTCAAGCAGATGGGTAGCGCCACGATTGGCGTCATACGACACGTTCTCGGCATTGATGCTGATCCGCTCGTTATCCTGCGCCGCTGCCGGCAGCGCTGTCAGCAGGACTGTCAGTGCGGCCAGCAGAAGCCGGCGGAGCATAAACTTCGCCTTGTACACCATTGCTCAGTTCCAGAATATTGTTGTCCAGTTCGATATTCAGACCACCCGCTTCCAGCCAGGTTTCGGCCTGGTCGATGCGTACCGGGCGTTCGGAGGTGATTGTACGCGTGCGTCGGTCATAGCGCAGGCTTTCGGCATGCACGTTGATGTCACCGTCGTGGTGTCGGTGGACCAGCTCAACCGCCCCTTCGAGAATCAGCACTTCATCGTCGCGCAGCACCCGGCCGTGATCGGCGCGACCGCGCCAGTCGGCGGCTTCGGGCTCGATATGAAACCTGGGCCCTTCCAGGCGCGCCACCCGCTCGGCCCAGACGTGCTCCAGGCGCGGACCGGACAGCAGCAGTTCAATCTGGTCATCGGCGTCCTGGAAGCGCGCCTCGTAATTGCTCAGGGTGTAGTCGAAACGGGTGTCGGGAAGGTCCAGTGGCGGGGTGGCGCTGCGATCTGATGGCAGCAGCCAGCGGATGCCGAGCAGGACGGCCAGCGCCAGGCAAGCGCTCAGCACGATTCGCCAGTTCACTCGAAACGGCCCCGCCAGCGATCAAGCAGGCCGTGCCCTTCAAGGATCAGTTCGCAGATCTCGCGCACGGCGCCGTGGCCAGCTCGGGCTGTGGTTACGAAATCGGCGCGCTGGCGTATCCAGTTGCAGGCATCGATGGGTGCGCAGCGCAGCCGACAGCGTTGCATTGCCGGCCAGTCGAGCAGGTCATCGCCGGCATAGGCGCAGTCGGCCGGGTTGCGCCCGGTCCGGGCCAGCAGTTCGTCAAGGGCCGTCGCCTTGTCTTCGCGGCCCTGGAGCAGATCGGTGATGCCCAGCTCGCTGGCGCGTCGCTCGACGATGGCTGAACGGCGCGCGGTGATGATGGCCACGGCGATGCCGCTATCAAGCAGACCCTTGAGGCCCAGGCCGTCGCGGGTGTGGAAGGTTTTCAATTCATCACCGGCTGCCGTATAAGTGATCCGGCCGTCGGTCATGACGCCGTCCACGTCGAATACGGCCATGCGGACGGCGGCGGCCCGATCCAGCAGCGCGGCATTGTTCATACCACGCCTGCCTGCAGCAGATCCTGGAAGTTGAGCGCGCCAACCAGTTTGCCGGATTCATCGGTGACCAGCACGCCCTGAATGCGGTGGCTTTGCATCATTTCAACCGCGGCTGCGGCCAGCGCATCGGCCTGGATGGTGCGTGGCGCGGCGGTCATGATGCGGCCCGCGGTGGTGTGGCGAATATCGTCGAGCTGATCAAGATTACGGCGTAGATCGCCGTCGGTGATGATGCCGAGCAGGTTGTCGTCGCTATCGACTACGGCACACAGGCCAAGGCGGCTGCGGGTCATTTCCATGATCGCATCCGCAACGGTGTCGTCGGCGCCGATTCTGGGCAGATCCTCGCCGCTGTGCATCAAATCGCTGATCCTCAGCAGCAGGCGCCGGCCGAGGCTGCCGGCCGGATGCGAGCGGGCGAAATCGTCGGCCGTGAAGCCGCGCGCCTCGAGCAGGGCGATGGCCATGGCATCGCCCAGCGCCAACTGGGCCGAGGTCGAGGCGGTTGGTGCCAGACCCAGCGGGCAGGCTTCCCGGTCGACGCTGGTATCGAGATGCACATCGGCCTGAAGGGCCAGCGTCGAGCTGCGGTTGCCGGTCATTGCGATCAGTCCGGCGCCGAGCCGTTTGAGCCCGGGCAGCAGGCGCAGTACTTCGTCTGTCTCGCCGGAATTGGACATGGCCAGAACCAGGTTGTGCTGGCCGATCATGCCCAGGTCGCCATGACTGGCTTCGGCTGGATGAACAAAGAAAGCCGGCGTTCCGGTGGAAGCCAGGGTGGCGGCCAGCTTGCTGCCGATGTGGCCGGATTTACCCATGCCGGTAACGACCACATGGCCGGGGCTGTCGAGAATCATTCGACAGGCGTCAATAAAGGGCTGGCCAAGCCGGTCGGACAGCGCTCGGATGGCGGCCGCCTCGGTTTCCAGAACCTCGCTTGCGGTCGCCAGCAGGCGCCGGGAATCAATGTTCATGGCGCCATTTTAGTACACTACGGGGTCATGCCAATCTTGCTGGCCCAAAGGCCCGATTTTTTCGTTATGGACGTCAGATCAATCGAAACCCGCATTCAACAGGCGATGCCCGAAGCCAGCATTCGGATCGACTCGGACGACAACGTGCATTTTGTCGCCCGGATCGTCAGCGAGCAGTTTTTCGGCAAGTCGCGCCTTCAGCGTCATCGTCTGGTGCACAGCGCGCTGGGTGACACCCTCGGGCGGGAGATCCATGCCCTGAGCATGGATTTGAAGTCGCCCGATGAGGCGGCCTCAAGGGGTGCGGACTAGCCCGTGGCCCGAATCCAGATTACCGGCGGCCAGCCGCTGGACGGCAGCGTCGAGATTTCCGGCGCCAAAAATGCGGTGCTGCCGATCCTTATGGCCTCGCTGCTCACCGAAGAGCCCTGTCGACTCAGCCGCGTGCCGCATCTGAAGGATGTGACCACGACCATGGAGCTGCTCGGCCAGATGGGCGTGGACATTGCGTTGGGCGACAAGCTCGGCGTGGAACTGGATGCCTCCGGGGTCGACCGTGACATCGCGCCTTATGAGCTGGTCCGGACCATGCGCGCCTCGATTCTGGTGCTTGGGCCGCTGTTGGCCCGCCGTGGGGTCGCCGAAGTTTCGCTGCCCGGCGGCTGCGCCATCGGCGCACGCCCGGTCGACCTTCATCTCAAGGGTCTGGAGGCGATGGGCGCCGAAATCCAGGTGGAGTTCGGCTACATCAAGGCCAGGGCCCGACGCCTGCGCGGTGCGCGCATCGTGCTCGACACGGTGACCGTGACTGGTACCGAAAATCTGATGATGGCCGCCACCCTGGCAAGCGGCACCACCGTCATCGAAAACGCCGCGCAGGAGCCCGAGGTGGTTGATCTGGCCAACTGCCTCAACAGCATGGGCGCGGCCATTTCCGGTCATGGCAGCAATACGATCGTGATTGAAGGCCGTGAACGACTGGGAGGCTACGACTACGACGTGCTGTCTGATCGCATCGAGGCCGGCACCTTCCTGACCGCAGCGGCGATGACCGGCGGACGGGTGCGAGCGCTGCGCGTTGCACCCGCCATCCTCGAATCCGTGCTTGCCAAGCTTGAGGAAGCTGGCGGTCAGATCAGCACCGGCGATGACTGGATCGAGCTCGATATGGGCGGTCGCCGCCCGCGGGCGGTCAACGTCACCACCGCGCCGTATCCCGGTTTTCCGACCGATATGCAGGCCCAGTTCACCGCGCTGAACACCATTGCGGAAGGTACCGCCATTGTGCGCGAGACGGTGTTCGAAAACCGCTTCATGCACGTGCTTGAACTGCAGCGGCTGGGTGCCGATATCCGCCTGGAAGGCAATGCAGTGATCATTCAGGGCGTCAAGCAATTGACCGCCGCGCCGATGATGGCCACCGACCTGCGTGCTTCAGCCTGCCTGGTGCTGGCCGGGCTGGTCGCGCACGGCGACACCCTCATTGATCGCGTCTACCATATTGATCGTGGCTACGAGAATATCGAGGAAAAATTTCGTCAGCTAGGCGCCAGCATCCGTCGCCTGAACTGATTTCCTCACGACGACTCATCGTCCTGATAGCCCGGTACCGGGTCCTTGCCGCCCGGGCAGAACGGGTGGCAGCGCAGCAGGCGGCGCATCGCCAGCCAGCTACCCCGCCACGGGCCGTACAGTTCAATCGCCTGCAGCGCATAAACCGAGCAGGTCGGGTCAAAGCGGCACTGGCCGCCGATCCAGGGTGACAGCACATAGCGGTAGGCGCGGATCAGGGCAAGGAGAACGGTCTGCATTTCAAGGGCGGCTGGGTTGACGACGGGTTGATATCCAGCGTCCCGGGCTTTCGGTGCCTTTTCGGGAAACTGTGAAAACAGTGTCTGAGCATATATAATCAACGGTTTTGCAGCAACTACGGTGTGCGAGGCCACATGGCGATGCCCAGCAAGATTGTGGAACTGCC
>CALEIM010000033.1 GCA_937876395.1 uncultured Wenzhouxiangella sp. | reverse complement strand
CTCCGCGACGGCACGGCCAAGATGTCCAAGTCCGATCCTTCGGACCTGTCGCGGATCAATCTGCTCGATGACGCCGACACCATCGCCGCCAAGGTCCGCAAGGCCAAGACCGATCCCGAAGCGCTGCCGGAAGATGTCGAGGGCCTGAAGGAGCGGCCCGAGGCGAAGAACCCCGAGGTGTTTCACGGCAGCCAGCGCGAGTTTCTGGAGAGCCTGCAACCGGGCGACAAGCTGACCGTGACACTGCCGAGCGACCGCCGCCGGTAACCGAGACCGAGCAAGCTCCTTCCGAAGCCCCCGCCGATGCGGGGGTTTCTCGTTCTGAGGTAAATGAGGTAGAGTCAGGGCGTGAGCGAGAAACCGGTAATCTATCGACTGGCCAACGGCAAAGTACTTTCGCTCAGCTTCGCCCGACCGATGTTGCTGAAACCGGACCCGGTGCCGTACCGGGAGACCTGTTCCTTCAACCGCAAGAAAGCGCGGCCCGAACCTACAGACAACGTAGAGACATTGCCCGTCGCGTCAAAGCGGTTCAAGTAGGCGTATTCCACTCGGGGACCGGTTGAGATTGGGGGAAATGCCTATCAGGTGGAGGTTGTACTACCGGGTTGATCGAGGCCCCCAACTGGGGACGCTGAAGCGTCGATCCAGTTAGATAGGGGGCCAGGGCCGACGGTGCCGACACCCAAACTGTATCACCAGACCCCGGTTCCAATCAAACGCGGTATTCGCATCAGTCCGGCCCTATTAGCTCAGGCCCTGGGCCTTGAGAGCGTTCTGAACGCCTGAGTCGGCGCGCATGCGCTCGGAAAATGCTGCCAGGTGTTCGAGACCTTCGATGTTGACGTCGACCAGGTCGGTCCATACCAGGGTGATGAACAGGTAGGCGTCGGCAATGGAGCGTTGACCTGTCAGCCAGTCGCGTCCGGCAAGCTGCTGGTCGAGCAGTTCGTAGTATTTGCGCAGACGGGCACGGGCGTTTTCGCGGGTTTTGCGAGCCGCATCGTCGTCCAGGTAGGCGGTTGCTCCGAACAGCGGCTTGAAGGCCGGATGAACATCGGAACTGATCAGGCCCAGCCAGCGGGCCACTTCGGCCCGACTGCGCGGGCTGCCGTCGCCGTTCAGCCCGGCCTCGGGTGAGCAGTCAGTCAGGTAGTTGAGAATGGCGCTGTTTCCCCACAGCGACCAGCCCTCGTGTTCAATCGCCGGCACGGTGCCGTTCGGACTGATGGCCAGATATTCGGGCTTGCCAAGATCGGCTTTATCCATCAGCTCAAGCGTGTAGGGCTTGCCGATCCACTCCAGAACGATCTGGGTGGCTAACGCACAGGAACCGGTAAAACTGTAAAGCTTCATGAGTTTGTCCTCAGCAAGGTGGTAGCTGGAAAATCGGGCTGACGCGCGGTGTTTTCAACGCCGACCGCGATCCGGAAGGACGCGCAGCGGGTGGATTGGGCCGGTTCACAGGCTTTCGAGCCACTCGTCATCCGATTCTTCACCGATGTTTTCGAACAGGTAGGTCGACAGATAGCGCTCGCCGGTATCGGGAAGCATGGCGAGGATTGCGCTGCCGGCCTCGGCCTGCTCGGCAAGTTTGAGCCCGGCCGCTACGGTGGCTCCAGCCGAAACGCCGACCAGCAGACCTTCGCGGCGGGCCAGGTCCAGGGCGGTATCGCGGGCCAGATCGTCATCGACCGGAATGATCTGGTCGGCCACCGAACGATCCAGCACCGGCGGCAGAAAATCGGGCGTCCAGCCCTGGATTTTGTGCGGCTGCCATTCCTCACCGAGCATCATGGCGGCGCTGGCTGGTTCACAGGCGACGATCTTGATCTCGGGCCGAGCCAGCTTGAGCATCTGGCCGGCGCCTGTCAGCGTGCCGCCGGTGCCCCAGCCGCTGACGAAGTAGTCGAGCCGCTGATTGGCAAAATCGCTGAGAATCTCCGGTCCGGTGGTGTTGCGGTGATAGGCCGGATTGGCCTCGTTTTCAAACTGCCGGGCGAGGAACCAGCCGTGTTGTTTGGCCAGCGCGGCGGCTTTTTCCACCATGCCGGTGCCACGTTCGGCGGCTGGAGTGAGAATGACTTTCGCGCCCAGAGCGCGCATCAGCTTGCGTCGCTCGATCGAGAAGCTCTCAACCATCACGGCCACAAAAGGATAGCCCTTGACCGCGCAAACCATGGCCAGGGCAATGCCGGTATTGCCGGAAGTGGCCTCAACCACGGTCTGGCCTTTGCTGAGCAGACCACGGCGTTCGGCATCTTCGATGATGGCGATGGCCAGGCGATCTTTGACCGACGCCAGCGGATTGAAGTACTCGGCCTTGACGTAGAAATCCACCTGCGACGGCGCCAGGCGATTGAGGCGAATCACCGGCGTGCGGCCAATGGTTTGCAGAATGTTGTCATGGATCATGGCAGGCTCCTCAGGGGTTTTCGGCTGGCCGAAACAGCCGCAGGGTTGTTGCGCAAACTCCGGCGATTTGCCGGAGCTCCGGCTCACGGTGTGCTGAGCAAAACGGCGTTATCGGGCAAAATCGCCTGCAGGCTGCGGCAGTCGCCTGCGGCCGACATCGAGTTGCCTGGTGATCCGGGTTCCCAGCTCGTCGGACGAGGGGAGAGGGTGGCCGAGGGATGCCACATCCGGCACGGTCCGGCGGTTTCCCACCAGGGCAGATCGTGGCCGGCCAGGCCGGGTGATGATGAGTGCGTGGCGCAGGCGGAGATCAGTACAATCAGGAGTGCGGTGAGGGACAATCTGGCCAGAATTCGAGGCATGACTGCAGTCTTCGCTTGAGTCTGAGCCCATTTAACCACGATTGCCGGCGTCTTGCATTGTTCAGGCGCTTGAGTGTCAGGATCGCGCACTTGGCCGCAATGTCCGGCTTGACCCGGGCCGGGCCACAGTACTACTGTTAAGGCGTGGTCGGAGGAGGGCGGCCACCGGCACCTGAAGCACGAGGGAACAACTGACGTGACAGCGAAGCAGACCTTGTCCGGCTTGCTTGATACGGCCGGCATCCGGATCAACGGGGATCGGCCCTGGGATCTGAGCATTCACGATGAACGACTTTATCAACGCATTCTTGCCGAAGGCTCGCTGGGTGCTGGTGAGGCCTACATGGACGGCTGGTGGGATGTCGATCAGCTCGACGAGTTTTTCACCCGCATCCAGCGCGCCCGACTTGAAACGAAACTGCGCCATCCGGCAACCCTGATTGATATTGTGTTCAGCCGCATTGGCAACCGGCAAAGCCGACGACGTTCACGTCAGGTGGCCGCGCAGCACTATGACCTTCCCAGCCGGCTCTATGAGCGCATGCTCGGCGAGACCATGCAATATACCTGCGCCTATTACGGCGTCGATGGTCAGCAGCTTGATTCACTCGATGCGGCGCAGCGCAACAAGCTGGCGCTGATTGCAAGCAAGCTGGATCTTGAACCGGGGATGCGCGTGCTCGAGCTCGGCGGCGGCTTTGGTGAACTGGCCCGATACCTGGCCGCTGAGCACGGCTGCGAGCTGGTCAGCTACAACATCAGTCGTCAGCAGGTCGAATTTGCCCGAAAGCGCTGTGAAGGTCTGCCGGTTGATATCAGGCTAAAGGACTATCGCGATGTGGCGCAGGATTCCGGGCAGTACGACCGGGTGGTAAGTATCGGCCTGATGGAACACGTCGGGCCGGCCAACCATCGCGGCTTTTTTGAAATCGTCAAGGGCCGGCTCAAACCCGGCGGGCTGGCGCTGATCCACACCATCGGCGGCAATGAAAGTCGAACCAGGGCCGATGCCTGGATCAGCAAGTACATTTTCCCCGGCGGTGTGATGCCTTCCGAAGTTCAGCTCAGCCAGGCAAAGGAGGGGCTGTTCGTGCTTGAGGACTGGCACAATTTCGGTCCTGATTACGACCGCACCCTGATGGCCTGGGAGGCCAACTTCATCAGTGCCTGGCCTGAGCTGAAAAAGTCCGAAGGATTTGACGATCGGTTCTATCGCATGTGGCGCTACTACCTCAACCTGTCGGCCAGCGCTTTTCGCGCGCGTGGTCTGAATTTGTGGCAGATCGTGCTCAGCCATGGCGATGTGGACCGCTATGTGCCGGTGCGCTGATGACTGAATCGGCCTGGAACGCCCATCGCCAGCGCGTTCAGGCGCTGTCGGACGCTCTGGTCCAGTCCACCGGTCCGGTGCGCCTGAAAAAGCGCACCAGCAATCTGTTTCGTCCGCGTCAGGCGCTCGGTCACACCGAACTTGATGTCGGCACATTGAACCATGTCATCGAAATCGATGCCGAAGCCGGCGTGGCCGAGGTGGAAGGCATGATGACCTATGCCGCGCTGGTGGATGCCACCTTGCCGCACGGATTGGCTCCGGCCGTCGTGCCTGAGCTGAAGAGCATTACCGTTGGCGGCGCGATGACCGGCCTGGGCATTGAATCCAGCGCTTTTCGCTATGGCCTGGTTCATCATGGCGTGCGCGAGATGGATGTGCTGGTGGCCGATGGCCGCGTGCTGAGCTGTTCACCCGATAAACGTCCGGAGCTGTTCTTTGCGTTTCCCAACTCTTTTGGCAGCTTCGGCTATGCGACCCGTTTGCGCATGGAGCTGATTCCGGTCAGCTCGCATGTACGTCTGGAACACCGACCTTACAGTGATCCCCAGGCCCTGTTTGATGCGATCGCCGAGGAATGCCGGCAGCCGAGCTGTGCCTATCTTGACGGCGTGGCCTTCGCGCCCGGCGAGCTGGTGCTGAGCCGGGCCCATTTTATTGATGGGCTGCCCGCCAAAGTCGCGCCGAGTGATTACACCTGGCTTGAGCAGTACTGGAAAAGCCTGCGCAACAAGCGTGAAGACTATCTGAGCATCGGCGATTATCTGTGGCGCTGGGATACCGACTGGTTCTGGTGCAGCAAAAACCTCGGCATGCACTACCGGCCGCTGCGTTTGCTCCTCGGCCGTAAACGTCTCAACAGCATCACCTACCAGAACATCATGCGCGCCAGCCATCGCTGGCCGCTCAAGCTGGTGGCCGGCATGGGTCCGAACAAGGAGTCGGTGATCCAGGACGTCGATATTCCGATCGCCAATGCAAAGGATTTTCTGGCTGATTTTGACCGGCTGATCGGCATTCGCCCGGTCTGGATCTGTCCGTTCATCGTGCCCGACGAGCGCTTTTCCCTGTTCAGGCTGCGTGCCGATACGCCCTGGATCAATTTTGGCTTCTGGGACCGCGTGCGCTCAAACGAGCCCGACGGCCACTACAACGCGCTGGTTGAAGACCTGGTGGCCAAACACGGCGGCAAGAAGAGTCTCTATTCGCGCAGCACCTATGACGAGACCCGCTTCTGGCAGGAATACGACCGCGACACTTACCAGACTCTCAAGCAACGCCTTGATCCGGCCGGGCGTTTTCCGGGCTTGTACGAAAAAACCATTCGGCATCAGTAGATCATCCGGTCGCGACAGCGAATCCAGGCGAGCGTATTGTTCAGCCCGGCGCTCAGCGCCGTGCGCGCCTGCCAGCCGAGTTCGCGCCGGGCCAGATCGGCAGACAGGATATTGATCGGCACATCGCACACTCGATCGGAGCGCCATCGGCGTTCCACCGGACCACACAGGGCTTCAACCTGATCAACCAGCTCAGCAAGCCGAGTGCCGATACCCGTGCCGATGTTGAACACCTGTTCGCGGCCGCGGTAGGCAAGTGCGTGGAGACAAGCTTCGGCGACATCGGCCGCGTAGATAAAATCGCGCACAATCTCGCCGCGGCCATACAGGGTGAGCGGCTGCCCGGCGTTGGCTCGGGCAAGAAAGGTCGTGGCAGCGCCCTGGCGGCCATCCAGGCGCTGACCCGGCCCATAGGCGTTGGCGACGCGCAGGATGCATGGTCGGATTCCGCGCGGCGGTGCATCAGCCAGCAGCAGGTCTTCAACGGCTTTTTTGGTGATTCCATAGGCCGAGATCGGGCGCCGCGGATGAGATTCATCAATCGGCACCCGTTCGGGCGGTCCATAGACCGCGCCACCGGATGAAACGAAGAGCAAGCGGGCAGCGCCCGATTGCTGCATCTGTTCCAGCAGCCTCCGTGTCAAAGTCAGTTGGTTAATATCAGGCTGCCGACCAGGGCGGTCGGGCAGACCGCTGTCGGCCAGATGAATGACCCAGTCAGCACCGCGGATGCAGCGGGTCAGATCACGGCTTGCCTGGGCATTGCCGATTTGCCAGTCGAGTCTGCTGGTGAAATTGTCTGGCAGGCGGGTGCTCATTTCGGTCCGGGCAAGTACGCAAACGCGGTGCGGGGTGCGCAGCAGGGCCTCGACAATCCATCCACCCAGAAAACCGCCGCCGCCGAGTACGGAAATCTTCATGCTGTGCTCAGCTGCCATCAGCCATCAGCCAGCACCTGCCGCGCCAGCAGACGCAGGGCAATTTGCCGGTGATGTTTATGGCGGCGTGTGCAGTTCAGCCGTTCGGGTTCAAACAGGCGGGCCAAAGCCTGGTGACTTTGAGCCGACTGCGGCTCAAGGTGAATGCTGGCGTGGTAGGCATCTGCGGCTTCCTGGTTGCGGCCGAGCCGTTCCAGAATCTGGCCGAGCAATTGATGGGCGCTGGCCGTATTGAAGCCGTATTCAAGTGCGCGCAGGCTGCGTTCCAGCGCTGCCTCGATTTGTCCTTCGGCCATCAGCGTGCGCGCGAGACCCAGATGTGCGGCCTGCAGATCCGGCTGGATTGCCAAGGCGTTGTCATAGGCTTCACGAGCCAGTTCATGCTGGGCAAGTTTGTGCTGTTCCCGGCCAAGGTAGAGATGAACAAGGGCGTTATCGGGAGCGCAGGCCAGACAATCAAACAGTCGGTCAATTGCATCGGCAGGCTGCTTGCGCAGACTGGCCAGTCGGGCCAGCAGCAAACTGTGCTGAAAGCGGCTGCCACCAGCTCGCATCATGGCGCGGATATGCGTTTCGACCTCTCCGTGCAGGCCGCGCCCGAGATCAAGCATCAAATGGATGCGTACGCGCAAACTCTCGGCGTCGTCGACCAGCTCATCGGCTTCAAGCAGCTTCAGGGCATCGTGCTTCTTGCCGATGCCGGCCAGCGATGTGGCTTGAGCGAGGGTATATTTGCGTTTCAGAGCTTCGTCGGATTCAGGCGGGGGATGGCCAGCTTCGACCGCGATCCCAAGCACTACGCCGGGGTGCGGCGTGGTCTCGACGACCATTCGGCAGCTGCTCCAGGTGGCAATGCCTGTTAAGCGTGTTGGCAGTTCAAAAACCTCGGCGAGTACGCGTCCCGGCATGTCGGCGGCCGGCGACAGCTCGCACAGCCGCAAAACGGTCGGCACGATATCGAGCAGGCTGGCGCCGAGCAAGCCGGCATTCGAATTGACTCTGGGTCCGGCGGCAACCAGAAAACCGCGCGGCTCGCTGGGGCAGGGCGACGGACTGTCGTTGACTGCCACCATCGGGCGGTGGCCAGACAGCAGCAAAACCGTGCGGTCCTTTCCCAGCCGCTTGAGCAGTTTGCCAAGCGCCTCGTCAAACTGCTCGATCAGGGTATCGATCAGCGCCGGATACGGGCCGCCCGCTTTCTCCAGCGCACGTGTCAGCATATCCAGACCGGAAAAGCGCAGGCTCAGCAAAGGCAACGGCCGATTCTCTATCAATTTGCTGGCAACGGCTGTGGTTGAATCCAGCAAGGCCAGTTGCGTAGCCCAGGTTGCCAGCAGACGGTCGCTGTGGAAATCAGCACCGCGAAAATTGCCGAGCAGCCGCTTCAGTCGCTCCGGGGGCAGCATGTCGGCATGAACCCGGCAGGATTCGATTTGTGATTCGACAGATGCGGGTTCGACCGAGTGTGCCGGTGGCGGCAGTAGCTGGCCGCTCCGGCGGCGAGTCTGAAAGAACGGCTCGGAGACCACCAGGCCCTGATCGGAGCTGGTCGGGTAGCTCAGCGGCCAGTTGACGGTGGCCGTCGATTTTCCAACGCTGGAAACAATGCGCCACAGCGTCGGTTCGGCCAGATTCGGTGACGCGACCGGGCGAAATCCGCTCTCATTGTCTGCATCCGACTGCCAGTGATCGGTGATGCCGTGGGCCGCGGCAATCTGACCCGTTGCCAGACTTGCGGCCAGGCTCCAGGGTTCAAGCGGCAGCGGACTCGTCAGGCTGCCGGTGACGCCGCTGTTCATCAAGCGTGCCAGCGCGGGCAATCGCTCAGAGCCAAGCAGACGATCAACCCGGTTGTGATCGGCTCCTTCCCAGTACAGCAACATGATTGGCGACATCGACAGCGCGGCTCCCTTTCTTGAGCGCATGGTACCTTTGCCATCGGCCAATGAACAGGGAGGTTCCCAACGGCATGCAGCGGGTCATGGTGGTTCGACAGAACACGGCATCAAGCGGGCCGTATGCACCGTGGCGTGGCTGGCTGATGGCGCTGGCCCAACGGGCCGATGTGGAGGTGTGGCTGGCTGCTCCGCTTAGGCCCGAAGGTCTTGAAGGTCTGCCCGATGTCCATTTTGTACACGCACCGCTATTGCCCGATGTCCTGCCAGCATCTGATGAAGCCGATGATCTATTGACGGTTCTCGAACATCAGTTTGCTGCAGCCGATGATTTCAAATCAGGCCTTCGGGCCTGGCTGGATCTTTTGGAAGTGGTACAGCCGGACTGGATCATCGCTGATCTGTCGCCATTGGCCCGTGTGGCGGCCAGAACCTGCGCCACGGCCGTGCTTGACCTTGGCCATGCCCGGTTTATCCCGCCACGAGCGCAAGTGCTGCCAGCTTGGCGAAATGTCGAGAAACTGCAGGTGAGCGCACGCGAGCTGGCCGTGCTCGATCGCTTGAATACTCACCTGAAAGCCAGCGGCCAACAGGCGCTGGACTGCCTGTCCGAGCTGTGGGGAAACCCGCGTGATGCACTGCTTTACGGCTGGCCGGCGCTGGATCCATTCGAGCGTGACCAGATTCCGACCTGGCTTGGCTGGCCCGGCCGCTGTCAGCCGCCATCCGGGAATCGGCCGGGTCATGCCATTCGCGTACTGGCGGTGCTTGACGCAAAATTGAGTCAGCTGGCGGCGTACCTTGAGCTGCTGGCACAAGACCAGTTTAATTGCCTGATCCACGTTCGCAATGCGAGTGCGCCACTCGACTCATTCCATACCAATCCCACTACGCGCTGGTTGAATCTGGCCACCGATCCGCCATCGCCGGCGGATTTTGATGTGGTGCTCTGCCAGGATGACACCGACACCCTGCTGGCCGCCGTGCAGGCCCGAACGCCGGTTGTCATGCTGGCAACAACGCCGCTCAGCCAGACACTCAGCCAATCATTTGTCCAGTCGTTTTCCCAAGTGGCCCGCATCCGCATCATCGACGAGCAGCCCACGCCACAGTCTCTGCGCGAAGCTTTGCTGACCCAGGCCCGTGTGGATGATCAACCGGGTCTTGACGGGCATTCCGGCGCGTCGACGGCAGATTTGATTCATGCACGGATCAGCCGGCGATGAAAAGACCAGTCGTTCTGATCACCTGGGAGCTGGGTGGCGGGCTGGGGCATCTGGTGCGCCTGGCCCGTATTGGCGAGCGTCTTCATGCCGATGGGGCGCGCCTGATTGTCGCGAGCCGGGATGTGGCCGCTGCTCAGCGCTGGTTTCCGCACTCGCCCTGTATTTCCGCCCCGCTCCTCGCCGCCGCGCTGGCCTATCCCAACGCCGGCACCCTGGCTGAGGTGTTTGTCAACATTGGTCTGGGCGAGATACAAACCGCACGTGCCTTGAGCGACTCCTGGGGCGCACTGATCGGGCATATTGCCCCCGATGTGATGGTCATGGATTTCAGCCCCAGCGCCTTGCTCGCTTCTCAGCGTTATTCCTGCCGCCGGGTGTTGATCGACAACGGATACAGCTATGCCGTACCGGGTCAGGCGCTGCCTTCGCTGCGCCCGTGGCAGCCGAGCTACCGGGCGTTTCACCACACCATCGAGCGGCGCGTGCTCAGCACCATCAACACGCTGATGTCGGACTGGGAACAGCCTGAACTGAATCAGGTTTCGGATCTGTACGGTCGGGTCGACGACGTGCATCTGATGACGCTGCCGGAGCTTGACCATACCGGCTTCAAACCGGGCCGGAACTATCGTGGTTACCTGGCCGCCGATGGCGAGCTGCCCAGTTGGCCTGATTCGGCGGCTGGGCACAAACGCCTGCTGGTCGTCCTTAAACCCTTGCCCGGTCTGGTTCGCATTCTGCACGGTTTGGCCGAGGCCGGATTATCGATCGTGGCGGTGGTGCCGGGGCTGGATCCCGAGCAACAGCGATCGGAGCACAAGCAGCTCATATTTGCTTCCGGCTGGATTGATCCTGGCCGGGCCGCCGCCCAAGCCGATGCGGTGCTTTGCGCCGGTGGCGATATCACCGGCATTGCGCTATTGGCTGGATGTGCTGTGGCGGTGGTGCCGTGTTTCGAGGAGCAACGTCTGACGGCATTGAAAGCGGTCGAGACCGGTGCGGCAAGACTGCTGGAACCGGATGCGCCCGATCAGGAATGGATTGACTGTGTAGACAAGCTTCTGGCCGACCCGGACTACACCCATCAGGCCCGCCGATTGGCCACCCGGCATCAGGGCCTGGTACCAGAACAACAGCTCGACGAAATGATCGTCAGTATGACCCGAGGGGTTTATTGATCCTCAAAGCGGTCGGCAAATATATCATTCGTGAATTCCGGGCACTCTACGGCCGTATCCGGAGTTGACTGATACGCCCCGCCGAGGATGTGGTAGCCGAACTGTGGATTGGCCGACAATCTGATTTCCATGCAGGCGTACAGGCGTTCGCTGTCGGCGTTGTAGAAATAAAAGCCGATAAATCCGCGCTCTTCAAGAAAATCAGTGAAGTCCGGGCCGAGAGAATCATCGGTTACATAAAGATACGGCTGAATGCCGTTTGAGGTCGGGCCAAAATCAATACCCAGCTCTGTGCCGGGACCGACCATGTCGCCCGGCTGAAACTCGCGCGTAGTCCAGTTGCCGTAATACGAGTCGCCGTTGCGCAACCGGGCAACGTAGGATGCTCCGCCCGAATAGGGGCGAACAGTAACGTAGTTGAAGGACGCACCGGCGTTGTAATAGCCTTCGATCGACAGGTCAAACTCACTGCCGCCATCCAGATCAACAAAACTTGGATAAAAACTGAAGCTGCCGCCGCCGGGGGTGGTCTCATTGGCCTGATCAGATATCGGGACAATCGGTTTGACCTCGCCCTGAACTGCGCTGCCGGCCAGTAGCGCACCGACGGCGCTGGCGTAGTGAACCAAACGCGTTTTGGACATGTGCTCGTACCCTCTCTGAAAAAAACCCCTCGAAGTCACTCCCATTCCCCGGGGCGCTGATGGAGATCGATAGCGCCAGATCGAAGCATAGCGATTGGGCCGGGCCAGCGCAAGATATCGAGCGGGTTTTTGCGCCGGAAGGAAAGATTGCGCTTGACGAGAAGCGTAATAGATATTACGATAAGCGTTAAACCAGTAAGGTAATACCAAAATAAACCTGAACGGGAGTGCACATGAGTATCCGCATCAATCTGGATATTGAACTGGCTCGAAAGAAGATGTCGCTGACTGAGCTTTCGGATCAGGTGGGTGTGTCCATGACCAATCTATCACTGCTGAAAAACGGACGCGTCAAGGCGATCCGGTTCAGCACGCTGGAGTCCATTTGTCGGGCGCTGGCTTGCCAGCCGGGTGACCTGCTCGAATACGTGGAAAATTCCCAACCTCGAATCGGAGATCAATGATGAATCGTGAATACACCTGGCCTGGATATGTCGCTATTGGCCTGGCCGTTCTGTTCCCCGTCTACTGGCTCATCGCACTTTGGCAGGGCCTCGCGGCGAGCTCGTTCATGGACAGCGTGCACCTTGAGTTTGAGCATCTCGGGCTGCTTGATGGATTGTTTGTACTGATCGGCCTGATGGAAATCTATCTCTATCTCAGCCTGTATCGCGTGCTCAAGCAGACTTTAGGTGGCGGCCTCAGCGCGGCTTTGGCGCTGGCTTTGGCGATTGCTGTTTTCATGCTGACGGCCACCGTGGTTGTTGATGTCATTCTGGCCGTGGGACCAGGATTGCCTGAGGGCATTCGAGAGGGGCTGATATCTTCCGGGGTGGTATGGTTTTTGGTGTCAGCCGTTTTTGTCGGCCTGATTGGCCTGGCGCTGGCGATTGTCCTGCTGGTCGGCGGAGCTGGAGATGCCACACTGCTGAAGCTGTTTGCGATTGCTCTGCTGTTCAGCTCGATTCTGGCGCTGACGATTTTCCTGGCCCCGCTGAGCTGTCTGGGCTACGCGGTCGCTTTCCTGCTTCTGGGGGTTTTCTTTCTGCGCGGCGGCTTTGATGTTGAGGTGGTGTGAGGCGAGTCGGCGCAGCGTACGGGCCAGGGTTCAGCTAATCTCCGTTTCAATCCAGCCGCCACCGATGGCCTTGAACAGGGTAGCGGCTGCGACCAGCAGTTCACCACGGGCTGAGCTGAGCTGCAGGCGGGCCTGGAGCAGGTCGCGGTCGGCGTCAAGCCGTTCAATATAGCTGACCATGCCCTGGCGGTAGCGAAGTCCGGCCAGTTCGTTCACCCGTTCAAGCGAGCTGATCTGCTGCTCCAGGGCGGCCACGCGGTCGCCGGCCGTCTGAAAGCTGATGGTGGCGTCACGCACTTCGGCAAAGGCAGCCAGGACGGCTTGGCGCCACCGCAGTTCAGCCTGCTCTCTGAGCGCTTCAGCGCGGCCGATGCGCGCGTCTGATCGGCCAAAGTCCAGCAGCGGTGCGAACAGACTGGCGCCAGCGCCCCACACCGGCGTGGAGTCGGGCAGGTCCCAAAAGCGGCTCGATGACTGACCCAGCAGGGCCGACAGGTTCAGGCTGGGCAGGCGGGCGGCCATGGCAACACCGACGCGGGCATTGGCGGCAACCAAAGCGGCTTCGGCAGCGCGCAGATCAGGGCGCCGTTCCAGCAGGTTCAGGGGCAGGGTTTCGGGAATGACATAGGGCACGCGAATGTCGGCAAGCGGTGGCCCGGCAAAGCTCGGCCCCTGCATCAGTTCAGCCGGCGTGTGGCCGGTCAGGATGGCCAGCGCGCTGCGCGTCGCCTCCACCTGGCGTTTCAGCGCAGGGAGCTGGGCGCGGACAAAGGCAAGCTGAGATTCCGCCTGACGAAGCACCAGTTCATCGATTTCACCCACCTGAAAGCGGAGGCGCTCAAGCTCGACCGCTTCGTGCCGAGCAGTGATTGTTCGCTCGGTGATGCGGTACTGCTCTTCGGCCGAGCGCAGCGCAAAATAGCTGCTTGCCAACTCGCTCAGCAGCGCAAGGCGCAGGGCATCCAGGGCATGGTCGCTTTGAGCCAGTTGGGCCAGAGCCGCTTCGCGTCCACGTGCCAGGCGCCCCCACAGATCAATTTCCCAGCCGAGCAGGCCGGCGGCACTGAAGTGGTTGTAGGTGATTGCGCCACCGCCGCCAGGCAGCAGCGGGCTGTGGCTGCGCTCGCGCATGGCGCTGGCCTGGCCGGAGAGTATGGGCTGACGTTCGGCATCGGCCAGACCAAGCGCGGCACGCGCCTCGCTGACCCGTGCCAGAGCCAGACGCACGTCAAGATTGTCGCTCAGGGCCCGCTCAGCCAGTTGGGCCAACAGCGGATCGTCAAATTGTTGCCACCAGTCCGCCCACTGGACGGCGCGTCGGTCGTCGGCGCGCGGATCGCTTGGGACGTCAATCGGTGGTCGGTGATAGTCCGGGCCGGTGGCACAGGCGCTCAGCAGCACCAGCAGTACAGCGGCAATGCTCAGCGCTTTCATGAAGAGTCTTCCTCAAGGTCATCAATCGATCGCGCCTGAACCGAATGGCCGTCCTGAAGTTGTCCGTCGGCTGCCGAGCAAGCCACCAGCAGGGCAGCAGGACGGGTGATGATCGTGCCGCCCAGCTTCCGGGAACGATACGCGAGGTCGGTCATTCGGGTAGTCTCCGGTGGTAATTTGCTCGGCGGCGCCTCAGGTGCAGCGCCTCAGGACGCGCCGCAAGGCCGCAAATTATACATGCGTGAATGTATGGGTCAGCAATGGATCGGGGACGGGTGAAAAGTCCGGAGGCGACTAGAGCAGCCAGTCGATCGGCAGCCAGGACATGACTTTCACGGCCGTGCGTTGCCACACGCTGGTGCCGGGCTCGGTATCAAAGCGAACCAGTTCGCCGTCCTGGAATATGGTCCAGTACAGATGCTTGTCCTCATCCAGGTGGACCTGGTAGGCCAACGTTGGCACGCCGTCATCGAATATCAGGCCCAGGCGTTGGGACAGATTCGCGCTCTCGATCACAAAACCCAGCTCGGTGTTCAATCGGGCCGAACGCGGGTCAAAATTGAACGAGCCGATGAAAATCTGCTCCCGGTCGATGGCGAAGGTTTTGGCATGCAGGCTGGTAGCCGAACTGCCGAAGATGCCGGCGTTGCGGTCTTCGTCCACCGCAGCCGGCACCAGGCGCATTTCGTACAACTCAACGCCGGCCTTGAGCAGAGCCTTGCGGCGCTTGATGTAGCCGGAATGGACCGGAGGTACGTCGGTGGCCTCCAGTGAATTGGCCAGGATACGTACCCGCACGCCGCGCTCGGTCAATTCCCGGAAGGTCCGGGTGCCGTTGCTGCCGGGGACGAAATAGGCCGAGACCAGATCAAGCTCGGTGTTCGGCGGGCCCATGAAGTCAATCAGCTGCCGGGTGAGCATGCCGTCCGCCCCGGCCTGGCCCAGACCCTTGGCCGGGCTGTCGCTGACCATGCGGGTTGGCGCCCACTCCAGATCCAGATTGGCGCTCATCAGCCGCTCAACAATCGGGGTTTCGGCCACGTTCTCAAGCCACCCCTGCGCGCCGGGATGTTGGAAAATTGCGGCGGCCCGGGCGCTCAAGCCTTCGAGGGCGCCGGGTTCGGCCGGCGGCATCATCAGCTCGACCGGATAGCTCGATTCGCTGGCCCAGTAGCGGTCAAAATCGCGCGAGACCTTATTGACTACCGGGCCGACCGCGAGTACGTCAAGATCAGAAAAAGTCAGCGCCCCGGCCGCCGCCGCGTCGAAATATTCATCCCCGATATTGCGCCCGCCGATGATGGTGGCCTGATTGTCGGCGGTGAAAGACTTGTTGTGCATTCGGCGGTTCAGGCGGCTGAAATCAATTGCCCAGTCGACCAGGCGCCAATTACGGTAGACGAAGGGATTGAACAGTCGGACTTCAATATTGGGGTGCGCGCCCAGCGCCGCCAGGGTCGGATCCAGGCCGGCGGTAGGATTGTCGTCCAGCAGCAGGCGCACGCGAACGCCGCGACGGGCCGCCTGGTGTACGGCCTCGAACATCAGCGTTCCGGTCCGATCACCGTTCCAGATGTAGTACTGCAGATCCAGCGAGCGTTCCGCTGTCTTGATCAACTGCATGCGCGCGGCAAACGCATGGTGGGCATTGGCCAGCGGATAAACGCCCGAAATTGCCGGGTGGCCGTGCACCTGTGGTGCGATAGCCCGGCCCAGCGAGGTTTCGCCGGTGTCGCTGAAGGCGGTGGAAATGCTGCGCGCTTCCAGTGACGGCAGCGGATAGCCGAGCCGCAGCACAAGCGGCCCCAAGGCCAGCAACAGCAGTCCAATGACGAGGAATTTCGCGGCCTTTTTTGCACGTCGGCGATTCGGTTGGGTCATGGCTGACGATGGTTCTCTCTGATCGGGGCCTGCGTCAAGGTTTCAGCCTGGTTGACAGTGTGTTTCAAATGCGGGAGCCTTTCAGCAGCAGGCTACGAGACGAACTGGATGGGGCGCTGAACCATTTCACATATTGCGCCTCTGAATGCTCGAAACCTTTTCCCAACCGCCAACCGGTTTACCGCCAAGGAGACATGACTGATGTCGAATTCCAGAACCACCGGCTCGACGATGAGCACCGGCGCGCCAGCGCCCAGCGATCGCAACTCGCTCACTATCGGCGCCGATGGTCCGATACTTCTGCACGATGTGCATTTTCTTGAGCAGATGGCGCATTTCAACCGCGAGAAGGTTCCCGAACGCCAGCCGCATGCCAAGGGTGCGGGCGCTTTTGGCGTGTTTGAAACCACCGAGGACATGTCGGCCTACACCCGCGCGGCGCTGTTTCAGAAAGGCACCAGCACTGAGATGCTGGCGCGCTTTTCAACCGTCGCCGGCGAAGTCGGCAGCCCGGACACCTGGCGCGATGTGCGCGGTTTTTCGCTGAAATTCTATACCAGCGAAGGCAACTATGATCTGGTCGGCAACAATACGCCGGTCTTTTTTGTGCGCGATCCGATGAAGTTCCCGCACTTCATCCGCAGTCAAAAGCGGCTGCCGGATTCGGGCCTGCGTGACGCGCATATGCAGTGGGATTTCTGGACCAATAACCCGGAGAGTGCGCATCAGGTCACCTATTTGATGGGCGAGCGCGGCCTGCCCAGAACCTGGCGGCACATGAACGGCTATGGCTCGCACACCTATATGTGGATCAACGCTTCGGGCGATAAATTCTGGGTGAAATACCATTTCCATACCCAGCAGGGCATGGAGTTCTACAGCAATGCCGAAGCGGCCCGGGCGGCCGGCGAAGACGCCGATATTCACCGTCGCGATCTATTCGATGCGATTGCCCGCGGCGAGCACCCGCGCTGGACCCTGTCGGTGCAGATCATGCCCTATACAGAAGCGAAGACCTATCGGATCAACCCTTTTGATCTGACCAAGACCTGGCCGCACAAGGATTACCCGTTGATCAAGGTCGGCACCATGACCCTGGATCGCAATCCGGAGAATTTTTTCGCCCAGATCGAGCAGGCTGCCTTCTCGCCGGGCAACACCGTGCCCGGAATCGGCCTGTCGCCCGACAAGATGCTGCTCGGTCGCGCCTTTGCCTATAACGATGCCCAACGCAACCGGATCGGCACCAATTTCCACCAGCTTCCGGTCAACCAGCCGAAGGTCGACGTCAACACCTATCAGTTTGACGGACAGATGGCCTACCACCACTCTGGCAATGCCCCGGTGTATGCGCCCAACAGTGGTGGCCGGGAATGGGCCGATGAGACCGGGCCGGTCGTCGATGGCTGGGAAGCCGACGGCGAGATGGTGCGCAGCGCCTACACGTTGCGGGCCGATGATGATGATTTCACACAGCCCGGTATTCTGGTCCGCGAAGTGTTCAATGATGCCCAACGCGATGCCCTGGTAGACCAGGTGGCCGGCGCCCTGGCCGACGTGCGCTCGCCGGTGCTGGAGCGCGCTTTTGACTACTGGAAATCCATCGATCCCGATGTCGGAGCCCGCATCGAGCGGCAGGTGAAGGGCTGATTCATAGCCTTCCGGATCGCTGGCGATATATTCCCGGCCGTGCGCGGCCGGGTCATCCTTTCTGCCATCAGCCTACCGGTTTGTAACCGATAATATCTGCATGAATAAAAAACTGATCATTGCACTGGCAGCGGTCGCTGTCGCGGTGCTGCTGTGGTGGCTGTGGCCGTCGGCTTCAGGCGATGGTGTCATGCGCACCGACACGGTCGTCCTGGATCGCGGCGATGTGGTTCAGATCGTGTCTTCGGTCGGTTCGGTCCAGGCGCTCAATACGGTCGAGGTCGGCTCCCAGCTATCCGGCCAGATTGCCGAGCTGTACGCGGATTTCAACAGCCAGGTCGAAGCCGGTGATCTGCTGGCGCGGATTGATCCGCAGACCTTTGAGCGCCGGGTGCAGGAAGCCGAAGCCAACCTGGCCGTGAGCCGGGCCAATGTCCGCGTTCAGCAGGCTGGTATCCAGAAGGCCGAGGCGATGCTGGTCAACGCCCGGCGTGAATTTGAACGTCAGACCGAGCTGGTTGGTCGCGGCAGTGTTTCGGCCGCAGATCGCGACGCCGCCGAGGCGAACTGGCGATCGGCCGAGGCCGATGTAGCGATTGCCAGGGCAAACCTGGCCAATGCCGAAGCGACCGTGAATCAGCGCGAAGCCGTCCGCGACGCCGCCCGAATCGATCTGGAGCGCACTGAGATTCGCTCGCCGATCAATGGCGTGGTGATTGATCGGGCGGTCGATGAAGGGCAGACGGTGGCGGCCAGCCTGTCGGCGCCGATACTGTTCATCATTGCCCAGGATCTGGCCGAAATTCAGATCGAGGCGAGCGTCGATGAGGCCGATATCGGCAGCGTGCGCGAAGGTGCCAGCGCGGTTTTTGGCGTCGATGCGTTTTTGGATCGCCGCTTCACCGGCGTGGTCAGCCAGGTTCGTCTGGCGCCGTGGGAAGAGCAGAACGTGGTCACCTATACGGTCATCATCGAGGCCCCGAACCCGGGTCGACGCCTGCTGCCGGGCATGACTGCCAGCGTGGATATCGAAACCGGTCGACGCGAAGATGTGCTCAGGGTCAGCAATGCCGCCGCGCGTTTCCGGCCGCCGGCCTTTGCCACCGTGCATTCGGCGTCGGACACTGCCAGTACCCAGACAGGCAGCAGATCGGGCGGACCGGCCGCCGAACTGGCCGAGCAGCTCAGCGAGCTTGGCCTGCCCGCCGCCACCATCGAGCAGATTCAGCAGGATTTGCGTACAGCCTTTGCCGGCCAGGGTCCGGCAATGGGCGAGACCATGGATGAAGCGCAGCGTGAGCTGATGCGCGAACGCATGAGTCGCGCAATGGAGGACATCCTGGCCCGGCACCTGAGTCCGGAGCAGCACGAGCAACTTCGTCAGCGTCAGGCTGAGCGCGGTGAAACGCGCGCGGCCACGCTGTATCTGGCCCGGCCCGATGGCAGCCTGGAAGAGCGTCGGGTACGCTACGGGCTGAGCGATGATCGCCATACCGAAATTGTCGCCGGTCGGGTTGCCGAGGGTGATGTGGTTGTCACCCGCGTGCGCCAGGTCGAGAACAACTGAGCATGATTGATGCAGCGCGCGTTCCTGAGCAGGGCGACATTCGTCTGATCGAGTGTCGCGGTCTGGGCAAGGACTACCGGATGGGCGACAACGTCGTCCACGCCCTGGACGATGTCAATGTGAGCATCCATGCCGGCGAGTTCGTCGCCATCATGGGGCCTTCGGGTTCGGGTAAATCCACCTTCATGAACATGATCGGCGCGCTGGATTCACCCAGCCGCGGTGAACTTTATATTGCCGGGCGGAATATCGGCTCCCTGAGCAGTGACCAGCAGGCGCGGCTGCGCAACGAAACGCTGGGATTCGTTTTTCAGCAGTTCATGCTGTTGCCACGAACCACGGCGCTCGAAAACGTCAAGCTGCCGCTGATGTATACGCCGCTGAGCCGCGCTGATAAGGACGCGCGTGCAATTGCCGCACTCAAACGGGTCGGCCTGGCCGAACGCATGGATCACCACCCCTCGCAGCTATCGGGCGGCCAGCAGCAGCGCGTGGCGATTGCCCGGGCGCTGGTCAATCGGCCGCAAATGGTGCTGGCTGATGAACCGACCGGTGCGCTCGACAGCGAAACCGGCAAGGACATCATGCGCCTGTTTACTGCTCTGAACGCCGAAGGCACCACCGTCATTCTGGTCACCCACGAGCAGGAAATTGCCGATTACGCCGAGCGCATCATCCGCTTTCGCGATGGGCGCATCATCGAAGACAGCCAGCGGGGGAGCGAATGATCAGCCGTACGGCCGGCAAGGTCAGAAAAGCGCGTATCGAGCCGCGTACGGGCACGCCGCTGACCGCCAGCCTGTCGATTGCCCTGCGCGCTATCCGGACCAATTCGGTGCGCAGCTTTCTGACCATGCTGGGCATCATCATTGGTATCGGCGCGGCGATTATTTCGGTGTCCATCTCCCAGGGTGCGGGCCAGCAGCTACAGGAGCAGATTCAGAGTTTTGGCACCCATGTGCTTCAGGTGCGCCCGGGCAGCGCGATGTTTGGCGGCCGCTCTCAAGGCGCCGGTACGGCCCGCGCGCTGACCGATCGGGATGTGCAGGCGATTCGGGAAATGAGCGACTACGTCGAGGCGGCCTCGGGGCGGGTTCAGTCGGCGATCACCCTGGTACATGCCGGCCGTAACTGGTCAACTGCGGTGTTCGGTGTGGGTCAGGATTTCGCCCTGATCCAGGACTGGGACATCGTCGAAGGGCGCAACATTTCCGACGCCGAAGCCTGGAGCGGCGCCAAGGTGGCCGTTCTCGGCCAGACCGTCGTCGATGAGCTGTTTGCCGGGCGGGATCCGCTGGGCCAGCGCGTTCGGATCAATCGCACGCCGGTGACTGTCATCGGCATTCTGGAAGAAAAAGGCGCCTCATCCTGGGGTCAGGACCAGGACGATACCGTGTGGATGCCGATTGAAACCGTGCGCAGCCGGATTGGACGGAGCTCCAGCACGGTCAACGACGATGCCGGGCGAGTCTATATCAAGGTGCACGATCACCTCGACGTGCTGAGCGCTCAGGCTGAAATTGAAAACATGCTGCGCATTCGACGCGACATTCAGCCGGGCGCGGAGGATGATTTCGTCGTTGTGAACTTTGCCGAGTTCATTCGCGCCCGCAACGAAACCGAAAGTCTGCTCGGCTTTCTGCTGGCCGCATTTTCCGCCACTTCACTGATCGTTGGCGGCATCGGCATCATGAACATCATGCTCGTTTCAGTCACCGAACGCACTCGCGAAATCGGTCTGCGCCGCGCGGTCGGCGCGCGCCGTCGTGATGTGCTGGTGCAGTTTCTGGTTGAGGCCACGGTGCTCGGCTTGTTTGGCGGCCTGTTAGGCATGGTTTTCGGCGTTTTAGGCACCCACGTGGCCGCGCGAATTGGCAGCTTCCCGGTGCTAATCAGCCCAATGACCCTGGCCGGTTCAGTGCTGATTGCGATAGTGATCGCCGTTTTCTTCGGCTTCTACCCGGCCCAGCGCGCCTCGCGGCTCGATCCGATCGAGGCGCTGCGCTTCGAGTAGGGGGCAGAGGTCCGACCTCCGACCTCCGGGGCCACTAAAACGGCGCGTGGCCCGGCGTGCGCGGGTAGGGGATCACGTCGCGGATGTTGCCAAGCCCGGTGATGTAGTTGAGCAGGCGCTCGAAGCCCAGCCCAAAGCCGGCGTGCGGTACCGTGCCGTAGCGGCGCAGGTCGATATACCAGGCATAGGCTGCGGCATCCAGCTTGTGCTGGGCCATGCGTGAT
>CALEIM010000032.1 GCA_937876395.1 uncultured Wenzhouxiangella sp. | reverse complement strand
TCACGAACCGCTTCACGCCCGCCTGCTCCGCCGCCTGCATGGCGCGGGTGGCGGCGTCGTAGTCCACCGCGCGGGTGCGCTCGGGGCTGCCGCCGCCGGCACCAGCCAGGCTGCAGCCAGGACAATCAGCACAATTCTGCTCACGCGGGGCTCTCCTGTTACAAAAGGTCTGATTCTAGATTCGCTGCGATCGCCCAGACAGGGTCAAAGGTCATGGTTCCAGGCCCTGGTACGGACCACCCTGGCAGCGCACGGGCTCACAGCGCGGCACGGGCCATTGGCATGGTCATGCAGCGGCAGCCGCCGCCGCCGCGCGACAGCTCGGCGCCGCCGATGGTCACCACCAGCCGCTCACCGACCGCAATCGAGCGCCGGCCGGCGATCAGGTCCGGTGCATCGGCGACGTTGAAACCCGCGTCGGACAGGGCCTCAACGGTGTGGCTGTTGTGCCGGTAGCCAATAATCTGGCCGGGGGCGAAGGCGAAGAAATTGGCGCCGCTGGACCACTGCTCGCGCTCCTGGTGAATTTCCTGATCCCCGCCGCAGTTGATCGGCTCAAGATCAACGCCCAGCGAGGCCAGCGCCGAGAGCACATCGCGGTGTTCGCGAATACTCGCTTCCGGCCCGCCGTTGAACCGGCAGTGAAAGGCGCGCGAGCGCTGGCGTCCGGTAATCAGCGGCGGGAAGACCACGCATTTGTCGTGATCGACCATGGTGAAAATCATGTCGAGATGAATGGTGGCGCGAGTCTTGGGAAGCTCGACCACGATGAAATTGTTGATCGGCCCCTGGGCGGCAATCGAGCGCATGAGCTGGTCGATTCCGGCCACCGAGGTGCGCTCGCTGTAACCAATCAGCGCCAGGTCTTCGCGGATGACCAGCAGATCGCCGCCTTCGATTGTGACTTCGGCGTTGCGGTTGTCCGTGCCGTCAAAATAAAAATCCGGAAGCCCGATCTCCGGATGGCGGCTGAACACCGTTTTCAGCAGCAGCGCCTCGGCCACTCTCGCCCGATAAGCCATCGAACCGATGATTACGCGGTCGTTGACGCACATGGCCGCATCGCGGGTAAAAAAGGCATTGGGCAGCGGCGGAATGGCGTAGCGCGATTCGCGCAGAAACTTCTCCAGGCTGATTGCTTTGGCCGGCGTGCCCTGGATGAGCTGGCGGGCCAGGTCACTGGCCGACAGGGCCAGCAGATCGTCGCGTACCTCCGGCGACTCGAACAGCTCGCACAGCGCCTGCACCAGGGCTTCACTGATCTGACCGTCTTCGAGCACCTCGGTGAGCAGATCGTCGAGCTCCAGCGTTCGACACACCGTTTTTAGCACGCCTTTGAGCTGCCGATGTTCTTCGGCAGCCAGCTCCAGATTGAGAATATCGTCGTAAAGCACTTCCGCCGCCGTCAGCGGTGTCATGTTCTCGATTTCCTGGCCCGGAGTGTGAACGAGCACCGTCTGGAGCGGGCCGATCTCTGAATTGACATTGATTGCGATGGACATGAATGCGTACAGCCTGCTTGGGTTTGATGGTCATGCCGGTTATGGGCGCCCGCGGAAAGTATACCCGGCCAAAGTGCGCGGCTCGCGTCTGCGTTGCGCTTGCAAGCGTCCCGACATCCTGCCAATATTCGCTCGAACCTTCGCGAATGCCCACGAACCATGGACGAGCATCGGCAAGCTCCCTTCCCCCATCTCAGCCGCTATCAGCTGCTCTGGATCGTCGCCAGCCTGTTGATTGCCGGCTGGCTGGTCTGGCTGCTTGGAACGGTTCTGACACCATTTTTCATCAGCGTGCTGATTGCTTATATCGCCAATCCGCTGGTCGGCTGGCTGGAGCGCATCGGAATGCGCCGCGATCTGGCCGTCGGCGCGGTGTTCATTCTCGCCTTTGCCGTTCTGGTGATCCTGCTGCTGGTCATCATCCCGGTGCTGGTGCGCGAGATTGCCGATTTCCTGGCCCGCCTGCCCGGCTATGTAGGCACCCTGCGCGAAAACGTCGTGCCCTGGATCGAACAACGTCTCGATCTGGATCTTGATCTGCAGGCCTTCAACGCCGAAAGCGCTCGGGAGCTGATTCAGCAGTATTTCTCCAATATCGCCGGCGCCGCGGGCAATCTGGTCAGCGTCATGACCCAGTCGGGCGGACGCTTCCTGATGTGGACCACTCTGATGCTGCTGGTTCCGCTGGTGACCTTCTACTTGCTGCGCGACTGGCGGCAACTGATGAACGTGCTGCGCGATATCCTGCCGCGTAACATTGAGCCGACGGTCGTTCAGCTCACCCGGGAGATGGACGAGGCGCTGGGCGGCTTTCTGCGCGGTCAACTGCTGGTGATGGTCAGCCTGGGCGTCATTTATGCGATTGGCCTGTCGCTGGTTGGCCTGAACAACGCTGTGGCCATCGGCATGATCGCCGGGCTGGTCAGCTTTGTGCCCTACCTGGGCGCGATTACCGGAGCCGTGCTGGCCGGGGTCACTGCAGTCATCCAGGATTTCAGCTTCGGCTTTCTGCTCTCGGTGGCCATCGTATTCACCCTCGGCCAGCTGATCGAAAGTTATGTGCTTACGCCCAAGCTGGTCGGCGACCGCATCGGCCTGCACCCGGTTCTGGTGATTTTTTCGGTGATGGCCGGCGGCAGTCTGTTCGGCTTTGCCGGCATGCTGCTGGCGCTGCCGGCGGCTGCGGCTGGTACGGTACTGGTGCGCTTTTTCTACAACAACTACAAAGCCAGCGAGGTCTATCAGGCCAATCATGCAGATGACTACAAGAAATCACCGCAGGTGATTTATGTGGAAACTGATTTGCAGCAGCATCCCGAGGCAGATTCGGACAGTCGGCACGTTTCCAGCGACGAATCCGAGCCTGACGATTCTGACAAACTGTGATCTGGTGCCCAGGGCCGGACTCGAACCGGCATGGTGTTGCCACCGCAGGATTTTAAATCCCGTGCGTCTACCTATTCCGCCACCCGGGCAAGGTTCGAAATCTTACCCCGAACAAACTTGAAGCGGCGTTGGAGCCACTATAATTTTTTGCGCGATCGACTCAAAATTCCATCCACAAACGACTGGCAGCCAAGGAGGACCGACCATCAGTAATACCTTTGCTCTGCTTGCAGTTACTAGCATCCTGGCTTTATTGATCGGACTGGGACTGCTGGAAACGCTGACCCATCGCCGGGTTCTGCGGCGGCTGCCGGTGCGTGTGCACGTCAACGGCACGCGCGGCAAAACCAGCGTGGTTCGCCTGATCGCAGCCGGTCTGCGCGCGGGTGGCCGGCGCGTTTGCGCCAAAACCACCGGCTCGTTTGCCGCGCTGACCGGCCCGGATGGCCAGGATCACCCGATTCATCGCCCCAACCAGCCCAATATCATCGAACAGATCCGCATCATGCGCCGCCTGGTCGGCTTCAAGCCGGAAATCATCGTCATGGAATGCATGGCTCTTCAGCCCCACTACCAGGAACTGTCCGAGCGTCAGATGGTGCGTTCCACCCACGGCGTGATTACCAATGCCCGCGCCGACCACCTCGATGTAATGGGACCGACAGCCCACGACGTGGCTCTGGCGCTGGCCGGCACGGTACCCTACGGTGCCCAGCTATTTACCGCCGAACGCGAGCATCTGGAAGTGTTTCGCATGGCGGCCAAAGACCGCGGCAGCAGCCTGCAGGTCACCACGGACGAAGATGCCGATGCAATCAGCACGGATGCCATGGCCGTTTTTCGCTACGCCGAGCACGCGGAAAACGTCGCCCTGGCGCTGAAAGTCTGCCAGGAACTGGGCGTGGATCGGGATACTGCACTTGTCGGCATGCAGAGCCTGGAGCCTGAAGTCGGCGCCACCCAGGTTCAGCAGCTCGATCTTTACGGTCGCGACCTCATCTTTGTTAACGCCTTCGCGGCCAATGACCCGGACTCCACGGAAATGATTTGGGAAAAAGTCGTCGAACACTACGGCCAGGATCGCTACAAGCTGGCCGTGGTCAACTGCCGCTTTGATCGCCCGCAGCGCTCCCAGCAACTGGCCGAAGTCGCCGGGCGCTGGACAGCGGCCGATCACTACGTGCTGATGGGCAGCGGCACCCTGCTGTTTGCTCGCGCCGCGGTGGCCGCCGGTATTCCGTCGAATCACATGACCGTCGCTGAGGGCCTGGACCAGTACGAACTGTTCGAAACCGTGCTTGAACACGCCCGCGGCACAGCGCTGATCGTGGGCATGTGCAACGTGCACGGTGGCGGCAGTGAGCTTGCAAGGTATTTCAATAATCGAGCCATACGGAGTCAACCGCTATGATCCTGCTCAATCTGCTGGCGGTGGCGATCGGCATCGGCCTGCTGGTCACGCTGCTACTGGTCGAAGTCTTCGGTCTGGCCGCCGGCGGTCTGGTCGTGCCGGGCTATATCGCACTCAAACTGTTACAGCCGTGGAGCGTCGCCATGACGCTGGTGGCCTCCTACCTCACTTATATCGCTGTCCGGACCCTGGCAAGTTTCATGGTGGTTTATGGCCGTCGCCGAACCGCGCTGATGATCCTGATCGGCTATATTTTTGGCAGCCTGATCGACCTGAGCATGGGCGGCGTACTCAGCTTTCCGGTCAGCGGGCCGGAAGGCGCAAGCTCCTCGGAGTACAGCTATTTTGAGCTGAGCGTAATTGGCTACATCATTCCCGGACTGATCGCGATCTGGTTCGAGCGCCAGGGCGTGGTCAAGACGCTGGTTGGCCTGATCGTATCGGCCGTTCTGGTGCGTCTGATTCTCGTTGTATTTTTACCCGACGTGCTGATGAGCTATGAGCTCGAACAGGCCTGGAACCGGGCCGATACGCAATCCGTGATCGAGGAGTTGCTGCGATGAAAGAGCGCGCCCAGCGCCTGTACTGGCGTCCGTCCTCCATTCCCACTCCAGCCCTGCTGCTGCTGGCTGTGGCGGCGATTGCCGCACTGATCGTGGTTGAGACCTTCACCCATCAGGAAGCTTCCGACTACTACAACGAAATGCTGGATGCCTCGCGACTGATGGAGCAGGCCATCGAGACCCTGCGCCCGGTTCGCGGTCGGCTCATGCCGATCAACCCGGATGTCGATCCGCTGCGTTCAGGCATGATCGGCGTTGCCAGCTCGCCGTTGACCAGCATCAGCGGCAACCTTGAATCCAAGCAGGCCACGATCAACCCCAACTGGGCAGCCGTGGTGATACGCCTGGTCGTCGAGGCCGGCGTCCAGCCCGGTGACCGCGTAGCCGTGGCCGTCTCGGGCTCTTTCCCGGCCCTCAACCTGGCCGTCTATGCAGCCCTTGAGGCGCTGGGTGTCGAAGCGGTTACCATCGTTTCCGGCTCGGCCTCCCAGTGGGGCGCCAACGTGCCGGGATATAGCTGGCTCGACATCGTCCGGGAACTGCGCGATGCACAACTACTCGACATCCGCGTTGATGCAGTGACTCTGGGCGGAATTGAAGATCGCGGCATCGGCCTCGACGCCAGCGGAATCCAGATGATTAACGAAGGCGCCGCCCGTCTTGGCCTGGAGGTACTTGTTCCCAACAGTTACCAGTCTGCGGTCGCCGAGCGCATCCGGATCTATAACCAGGGCGCCGACGGTGAGCCAATCAAGGCTTTCATCAACGTCGGCGGCGGCACGGCAACGACCGGCCCCAACCGCATCGATCACTACTTTGCCAGCGGCTTGAGCCACAGCGCGCCAGCCGCCGCCTTTCGCGTTCCCACCGTAATGGGGCATTTTCTGCAAAACGGTACGCCGGTCATCCATTTTTCGCGCATTCGATCCATCGCCCGACAACACGGCCTGCCCTACCCACCTGAGCAAATGCCCACCATCGGCAGCGGCGGCGCCTACCGGGCCGAGTCCTACCGGCGCTGGCTGGCCGGCCTGATGATCGTTGCCCTGCTCGGCCTGACTGCCCTGATCATGCGCTCGGCGAGCATCGCACTGGTTGCCGGTCAAAACGGCAGCCGCCGAGACACGCTCAAGCCCAAGGTTTGAACTCCTGGCTTGACAAGCGCACTCGCAAGCCGCTAGCGTGGCTTGCAGACCCGAAACGCTTGCGCCTGCCATGAAATTGATTCTGATCGCAATACTCGCCGCCGTTGTTGCTCAGTCTCCCTCCCTGGCTGCCGCACCGGTGGCCTTCGACGAGGCGGTTGCCGCCTACGATCGCGGCGAACACTCGCCTGCCCGTCAGGCTTTTATCCGCATGGCCGAAGCAGGTTTTACCGAAGCCCAGTTCAACCTGGGTGTGATGCTGCTCAACGGCGAAGGCGGGCCGGCCAACCGCATTGATGGCGCTCTATGGGTGCGCCTGGCGGCCGATCAGGGCTATGCGCCGGCCAGCGACGCACTATCGACCGTGCTCGGCATACTCGACGAGACGCAAACGGCCCGTATGGAAGAGCGCTGGCCGCAGTGGCGTTCAGACCATGCTTTCACGTCCCTGGCCGATTCCTTTGCGCTCGAACCCTGCCAGTCCGATTGCCGCAGTGAAGCGCCCGACTGGCAGCAGCTCGACGACAACCGCTTTCTGATGTTCGGCACGTCGGCCGAAATGGAACGCGTCAGTCCCCACTACCCGCGTGAAGCACTGGATCGCGGCATCATGGGCGTGGTCCAGCTCGGCGTCTGGGTCAGCGCTGAGGGCGAGCTTGAGCTGCCCCACGTTATTTACAGCGAGCCCGAAGACGTGTTTGACGATAGCGCGCTAAAAGCAATGTCGCAATGGAGCTTTGAGTGGCTGGAAGCCCCGCCGGAAGGGTTGCCCAAGTATTTTATCCAGCACATCGCCTTCACCCTGGACCGAGGACAGGAGCGTAACCTGCCCAACAGCGGCCAGACGCGACGCGAGCTGCGCGCCGCGCTGGACCATGCCGAACATGATCTGGAAGCGGCACACCGCGCCGTCTGGCTGGCCGACAAGCTCCACATGGAGGTCGACCAGATTGATCACGAAGCAATGATTGAAGTCGTGGAACGCGCCGCTCTGGCCGGCATCCCCAACGCGCAAATTGATCTCAGCGAACGCCTGCACAGCGGTGATGGGGTAATTCAGAATCGTCCAGCCGCCGCCTTCTGGCTCAAACATGCCGCATTCAACGGCAACGCCCTGGCTCAGTTTCTGCTCTCGAGCAGAAAAAGTCAGATCACCGATGACTTTGCCAACGATCTGCGCCAGGCCGCCGCCCGCCAGGGCCTGCTGGCCGCTGTACTGACCGAAATCCGCCAGCAGATCGAGGGCGACGAGCCGGCCGATACCAAGTACCTGGCCGAACTGCTCGACCTGCTGCCCAGGTCATGGAGCGGCAACCCCCATCCGACAATCACGAACGCCCGCCGCCTGGCAGGCGAATGAAGCTGGGAACGGAAAACGGGAGTCGCGGAAAAATTGGAGGCCAGGCCCGGAGTCGAACCGAGGTACACGGCTTTGCAGGCCGCTGCATAACCACTCTGCCACCTGGCCGGAAGCGGGGCAAATTGTACCCCAACTACTCGGTCAATACAGTACCGATCCCGGTTCTACCAGCTCTTGTACCAATGCAGGAACTGACCAGAGATCAAATTGCGCGCTTCGTTCCTTAGGTTATCAGCCCGGGCGGGGTGACAGGCTGCGGTGCTTGCCGACAATGCGCATCGACAGTTCCAGGGCCTGTTCGTAATTGAGCCGTGGATCAACCGTGGTCTTGTAGGCGCGCGCCAGATCACTCTCATTCAGATCACGGGCACCACCGATGCACTCGGTGACGTTTTCGCCTGTCAGCTCCAGGTGCACGCCGCCCAAGCGTGAACCGCAGGTGGCGTGAATATCAAAGGCCTGCTCAAGTTCGGAGACGATACTGGCAAAGCGCCGCGTTTTGTAGCCGCTTGCGGTCTTTTCGGTGTTGCCATGCATCGGATCACAAATCCACAGCAGCGGCGAGCCGGTTGACCGGGCCGCATCGATCAGCGACGGCAGTCGATCAGCTATCCGGCCTGCGCCCAGGCGGTGAATCAGCACCAGGCGGCCGGCTTCGTTATCGGGATTGAGACGCCGAATCAGCCCCTTGAGCCAGGTTGTGCTCATGTCCGGGCCGATCTTGATGCCCATCGGGTTGCGCACGCCGCGGAACATCTCGACGTGCGCGCCGTCGAGATCAGCCGTGCGCATGCCGATCCAGGGAAAATGCGTGGACAGATTGAACCAGCCCCACTGACGCGGTACCCGCCGCGTCAGCATCTGCTCATACGGCAGGTGCAGCGCTTCGTGCGAGGTGAAGAAATCCACCCGGCGGAGACTACCCGGCTTGACGCCGGTGATCGTCTCCATGAACTGCACCGAGTTTCCGATGGAATCGGCAATGCGCTCGAACTCCTCGGCCAGCGGTGAATGCTCCACCCAGCCCAGGTTCCAGTACTCGGGATGGTGCAGATCGGCAAAGCCGCCATCGACCAGGGCGCGCACGAAATTCATCGTCATCGCCGAACTGGCGTGGCCGCGAATCAACCGCTCCGGGTCGGGACGGCGGGCCGATTCGACAAATTCCGGCGCATTGACCAGATCGCCCCGGTAGCTCGGCAGGGTCAGCCCGTCGCGGGTTTCGGTGTCGGTCGAGCGCGGCTTGGCATACTGGCCGGCAAAGCGGCCAATGCGCAGCACCGGCATTTGCATGCCGTGGAGCATCACCAGCGACATCTGCAGCAAGACCTTCAGGCGGTTGGCAATAACGGCGGGTTGGCAGTCATCGAACAGCTCGGCGCAATCGCCGCCCTGCAACACAAAGCGCTGACCGGCCTGAGCCTGGGCGATCTGCTGCTTGAGGGCGAGGATCTCCCACGAAGTCACCAGCGGCGGCAGCACTGAAAGCCGCTTCAGCGCGCCCTTAAAGGCCAGCTCATCGGGGTAGCTGACCTGCTGACTGGCCGGCTTCTGTTGCCAGGAATCCGGCTTCCAGCCCTTTGCCGAGGTGATTGTTTTCAGTTTCTCACTCATGCCCGGGTTCCGCGGGTACGCCGCTGCGCAAACAGCGCCAGCAGCAAAAAGACTGCAAGCGCAACATACCAGATCAGGGTCCAGGTGGGCATGGAAAGCCCCATAAACTGCCAGTCCACTTCAGCGCATTCGCCCGCACCGGTAAAGGCCTCGCGCAGAATCTCGGCCAGCGGAAACTCGTATTCGAGCATGAAATACATGCCCGGACCGCAGTCCGGCACCTGGTCTGCGGGAAGATTCTGAAGCCAGACATGACGGGTGGCCGTGGTGATGCCCCAACCGGCGCCAATCAGAATCGGCAGGCCATACAACCAGCGACCCCAGGAGCGCGGCCCGTGAATAAAGCCTGCCAGCGCAAACAGCCCCATGATCATGAAGCCAAAACGCTGCAGGATGCACAGTGGGCAAGGCACCAGCCCAAGCACGAACTGGGCATAGTAGGCATAGGCCAGCAAGCCGGCGCAGGCCAGAAATATCAGCAAAAACGGGGTGCGACCCTGAGTCATTTTTTTCATCGGGCCATTGTATCGAATCCAGCGGTGAAATCCGGGAATTCGGACGAGCCATGGGAAGCTCGAGGCTCAATAAAACGCGGCTTCGGCCGTAGCCAAAATATCCCTGACCTTTCGTTGAGCGCTGTCAGAAGACAAAATATCGACATGCCCGGCATCAATCCCGAACAGCGACGCGGCCTGTTGCTGGACGTTTTCCGGAATCATGCTGCTCAGGGCCGCCACGCCATCGCCTGAATGACCGGCCAGACGACTGGACTGCCGGTAGCTGAACAGCAGATGGTGCGGTGGCAGACGGGCGGCGGCGCTGGCCGGATCAAACAGATCGTCAAGAAACTCGCTGCCGCTGGCCATATCCCGCCACACCGGCACCACCACCGGCGAATACGCGACCCCCTGACGCGCCGAAGGATAGCCGTCCCAGGGTGTGGATACAGTAATCAGTGAGCCAATCACGCCACGCGCCGGGTCCGCGCTGCGTTCCAGCAGCCAGGCGCGGGCCACCAGCCCACCCATACTGTGCGCAACGACGTGATAGTGGTCGATCTGGTGGCGCTGTTCAACCACGCGCATGATCCGGTCCAGATGCCAGACGGTCTGGCCAATCCGCAGTCCGGAAGGATAGTAGAAATACATGGCCTGAAATCGCTGATCATCCAGAGCGTCAATCAGCGGCTCAAGCACCCGTGGTGAACCGTTGATGCCGTGAATAAACAGCACCGGAATGCGCTCAGGGTCAAACGGCTCGGCCAGGTAGACGCCCGCCCGGCCGGCTTGCAGGAAGTCCACCGGACGCCACATGCTGTCGCCGGCCAGCTCAAGGTCAAAGCGCGAATCATCCAGCGCCACGACCTCGGCAAAAGCCGTCAACTGACCCAGGCTGACCGCCGACTCAAAGGCTTCGGCTGCCAGGCTGGAATTGACATCAAGCGAAATCTCCGCACCTGTGCCCAGCGGGTCACCGCTAATGAAATCAAGCTCGCCGACGTTCAGTCGTTCGCCGGCCCGACAGTGCAGGCGGCGCCCCGGCGCCTCGCCACGCGCCGGCGGCACAGGTTCGGATTCAGATTCAACTGGCGCCTGCCGAATCGCCATCAGCAGGTACTCGCCGGGTGCCAGGGCAAAGCTGAAGCGGCCCTGCCCGTCAGGCAAGGTGTAATCGACCGGCTCCGGCGGCCGCCCACGCTCGGCATCGCCGGGCACCAGCACCGCCACCAGGCCCCGCTCATCGCCATCGCTTTGATCGACCTGGCCTTCAAGAATACAGACCTGATCAATCAGCTCAAGCTGCTCGCGCGCGTCGCGCAGCATGCACGCGCTGCACACGGCCAGCGTCAGTAGCAGCACGGCAATCAGGCGCCCGCTGTAGATTGGCCATTTTGATTCCAAGGTCTTTCTCCCTTGCAGCGCAAGCGCCGCGCTTGTGACCGAGCCCCGAAAATAGTATACAGGGTCACAGCTTTTGAGCCGAACCGGCACCCGCACACAAGGAGAACGAACATGATGCGTTCCCGCTCCCAGAGCTCTCGCGGCCTGATCGACATGATCCGCGACAATCCCTTTTTGTGCGCTGCCTTTCTGGCCGGCGTAACGCTGGCCGCACTGCAGTCCGGCGTCGGCTCAGAATCCCTGCTGGAGCTGATCTGGAAGGTGCTGGGCATCGGCTTCCGCCTGACCGCCCCACTGGCCCAGCGCCTGATGCCGGAAGCCGACGGCTGGCTGCTGATTGCCATGCAGGCAGTCATCGGCCTGGTGCCCTACCTGGTTGCTGACCTGATCCTGCGCCACTTTCGCAACCGCTGAACCGGGCTCTTAAGCATCGCCGGCATTGCTATACTGACCGAGTCCCCCAACCGACTGAACCCGCAATGTCCCTGAAGGAACACTCTCCCGGCGTCGTGCGCGCGCCGCGTGGCACCAGCCTGAACTGCCGTGGTTGGCATCAGGAAGCTGCTCTGCGCATGCTGATGAACAACCTCGATCCGGACGTTGCCGAGCATCCCGATGAACTGATCGTCTACGGTGGCACCGGCCGGGCAGCCCGCAACTGGGACTGCTATCACTCCATTGTTGCGACCCTCAAACGCCTGAAAGACGATGAGACACTGCTGGTCCAGTCCGGCAAGCCGGTCGGCGTGATCCGCACCCACGATCAGGCGCCCAGAGTGCTGATTGCCAACTCCAACCTGGTCGGACGCTGGGCCAACTGGGACACCTTCCGCGATCTCGAACAGCGCGGCCTGACCATGTACGGCCAGATGACGGCCGGCTCGTGGATCTATATCGGCTCGCAGGGCATCGTCCAGGGCACCTATGAAA
>CALEIM010000031.1 GCA_937876395.1 uncultured Wenzhouxiangella sp. | reverse complement strand
CGCGGGTCGTCTTCGGGAATGCCGGCTTCAATCTTGCCGACCAGGTCGGCGCCGACGTCAGCCGCCTTGGTGAAAATGCCGCCGCCAACGCGGTAGAACAGGGCGACAACGCCTGCGCCCATACCGAAGCCGTGGATGCGGTGGGCGGTGTCCGGGTCGCTGCCGAAGAGCAGATACAGCGTGCCCAGACCGAGCAGGCCCAGCGAGGCCAGCACCAGGCCCATGACCGAGCCGCCGTAAAAGGCGACCATCAGCGCTTTGGAGGTGCCGTGATTGTGGGCTGCGGTCGTCGTGCGCACGTTGGCGCGGGTGGACGCGTACATGCCAAGGAAGCCCGCCAGCGCGGAGCACACGGCGCCGACCAGAAAGGCAATGGCCGTCTGGATACCAAGATCGGAGATGGCCAGGGCAATGAAGATCACTGCGACTGACGCGGCAATCAGCACAATTTCCCGCCGCATGAAGGCCATTGCGCCTTCCTGGATCAGCTTGGCGATTTGCTCTGGCTTGCCTTCCATCACCGGGTAGCGCATCACGACGCGGTAAATGACAAAGGCCACAATCAAGCCCACGACCCCAAGCATTGGGGGGATCATCAACTGGTTCATTTTTTCTCCCGAAGATTCAGATCAGTCGTTTTTCAAGCGGAAATCAAACGCACGCAAATAAGCCCCAAGACCGGGTCCCGGGCTGCAAAATCGGGTAATTGTAAGTAAAAACGACTATCCTTGCTATACTTTGTTAATGGACCCGGGCAAACGCCGACTTTTTTTCCGAAGTCGCTGTCCAAATTATTTCAGCCCAAACTGTTCGCAAGCCTAAAAAGGGAGGATTCAACTCGCCATGGCTGACGTAGTCATCATGCTGTCACTGAGCCGCAGATCAGGCATTCTGGCGGCCGCCGTTTCCGCGGTAAACCGCGCCGGGTTGCAGTTTGGCACGCATCGGTTTGTGGAGACTGACGCGGGGCAGACACTGCGCCTGAACGCCGAAAGCGACGGCGAATTGATTGATCCTGAGCCGGTGGTCGCCGAACTGTCGGCCATTCGTGGTGTTGATGCGGTGATCGATGTGCTCAGCGACAGCCGCTCCCTGATGCATCCGCTGGCGCAGCCTGCGCTCGACGCAGCCGAGGACGTGGCGGCAGTAAACGAGGCGTCCGAATCGGCACCGGAGCCGCAAGTGGCCGCCAGGCCGGTCGATCAGGATCAGGTGGAACCGGAGCCGGAGCCAGAACTGGTTGTCGCACAGCCCGAAACCGAGCTTGAGCAGGAACCCGAGCCCGAGCCCGAGCCTGAATATGTAGTTGAATCCGAGCTGATAGCCTTCCCGACGCAGCTCGCCCGGGCTGTCGCCCGCGGTGCGGATACCCCCGCCCAGGCAAAAGCCCCTGAATCTACCGATTCGGTCCGGCAGCCCGCTGCTGACGGGCAGGACGAAGACGTGATGGCGCGTCGCTCAATGATTCGCCGGCGGCGTCGGCGACGCTGATCGCCGGGCGATATGCGCTACCCTAGCGGGTTCTGACAACAAGCAATTCAGGTAGCCGCATGAACGTCAACGACATCTCCCCGGGCGTCAATCCGCCCGACGATTTCAATGCCATCATCGAAATCCCGCTCGACGGTCCGCCGGTCAAATATGAAGTCGACAAGGAAACCGGCACGATACACGTCAATCGCCTGCTGGCCACGGCCATGCGCTATCCCTGCAACTATGGTTTCGTGCCCAATACCCTGGCCGAGGACGGCGATCCGCTGGACGTGATGGTGCTGATCAGCGTGCCGTTGTTGCCTGGTTCGATCATTCGCTGTCGGCCGATTGGCTTTCTGGAAATGACCGATGAGGCCGGTCGGGATGTCAAGATTGCAGCCCTGCCCATCGAGCAGGTTTCACCGCTTCAGGAAGACATTCAGTCGATCGACGACTTGCCCCGCTTCAGCCGCCGCAATATCCGCCACTTTTTCAGCCACTACAAGGATCTGGAGATTGGCAAATGGGTTGAGGTACTGGGCTGGCACGGTCCGGACGAAGCCCGTCAGGAAATCACCAAGGCCATAGAGGCATTCCCGGGCGCCTGATTGTCAACTCGGCGGCAGCGCGCCGGTTCGGGCCAGAATGTCGACCAGTGCGCGGGTGAATCGATCGCGGTCGCTGCCGTCGATATGCGAGGTGTCAGGTAGATCCAGATCGGCAAGCTCCGGGTAGTCAGCAAAATGGATGGTCGCCGCCCCACTTGCCGCGGCCAGCCGGTCCCAATAGCTACTGCGCGGGTAATTTTCCTGATCGAGTTGCCAGTGCGCGTCTGCTGTCGGCATGCGCAGAAAAATGACGCGGCCACCGCGCGCCTGAACAGCCGCAACATCCTGTTTGATGTCGGCCAGGTCGGCCAGCCAGCGCTCGGCGGGCGGTGCAGGCCGGTCGGCGTAAGCGGCTGCCAGGTCGGTGATGAAGTGACTGCGCAGACCGATCACGTCCGCCTGGCGGTAGTCAGCCGCGATGGAGCGGTCAGGCAAAAGACGGGTGTAATGGCGCACCGGGGGCCGGCCCTGAATGGCTCCGTCCAGCCGCCGGATCAGATTGAACTCGCTACCGACGATCACCAGTCGCTGTTGCAGGGCGCTGAGCAGGCGGCGCTCCAGCCGGCGCTGCGGCCCGTAGTCTCGGTGGTAGTGGCGCACCCAGGGCTGGCTCATGCCCCGGTGCCAGTGAGACAGGCCGCGGGCGTCGGTGGCGACCAGCAAAACCCCGGAAAAGCGCTCATCGGCGGCCAAGTCGGCAAGCACGGCAGCCGGATAATGGCCGTTGATGGCGAGCAGCGTGGCGTGCCAGCCGGGCTGGGCTTCTTCGAAGCTGCGGCTTGAAAAGGCAAGCTGGATGCGCGAGGCACCGATGACGGTAAAGTTGCGGCTCTGATCTACGCTGATCGCCTGCTCGCGGTGCTGCGACCACAGGTCGCGGTCATCATGCAGTGCCGGCTCATGGCCCTGCGCGCGCCAGTAGCATTCCCAGCCGGTCACGGCTGCTGCGGCCAGCAGCAGGGTAACGGCAATCACGGCGATGGTGTGCGTTTTTGTGCCCATGACTCAGAACTGGAAATAGATAAAGGCCCGGTTGTCGCCGGGACTCAGCAACAGGGCGGCCAGCAGCAGCCCGAGCAGGGCGGCGCGCAGTGGCCAGCTCATGTGGCGATAGAGTGCGGTAATTTCACACCGACGCAGGATGAGCTGTCCGGCCAGCAGCACGGCCATGCCGGCCAGGGCCAGCCAGGCCAGGGTGCTCATTGTCGATTCGGTGGCAGCGAAAAGTGCGCGGTAGAACGCCCCGGCCTGCGGCAGGTTTTCGGCGCGGAACAATACCCAGGTCAGGGTGACGATGACGAAAGTCAGCGCCATCCACAGCGGCTGCAGGGCTTGAGCGCCCAGCCAGGTCAGGCGCTGTCCCAGCGGTTTGAGGCTGTGTTCGACGACCAGCCAGACGCCGTGGGCCAAGCCCCACAACACGAAGGTCCAGGCTGCCCCGTGCCACAGGCCGCCCAGCCCCATCGCCACGACCAGGTTGCGCAGCGTGCGCGCTTGCCCGCGACGGTTTCCGCCGAGGCCGATGTAGAGATAATCGCGAATCCAGCTCGACAGGGTGATATGCCAGCGCCGCCAGAAATCGGAAAAACCGATGGCCGCGTAGGGGGTGTGAAAGTTTTTTGGCAGGGCAAAGCCAAACACCCGCGCGGCACCGATGGCGCACAGGGAGTAGCCGGCAAAATCGCAGTAGATCTGGCCGCTGAACGCCAGAATGCTTGACCAGGCCGCCAGACTGCCGAGGCTGCCAACGGCAGCAAAGCCGGCATCGGTGACCGGCGCGAACAGGCTGTCGGCCAGCACGGTTTTGAGAAACAGCCCGCCAACCATCAGCGCAACGCCGATCTCCAGGTTTTCAGCCGTCATTTTGCGCGGCTCGGCAAGCTGCGGCGCAAACTCCTCATAGCGCACGATCGGACCGGCCACAAGCTGCGGGAAGAAGCTTACGTACAGCGCGTAGTCGGCAAAGCTTTCGGCCGGTTCGATCCGGCGCCGATAAACGTCGATGGTGTAGGACAGGGTCTGGAAGGTGTAGAAGGAAATACCGATTGGCAACACCACGTCAACCAGCGGTGCCTGAAATGTCGCCAGCCCCAGCCAGGCGGTGATCTGGTTGTGGTTGGCGATAAAGAAATCAGCGTATTTGAACCAACTCAACAACCCCAGGTTGGCGATCAGTGACACGACCAGCCAGGCCTTGCGTCGGCCCGCCGGCTCACTGGCGTGCAGGCGCCTGGCCACAAACCAATCAATGACGGTGGATAGCAGCAGCAGCCAGATGAAGGCCGGGTTCCAGGCCGCGTAGAACAGGTAGCTCGCGGCGAGCAGCTCGAACTTGCGCACTCGCCAGCCGCGCGTGAGCGCCACCAGGCCCCACAGTGCGATGATGAACAGCGCAAAGCTCAGCGAATCAAAGCTCATGCCAGCGGCAATCGTCCGGCATAGATCAGGGCCCGCTCACCATTTTCGGTCAGCGCCGATACGCGCAGCCACGGGGCGGTCGATTCGGGCAGTTGCAGCGTGAACGAAAAGCCGCTGTGGCCCAGGTGGGCCAGTCCAAGCACCTCGGCGACCTGCGGGGAGGGTTCAGCAACGGGATGGATGCTGATTTGCCCCTCCAACTCGACTTCAAGCCCGCGCATGGACTTGCCGTCCATTGAGCCCGCCCAGCCCTTGAGCCACAGACTGCCGTTGGACTGGTCGATTTCCAGTTCATCAATCCAGCCGCGAGCGCCGCGTGGAAAGTCCTCAAGCGCATCAAGAGAAGGCCCGCCGGCGTCGCTGAGGACGTAAACATCCTGCTCGTGTGCGAGCAAACGCGGCAGTCGCCGCAGCCGGTGTGTCGGGCCGACGGCTGCCGCCCGCGTGACAAAGTCGGCGGTCACAAAACTGGTGCCGTAAATCGACGGATCCAGATCAGCATTTTCGCTGCCGGAAATATAGTGAACACCGCGCTCGTCAACGGCCATGTCGGGCGGCAGCAGGGCTTCGTCGTGCACCGAAAAACACAGCACACCGCCCGGCTTGAGCAGCGCGTTCAGGTGCCTGAGCCAGCGCTGGAACAGGCCTTCGGGCAGATGCGAAAACAGCGACGCCACCCAGATCAGATCAAAGCGCTGCTCGGGCTTGAAATCTTCCGGGTTCGGGCCTGAACGCAGGGTGTGTACGCCATAGCGCTGACCCACCCAGGTTAACGCCGGGCGCTGGATTTCGGCAGCGTAAATCTGCTCTGGCGGCAGGTCGTGAACCAGAAAGCGAAGCAGGCGGCCAAAGCCGCAGGCAAAGTCGAGAATTTCGATCTGTTCGGGCCGTACAAACAGGCGGCTGATGAGTTCGCCAACCACCTGCTGCTGCTGCAGCGCGACGCTGAAATACTGGCTGACAGCACGATTGACGTCGCCGTGGGCGGCCAGGGAATGGGCCAGCATCTGACAGTCGGGATGGATCGCGGTGTCGAACGGCAGCGTTCTGGCAGCGCGCCCGGTGCGCTCGGTGTGGGCCAGTACGGTCGCCGCCAGCCGTGGCTCGGCCAGGGCGGCGCGGACGTCGGGGCGATCGGCTTTGGGCTTGTCTTCTCTGTTCGGCACTTGAGAGGCTTGTCCAACGGGGTAGCGCGGCAAGTATGCCATTGATGGCGCAAGGCTCAAGGCTCAAACCGGTTTCGCCTTTCGCCTTGTGCCTTGTCCCTTAGATTTTCTTCAAAACGATTCTCATCCAGTCTTCGCGCCGGGTCTGATCGATCGGTTCGGCCAGACCGCGGTAGGCGGCCAGGACGGCATCGGCTTGCTCGGCAAGAATTCCTGACAGGACCAGCTCGGCACCGGGGTGCAGGCAGTCAATCAGTTGTTTCGCGCGCTCAATCAAGGGGGCGGCGAGGATATTGGCGAGAACCAGGTCAAAGCGTCGGGTGTTTGCATCCAACGCTTCGAATGCTGCCGGCAGCAGGGCCTCGATTCGTCCGCCTAGCCCGTTGCGTTCGGCGTTGTCTGTGGTGGCGATGAGCGCCTGCGGATCGTGGTCCACGGCAACCAGACGCGCCGCTCCTTCAAGACCGGCGGCGATGGCGAGCACGCCCGATCCGCAGCCGAAATCGAGCACGGACAGGCCGTCAAGATCGCGTGAATCAATCCATTCCAGACACAGGGCGGTGGTCGGATGTGTGCCGGAGCCAAAGGCCAGGCCGGGGTCGAGGCGGATGACCAGCGGCCAGTCCGGATCCGGCTCGATATGCCACGGACAAATCCACAGGCTGCGGCCAAAGCGCATCGGCGTGTACCGGTCCATCCAGGCGCGCTCCCAGTCTTGTTCGGCCAGCGTCCTGAAGTTCAGGTCAACGGCTCGCCCGAGCAGGCCGGCGGCCTGCAGATGGGCGCTGATCAGGGCCGGCTCGGCGGTACCGTCAAACAGGCCCTCAACCACGGTCTCTGGCCACAGCGGCACGCTGCCCGGCGCGGGCTCGTGTATCGGCACATCGGCGGCGTCGAGCAGGCTGATGGCCTGGGCACCGATTTCGGCCAGTGCATCCTCGGCCGCTACAACGGCGGAATCCGGCACCGTAAGGCGCACGCATAGCCAGCCAGACTGGGTGTTTTCAGCGCTCATCGCCAGTCACCAAAGACCGCCTGCAGGGCGGCAATCGATGCCGGGCCGGCGGTTTCGGCCCTGAGCACCCGCGGACCCAGACGTACGCCGATACTGTCCTGGCGCTCCAGCCAGGCCAGCTCCGAGTCGGTCCAACCGCCCTCGGGGCCGATGGCCAGTACCAGGCCAGTGCTATCTGGCGCGGCAATCCCGACCAGTGCCTGGCCGGCGGCCGGATCAAGATGCAGTCTGCGGCCTGCGGGCCAGTCCAGGTCCGTCAGCGCTGTTGGTGCGGCGACTTCGGGCACGCTAACCCGACCGCTTTGTTCGCAGGCGGCAATGGCTACTTGCTGCCAGTGATGGCGGCGCTTGGCGGCGCGCTCGGCGTCGAGCCGAACTTCGGTGCGCTCGGAAAAGATTGGCCGAATGCTGGCGACGCCCAGTTCGCAGGCCTTCTGAATACTGAAGTCCATGCGGTTGCCGCGGGCAATTGCCTGCACCAGGGCAATCGCCAGCGGCGATTCGGTGTTCACCTCGATCTGCTGGTCGACCTTGACCTGGCAGCGATCGCCCGGGCCGATGGCGGTGATGGTGGCCAGGTATTCAAAGCCGTCGCCGTTGAACAGGGCGAGCTGATGGCCCGCCTTCTGGCGCAGAACTTTCACCAGATGCCGGGCCGGGCTGGCCTCGAGTTCGGCGCTGTGGTCGACTTTCAGCTTCTGTTCGGTATGGATCCGGATGCGACGCATCGGCTTCTTTTTCCTTGCTTGTCGGGGCGGCGATAAGGCGTATCATGAGGGCTCAAGCGGCAGCAATGATTCCGAACCAGCCATGAAAAGCTTCAAAACATCGACCAGCAGTGGTTTTTCCCTGATCGAGATTCTCGTCGTGGTGGTCATTATCGGCATTCTCGCCGCGGTCGTGGTGCCGCGGGTGATGGATGAACCGGACCGGGCGCGGGCGACCAAGGCCAAGCAGGATGTCCAGGCTCTGGTCACGGCACTCAATATGTACAAGCTGGACAATTTCTCCTACCCGTCAACCGACCAGGGCCTTGAAGCCCTGGTTCGGCGGCCGGCCGGGCAACCGCCGGCTCCGAACTGGAAGGAGGGCGGCTACATCGACCGGCTGCCGTCCGATCCCTGGGGCAACGAATATCGCTATCTCAATCCAGGCGTTCACGGCGAGATCGATGTGTGGTCCTATGGCTCCACCGGCACTTCCAGCGGATCGGGCAGCGATGCCGAGATTGGCAACTGGCAAGATTGAATCTGCGGCCCCTGCGTTTCGGCCCGTAGCGACCGGCGGCTTCACCCTGATCGAGGTGTTGGTGGTGGTGGCGATTGCTGCCATCTTGGCGGCGCTGGTCGTTTTGCGTCTGGGTAACTGGTCGGCGCCCGGTGATCCGCTCAGCCAGCTTGAGCGTCTGGCCGGTTTGATCAATCACCATTGCGAACAGGCCCTGTTTCAGTCCCATCCGCGCGGCGTTCAGTTCAGCCGCGCCGGCTTTGATTTCTGGCAGGCGACCTCGGCCGGCTGGATGCCCCTGCCCGATGAAGGTTTGTCGCGCGCGCGCGCCTGGCTGGGTGAGCCGCAGATTGAGTTCATGGTCGAGGGCCAGCGCGTTGATCTGGAAGACGAACCGGCCGCGCCGCAGTTGGTCTGTCAGCCCTTGGGCGAGTTGACCGCGTTTACCCTGAGCCTGAGAATCGCTGATGCCCGCGCCGGCCTGACCGGAGAGCCGGGGGGTCGGCTGGCCGTGGCGAGTCGGCCGTGACGCGCCGCGGCGGTTTTACCCTGCTTGAAGTGCTGGTCGCCCTGGTGGTGGTGGCCGTAGCCGTGGCCGCCCTTGGCCGGGCCGGCAGCCAGGTGCTCGGCGGACAGGCCGAACTTGAGGAACGCACTCTGGCGCTGTGGGTGGCCGACAACGCAATCGCCGAACTTCGCCTGGAGGCGGGATACAGCAGCGCCCGGCGGCGCGGCAGCAGCGAGATGGGCGGACGGATCTGGCACTGGGAGATGCTGGTGCAGCCCGCCCCGGGCGGTGAGCTGCTGCGCGTCGACGTGGCCGTTCACGCCGCTCCCGGTGACGATGCCCCGGTTTTCATGCACACCGGTTTTCTGGCCCCTTAAGAAGATGCCTGGCCGAATCTCAGACGGCTATACGCTGGTCGAAATCCTGGTCGCCGTGGCCGTGTTTTCGGTGCTTGCCGCCAGCGCATGGGTGGCCCTGAATTCACTTTCGAGCGCCGCGATGGCGCACCGCGAGCGCAGCGAATCCTTCGGCGCGCTGCAGATGGCGGTCGCCCGCCTTGATGCCGATTTGCGTCAGTTGGCCAGCCGTTCGGCAAGGTCAAGCGAGGGCCGCCCGGTTCCCGCCCTGGCTGGTACGGCCACCTCACTCGAAGGCACCCGCGCCGGCTGGTCCAATCCGGCCGGCATCAAACGCTCCACGCTGCAGCGCTTTGCCTGGCAGCTTGGCGGGACGGAACTGCAGCGTCTTCAGTGGCCGGTTATTGATCGCGTGGCCGGCTCGCAGGCGCTGCGCGAAACCGTCTTGCCGCAGGGTGTGACGCTGCGTTTTCGCTACCGTGATTCCAGCGGAACCTGGCATGAGCGCTGGCCGCTGGTTACGGGCGGGCAGCAGGATTTGCCGGTGGCCATCGAGTATCGGCTCGACACCCCGCAGCACGGTCAGATACAGCGCCTGGTGGTGCTGGAATGACCAATCCGCAGCCATCGACCCAGCGCGGCAGCGCGCTGCTGATTGCCTTGCTGGCCGCCGCCCTGGCGAGCGTGATCGCGCTGGGTCTGCTTGAAGCGGGCCAGCGTGCTTTGGCGCGCAGTGAGGCGCTGATTGCCTCGGAACGTAGCTGGCAGTATGCCCAGGGTATGTCGCTGCTGGCCGAACGCATGCTCGATCAGGCCCTGGCCGAGGGTGCCGATCCGACGGCGCTGGACGGTAGCTGGACGGCCCCGTTCGACGTGCCCGGTGGCATGATCCAGGGGCGTTTGATGGATCAGGCAGCGCGCTTCAATGTCAATGCCCTGGCCCATCCCGATGCGGCCGCCGCGGCCGGCGCACACGCCGCGTTTGTGCGTCTGCTCAATCTGCTCGGACTCAACCCGGTGATTGCCGACGAGCTGGCCGATTGGCTGGACGGCGCGATTATGCCGCGTCCCGGAAGCGCGGCCAACGACTGGTATGGACGCCACGATCCGCCATATCGAACGGCCGGCGTCCTGCTGGCCAGCAGCAGTGAGCTGCGCTGGCTCCGCAGCGTTGATCAACACGCCTGGGACATTCTCGCACCAATGGTGACGGCGTTGCCGGAAGTCGAGCTGCGCGTCAACGTCAATTCAGCCCGACCCGAAGTGCTGGCCGCCGTGATTGCCGATCTCGATCCGGATCAGGCCAGGCGCGTGCTGGCCGACGGCCCGTTTGCCGAGCTGCGGCACTTTGCCGAACACCCCCTGATTCAGCCGCATCTGCGCCCCGATGAGCGCCTGCGTCTGGTGGTCCGCAGCCGCTGGTATCTAGCTCAGGCGCGAGTCGTGCTTGACGGCATCGAACGCGACTATTTTCGCCTGCTGAATGCGGCGGCAGCGGGTTATGATGGTTTCCGTCATTTCAGCCAGGGAGTCCCCTAGAACATGGCGCGGAACATGGCGCGAGCGCGCTCGGAACGCCTGATCATCCACGCTGCCGGCCCGCAATGGGACTGGGCGGTGGCCGCGCGCGCCGGTCAGCTCGGCAAGCGCGGGCGATGTGCGCCGAGCCAGGCTGACTGGCCCGGCGAGCTGGCGACGACGGTGCTTGTTGATGCCTCGCGCTGCCTTGGCCTGACTCTCGATCTGCCGCCGCTGCGCGGGCCCAAACTGGCCCAGGCCATGCGCTGGGCAGCCGAGGAATATTTTGCCGGCAGTGCCGAAGACGAGCACGTCGTGGCCGGGCCGCGCGATGCAAACGGACGGCTGCACTGCGTGAGCCTCGGCACTGATGCGATGGATGAGCTCAGCACACAGCTCGCCGGCAGCCGAGCCGAGCGGATGTTGCCGGATGCGCTGTGTTTGCCCTGGCAACCCGGACGCCTCAGCCTGGCCGAACACGACGGCCGCATCCTGAGCCGCTGGGGCGAGTGGTCCTTTGCCAGCTTTGATACTGATCTGGCCGCTGAGCTGGTGGCCGATCTCAGCGCGTCCAATTCGGAGGCGCCAGCGGCAGTGGACTGGTTCGGCGGTGTGCGCCCGGCGTGGGCGGCCTCATACAACCTGACCGATCGCAGCTCAGGTCGCAGCCTGCTGGCCATTCTGGGCGATCAGGCGGCCAAAACCGAACTGAACCTGTTGAGCGGTCCGTATGCGCCGCGCTCAGCGGCCAGCGCACGGTTGCAGTGGCGCTGGGTGGCGAGCTTGGGGCTTGTCACGTTGGTTGTGCTGTTCGCCCATGCCGGGCTGGAACGCTACCAGCTTGCCCAGCGTTCAGCTCAGCTTGAGCGCGCCATTGAAGCCCAGTTCCGGCAGGCCTTTCCCGATATTGGTCGCATCGTCCATCCCCACGCTCAGGCGGAGCGCCAATTGGCCGAGCTTCGCTTTGGGCAGGCGGCCGGTCTGCTCGATCTGATGCACCGGGTCGCGCCCGTTTTGGCCGGTCAGGCAGAGCTTGAGCTTGATCGGCTTGATTTTCGCGACGGGATCCTGGAGCTGGGTCTGCGCGCTCCGGATGTGGCCACCCTTGATCAGCTTGAACTGCGCCTGCGAGCGCTTGATCTGGTTGCCGAGCTGCTGTCAGCCAGTCTCGATGAACACGGTGCCAGTGGCCGTATCCGAATCAATCGGCAGGGCGGCGCATGAACAGCTACTGGCAGCAGCTTGAACCCAGGCAGCGGGGTCTTGTGGCACTCGCTGTTGCGGTGCTGCTGGCGGCGCTGACCTACGTTTGGGTCTGGGAGCCGCTGAACGAGGCGCGACAGTTCGAGCGCGAACGCATTGCCGATCAGCAAGCCCTGCTCAACTGGCTGGAGGCAGTGACGCCGCTGGCCGAAACGCTGCGCAGTCGTGACCTCGGTGCACGTGATCTCGACGGCCGCTCGCTGCTCGGACTGACCGATGAAACGGCTCGCGCCGCCGGCCTGGCCGGCGCCCTGACGCGCATCGAACCGAGCGGTGAGGGCCAGGTGCGAGTATGGCTGGACGCAGCGGATTTTGTCAGCGTCATGGGCTGGCTGGAATCGTTTTCGCGCAGCCGTCCGGTGCGCATCGAGCAACTTCAGATTGACCGCGTCGAGGCCTCGTCCGGCCAGGTCAACGTACGGGTCAACGTCGCCAGCGATGCGTAAGGTTTTCTGGCTCGGGCTGCTGGCGGTGCCAGCCATTTTACTGTTGACCCTGCCGGCGCGGGTGATCACGCCGTATCTCGATATCGCTGAAGATGTCCGCGACGTGCAGGGTACGATCTGGAGCGGACAGGCCGTCTGGCAGCAGCCGGGCCAGGTGCCGCTGGATCTTGACTGGCGCTGGGACAGTGGTCGGCGCTGGAGTTGGCAGGCGGTCGGGGACGGTGTCGATCTGAGCGGTTACTGGATCCCGGCCAACGGCGGCACCCGGCTCGAAGAAGTGTCGGGCAGCGTGGCCATGAAACACCTGGATGCGCAGGTCTGGCTGGCCAACGTGCGTCCGCGCGGGCAGTTGGAGATCGCACTTGCCCGAGTCTTCATCGCAGATGGCGCGCCGCCGGAAATCGACGGCAGCATGATCTGGCGCAATGCCCGGCTGGAGGGCGCGGTTCATGAGTCCCTGGGCGAAATCACGGTCCGCCTGGTGGCCGAGGATGCCCATCAGCAGGCCCGCATCGAGTCAACCGAGCCCGGTGCGGTGCAGATTCGCGGAACGATCGAGTTCGGAGTCGAGGACTACCAGCTTGATCTGTGGCTGCGCGCCAGCCCAAATCGTCCCGAGCTGGTTCGGCAGATCGCCTGGCTGGGTGAGCCGCAGCCGGATGGTCAGGTGCGCATCGAGCTTGGCGGAATGCTCGGCTGGTGATAAAGGCACAAGGCACAAGAAACCAAACGACCAAACGACCAAACGACCAACACCCATGACAATCGATGAGCAGGAACTGAAGCACTGCCTGGAGGTGGCCGCGGAGGCCGCCGACGCGGCTGATGCCGTGGCGATGCGCCACTTCGGTGCGGAGCTGGAGATCGAAATCAAGGATGATTCCAGCCCGGTCACGGTGGCCGATCGCCAGACCGAGGAGGCCATTCGCGCCGTTATTTCCCGGCATTTTCCGGACCACGCGCTCTACGGCGAAGAATACGGCCGCGACGGCAATAGCCGCTACCTGTGGCTGATCGATCCGATTGATGGCACGCGCAGCTTTATTCGGCGCCTGCCGTTCTGGTCGACCCAGATCGCGCTGATGGTCGATGGCGAGCTGGTGCTCGGCATGTCGTCGGCACCGACTTTCAATGAGCGCGCCTGGGCATGGCGCGGCGGCGGCGCCTACATCAATGGCAGATCGGTCAAGGTTCGCGAAGTGGTGCGTCTGGAAGATGCCGACGTGAGTTTCGGCAATCTGCGCCGGCTGGCGCAAAGTGCGGGCTGGGCCTGGGTTGGCGAGATTGTCAGCCGTGCGTCGCGTTCGCGCGGCTACGGTGATTTTTATTCCTACCATCGCCTGGCCGACGGCGGTCAGGATGTGGTCATCGAAAGCGACGTCGATATTCTGGACATTGCCGCACTGGCCGTAATCGTCAGCGAGGCCGGCGGCGTCATTACCGATCTTGACGGCGCCCGGATTGATCTGGAAAGTCGTTCGATCCTGGCCGCTTGCCCGAACCTGCACCTACAGTTGTTATCCTCTCGCCATGCCTGAAAACGATTCCTCCTGGCCACTGCCAATTATTCATGAACGGCGCGAAGGTCGCCCGGCCGATCTTTTCCGGGTCGAACAGCTTGACCTGGAATTTGCCAACGGCGAGCGCCGCACCTATGAACGCCTGATCAGCCGCGGCGTCGGCGCGGTCATCATCGTGGCCATGCCCGACGATGAGCACGTGCTACTGATTCGCGAATACGCCTGCGGTGTGCATCGTTACGAACTGGGGCTGCCAAAGGGTCGGCTCGAACCCGGTGAAAGCTTTACCGAAGGCGCCAACCGCGAGCTGCAGGAAGAATGCGGCTTTGCCGCCCGCTCGCTGGCCGAGCTGGGACATCTGACCCTGGCACCTGGCTACATGACCCACCGTACCCACATCATCCTGGCCCGCGACCTCTATCCGTCGCGCCTGCCCGGCGATGAGCCTGAGGAAATCGAGGTCGTGCGCTGGCCGATCAATGATCTGCTCAGCCTGATTCGCCGCGATGACTGCAGCGAAGGCCGCAGCATTGCCGCCCTGTACATGGCCAGAGATCTGCTTCGGTCCGAGGGCGGTGGATAGGAGCCTGTCGGGTTTAACCGATCGAGGCTCCCAGCTTAGCGGCAGTGGCCGATCAGAACGGTTTGACGATCACCAGCACGACGATCAGGATCAGAAACAGCGCCGGCACCTCGTTGAACACCCGGTACCACTTCGAGCTGCGCCGGTTGTCGCCGCGCGCAAAGCGGGCCACCAGCCGCCAGCACCACAGGTGATAGACGATCAGCCCGGCAACCAGCGTCAGCTTGACGTGCATCCAGCCGCCGTTGCCCAGATGCCAGGGTTCACCGATCAGGGTGGCCAGGCCAAAGCCAATCGCCAGCGCAGCGCCAATATGGGTAATGCCCAGAAGCCTGCGCTGCATGACCAGCAGCAGCTCAAACCGCTCTCCAGCAGGATTCTCGGCGGCATAGACAAACAGCCGCGGCAGATAGAACAGGCCGGCAAACCAGGTAACAACAAAAACGACATGAAAGGCTTCGAGCCAGCGCATCCACGGCTCCTTTGGCTGGGCGGAAGCGTATTGTCGGCCAAGGCCCGGTCGCCGGCAACTTGACGCCAGACCGGTCAGCGCGGTATAAACAATGCGCACGTTACAAAAAATTCATGGAATTACAACAGCCTGAATTGAATAACAACAACAAAGTGCACATCCATCCGGTTTGGGGCATACTCCATTCAAGCGGTCGCAGGGCCGCTTTCTTTTTCTTTGCAGGCATGCCGCGCGGATTGAATCGTCGCGCGGGAGCCGCCATCTTGATGATTGAAACCACAGCTTTCCGGTACAAGATGCAATGACAGAATCTGAACCGATGATTTTTACGCTGGCGGCCGCAGCCAAGGTGCGCGAGCTGATTCTGGAAGAAGGCAACCCGGGCCTCAAGCTGCGCGTCTACATTACTGGCGGCGGCTGCTCCGGCTTTCAGTACGGCTTTACCTTCGATGAGCAGGTCGAAGACGGCGATCTGACCGTGGTGCGCGATGACGTCACCCTGGTGATTGACCCGCTGAGCTTTCAGTACCTGGAAGGCGCCGAGGTGGATTACAGCGAAAGCCTGCAGGGCGCGCGCTTCGTGATACGCAACCCGAACGCCGCCACCACTTGCGGCTGCGGTTCATCCTTTGGAGTGGGTTAATCCTCAGGTGCGCTGATCTGCCGTTCGGGGCTGGCCGCAACGGGCCGGTTCATGGTATCAATCTCCCATGACCATCCTTGTCGTTCTGCTCGGTTTGCTGATCAGTCACTACGCCACCGGCCTTGGCCGCTGGCGCCGTTTCGACTGGCTGATGTGGCCGGCGCTTGAGCTGCGCCGTCGCATTCCCGGCCAGGCCGCGGTGGTGGTCAGCGCCCTGATCCTGACCATCCTGTTGGTGTCGGCCGCCGCCACGGCGCTGGCCACCTTGCTGCTCGGCGTGGTGGGCTGGGCCCTGCTGGCCCTGGCGGTATTTGTCTATACCCTTGGTCCGCGTGATCTTGATCGCGACGTCGAATGGCTGCTCAACGATCCGCAGCACGTCGAGGCCGTCGAGGCCGCCCGCGCCCTGGGAATTCGCCCTGACGATTTGCCAACCGCTGCCGGGGCAGCGGTGTTGCGCGCCTCCGGCACACGCTGGTTTGCCATCCTGTTCTGGTTTACCGTGCTGGGCATTCCCGGCGTGCTGCTTTACCGGACGACCGACAAGGCGCTGCAGCTGGAGCAGCTTGATACGGTCGAGCGCGACTGGCTGGCCCGTCTGCGCTTCGTGCTCGAATGGCCGGTCATTTTACTGATGGCGGTGGCCGCCGGTCTGGTGGCCGATCTTGATCGCGTGGTTCAGGCCTGGAAACGCTGGCGCAGTCAGCGACACGGCTGGTTTATGGACTCCAGCCTGATTGATGCCGTGGCCGCGGCCCTGCTCAGCGATGCCGAAGATTTCGCCCAGGGCCTGCGCCGCGGCCACCACCTGGCCTGGCGGATGCTGGTGCTGTGGCTGGTCGTTATGAGCCTGATGCTGCTGGCCGGCTGGCTGGCCTGAGCCCGCTCCGATGGTGCGCGGGACAGGGGCGGAACTTTGGCAGATTGTGGCGTTCAAACCACGTGTGCTACATCAGACAGTGTTTGAGTTCACTTCACCTTGGCATCTGCGCTTTAGTTGTGGTAGACTTACCACCAATCTTGGCAAAACCGCAACGGTCAAGCCAAGTCGCAGGGCGCGAAGCGAGGTACATCACTCCGACATCCGTTGCCCCTCCCTCCAACCGGGAGGGGTTTTTTTTGCACAGTCCTTTCTTCGACAAAATGCAAGAACGGGGTTTTTGACATGCAGTTGACGATGCTCAAAGGCAAGATTCATCGCGCCACCGTCACCCGCGTCGAGCGGGACTACGAGGGCTCCTGCGCCATCGACGAGAATTTGCTCGAAGCAGCGGGAATTCTCGAACACGAACAAATACATATCTACAATATCAACGGCGGCGAGCGTTTCGTCACCTATGCCATCCGCGGTGAGCGCGGCAGCGGCATGGTGTCGGTCAACGGCGCGGCAGCGCATCATGCGCGGGTGGGTGACCTGGTAATCATTGCTGCCTACGCGCGCATGGACGAGGCCGAGGCCGCTCACCACCAGCCGCGCCTGGTCTATCCGGATGCTGACAATCGCGTGGTGCGCACCGCCGGCCGTGTGCCGCCCCAGGCCGCCTGAACCCGAGCAGGCGGATTGTTGTACAAAAACAACAGCTGCGCGTCTCTGAAGTGATGGCCACGGATACCGAGCGGGAACGCGATTTCACTCTGGCCGCTGCAGGCTGGACGCTGAACTACGCCGGTATTCCGCTCAGCCGACCCGCACTCAAGCACCTGTGCACGCTGCCTGATGAACACCGCCTGGGCGCGGCCGTCGAATCCCTGTTCAGCGCTCAGCCGGTCAACCGCAGCGAGGGCCGACCGGCTTTGCATATGGCGTTGCGGGCCGCGCCAAGGTCCGACTGGCTGGATGCCGAGATGGCCGCAGCCGTCAGCACCCAGCAGCAGCACTTCCTTGCCCTGGCCGATGAGCTGCACTCTGGCCGAAGCGGGCTCAGCGATCTTTTGCATATCGGTATTGGCGGCTCCGATCTCGGCCCCCGCCTGGTGGCTGATGCACTGGATGGCGATGATTCCGCGACCCGTGTCCACTGGCTGTCGACGCTGGATGGGCGACGCTTCGAGCGGCTGTGCCGCCAGCTTGATCCGCAGACCACCGGCATGGTGATTGCCTCCAAATCCTTTGCCACTGAAGAGACTCTGGTTCAGGCGACTGCCGCGCGCGACTGGCTGGGTGAGGGCTGGGCCAAACGTAGCTGGGCGGTCAGCGCGCGTCTTGATCGCGCGACCGGGTTCGGCCTGCCAGCCGAGCAGGTGCTCAACATCCCTGACTGGGTTGGCGGGCGTTTTTCGCTGTGGTCGGCGATTGGGGTCAGTGCCGCGGCGGTCATTGGTCGGCCGGCTTTCGAGCAGATGCTGGCCGGGGCCCGGCAGGCGGATGACGAGTTTCGCACCCGGCCAACGGCTCAGATCATGGCGGTCATGCTCGCGCTACAGATGCATTATCTGCGTCGCGAGCTGGGTCACAACACGCTCGGTTTTGTCAGCTACGAGCCCAGGCTGGCACTGCTGGCCGACCACCTCCAGCAGCTACTGATGGAAAGTCTCGGCAAGGGTGTGAGCGTCGATGGCGAGCTGCTGGACGCGCCCAGCGTGCCGCTGATTTTCGGTGGCCTGGGCACCAATCTACAACACTCGATTTTTCAGGCCCTGCACCAGGGCACCGATAGCCATCCGCTGTTTTTGATTGGTAATCTGGCAGCTGACCACGAGCATCCGGACTGGCAGCAGCGCCAGTTGGCCCATTTGCTCGCCCAGGCCCGCGTGTTCCGCGTCGGTGAGGACGCAGATCAGCCATTTCAGCGCCTGCCCGGCAAGCGGCCGGTGGCGACTCTGCTGGCAGATCACCTGGATGCGGAAGGTCTGGGCTGGCTGCTGGCGAGCTTTGAACACGCCGTGTATACCCTGGCCGTGCTGTGGGGGCTCAATCCCTTCGATCAGTGGGGAGTGGAAGCCGGCAAACGTCTGGCGGCGAACATCTACCAGGGCCTGGACTGAATCAGCGCAGGCTGATCAGAAATTCCCGGAAACATGGGCGATAGCGCTTTGCTGAGTCGGGCCAAAACCGTCGATTGATCCATGTCCTCACGCCCCGTAGCTTCTGATCTGCCGGCAGAAATCGGCCGTACCCTGCGCCTGGCCGGGCCGCTGATTATTGGCCAGGTGACCAGCTATGGCCTGAGCTTTGTCGACACCGTCATGGCCGGGCGGCTGGGCGCGGTGGATCTGGGCGCCGTGGCGGTCGGCTCGTCCATCTTCAGCGCCGGCCTGATGTTCATGGTCGGACTGATGATGGCCGTTTCGGCCGCGGTGTCCCAGCTTGAAGGCGCCGGACGGGTGCGCCAGGCCGGCGAGCTGACCCGTCAGGCGCTGTGGCTGGCCGCCGGGGTTTCCGTGGTTCTGTGGGTGCTGGTCAGGCGCGGTGAATGGGTCATGGCCCATCTGGGAGTGACACCTGAAGTAGCCGAACTTGCCCATGGTTATCTGCTCGCGGTGAGCTGGGGACTGCCGGCCATGGCCGGGGTGTTCGTACTGCGCTTTTTCTCCGAGGGCACCGGCTTTACCCGACCGACGATGAACATTGGCCTGCTTGGCATTGTGGTCAATATTCCACTCAACTATGCACTGATGTACGGCAAGTTCGGCTTGCCGGCTCTGGGTGCGGTCGGATGCGGCTGGGCGACGGCCATCGTGCTGTGGCTGCAGCTATTGGCGATCACGGTCTGGATTGCCCGTGGGCCGCGCTTTCGCCCCTATGCGCTGTTTGAGCGTTTCAGCGCGCCCCAGGCGCGCGAAATACTGGCCCTGTGCCGGCTGGGCCTGCCCATCGGGGTGATGGTGTTTTTGGAAGGCGGTCTGTTTGTCGCCAGCGCGCTGTTGATCGGTACGCTCGGCACGGTACCGGTGGCAGCTCACCAGGTGGCGATCAACTACTCGGGACTGATGTTCATGGTCCCACTGGGAATTGCCGGGGCCATCACCGTGCGTGTGGGTAACGCTATCGGCCGCAAGGACCGAGCTGGTGCGCGCCGGGCTGGCCTGGTGGGCATCGCTCTGGCGCTTGGCTTCGGCGCGTTGTCGGCCACCGTCATGCTGCTGTTCCCCAATCAGATTGTTGGCCTGTATACCAATGATCCCGAAGTCGCCATGCTGGCGGCCAGCCTGCTCCTGTTTGCGGCAATCTTCCAGGTCGCTGACTGTCTGCAGGTGGGTGCCGCCGGCGCCCTGCGTGGACTCAAGGATACCCGGATCCCCATGCTTTACAGCGTACTGGCCTATTGGCTGGTGGGCATGAGCCTGGGATGGTGGCTGACCTTTGAAAAGGCCTGGGGGCCGGCCGGCATGTGGTGCGGCATCATCGCCGGTCTGACGCTCGCTGCGGTGCTGCTCGGTACGCGCTTTTTGCGCCTGTCTGCCGTGCCTGTAGCCGACGTGGAACCGGTCGGGCTGTGACCATCGGCACATTGTCGCGGCGGTGATACGACGGGTAGAATGCGGCCCTTGTGTCCCTTCCGCTACGGTATTTGCATGAACTCTGATTCAAGACCCAACATTCTGGTGCGCCTGTGGCTGGGCTTTTGGCGCGGGCTGACAGCGTTTCGCATCGCCGTGTTCAATATCCTGTTTCTGATTGTGCTGGCCGTGATCGTGCGGATGATGTTTTTTTCCGGCGATGCGCTGATCATTGAAAACGACACCACCTTGGTGATTGCGCCCAACGGCATGCTGGTTGAAGAGTACACCGGCACCCCGGTTGATCGGGCCATCAGCCAGGCGATGGGCCAGGAAGTGCCGGAATCACGGCTGCGCGACGTACAGGCCGCGCTGGAGCAGGCCGCCAATGATGACCGGATCACCCAAGTGTTGATCCACACCGACAAGTTGTGGGGTCTGGCGCCGGGCATGATGGACGAGCTGGCCGCCACTTTTGCCGAGTTCCGCGAATCGGGCAAGCCGGTCATCGCCTACGGCGGCACGATGCTGCAGGGACAGTATTACCTGGCTACTTTAGCTGATGAAATCTGGCTGGATCACGACGGCATGATCCTGATCGAAGGCTACGGCCGCTATCGGCAGTACTATCGCGAAGGGCTGGAAAAGCTTGATGTGGACGTCAACCTGTTTCGGGTCGGCGAGTTCAAGTCGGCCATGGAACCGTTCATTCGCGATGACATGTCGGAAGCCGATCGGCTCGCCTCGGAAGCCTTTCTGAGCGATTTGTGGCAGACCTATCTTGAACAGATCGCGCTCAACCGGGGCTTGCCGCGCGATGTCCTGGCCGATCTGATCAATCGCCTCGACCAGCACGTGGCGGCAGCCGACGGCGACCTGGCCGGTTTGCTCCTGGAGCGGGGTCTGGTCGATCGTCTGGTGTCCCGCCCGACCATGCGTGCCGAGCTGGCCAATCGCGGCGCCTCGGACGATAACGGCGGATTCCGGCAGATCGATTTCGAAACCTATGCCCATGCCGGCGACGCCTGGTATTCCACGGCCGATCAGGTCGCCATCATTGTTGCCCAGGGCAGCATCGTCAGCGGTGATCAGCCGTCGGGCACGATCGGTGCTGACTCCACCTCCCGCCTGATTCGCGCGGCGGCTGGAGACGATCAGGTCAAGGCCGTGGTCTTGCGCATTGACTCAGGCGGCGGCAGCGCCTTTGCCTCGGAAGTCATCCGCAATGAATTGCAGGCCCTGCAGGATGCCGGCAAGCCGGTCGTGGTGAGCATGGGCAACGTGGCCGCTTCAGGCGGCTACTGGATCGCGATGGGAGCGGATGAAATCTGGGCCCATCCGACCACGCTGACCGGATCAATCGGTGTGTTCGGCTTTTTCCCGACCTTCCAGAATACGCTGGCAAAGATTGGCATTTACACCGACGGCGTGGGCACCACGCCGCTGTCCGGCGCGCTGCGCGTCGATCGCCCGCTCAACGACGAGGCGCGCAGTCTGTTGCAGAATCTTATTGAGCACGCCTACAGCGAGTTCATCAACCTGGTCGCCGAACATCGGCAGATGAACACCGGCCAGGTCGATCAGGTTGCCCAGGGCCGGGTGTGGACCGGACGCCAGGCCCAGCAGCGCGGACTGGTCGATCAGCTCGGTACGCTCGATCAGGCGGTGGCATCGGCCGCCCGCATCGCCGGCCTGGGTGAAGACTACGGGGTGCGTTATATCGAGCGCGAGCTGAGCTACTTTGAACGCATATTTGTCGATATGGGCAGCGCCGCGATTCGCATGGCCTCGGTCGACTCGGTCGGCGTTTTCACGCCGGCCGCCTGGCTGCCGACCTCGCTTCAGCAGCGTCTGCTCGACGAATTGCGCCTGATCTTCATGCAGTCCGAAAACGGGCCGGCCGGAGTCATGGCGCACTGCCTGTGCGAGGCGCCGCAGGGCTGATTGACGCTTTCAGATCATGCCGGCCGTCTCAGGCGGCCGTGCGATGGCGCTTGAGATACACCAGCAACTGCGAGATGGCCGCAGGAGTCATGCCGGGAATGCGGCTGGCCTGGTCAATCGTTTCCGGGCGGATTTTTTCCAGCTTTTCCAGCAGTTCGGCTGACAGACCCTTGGCTTGGGCGAAGTTGAAGTCAGCAGGGATGGCGTGGCCGGCCGCGCGCCGCTGACGCTTGATCTCGGCGGCCTGACGATCCAGGTAGCCAGCGTAGCGAATCTGGGTCGCGACCTGTTCGGCGACATCGGTCTGGTCGGTGCCCGGCCCGATGCCTTCAACCTGCATCAGCGCGGCATATTCCACTTCAGGTCGGCGCAGCAGCTCTTCGGCCGTGCTGTCCTTGTTGATCGCTATGGTCAGATGTTCGGCGGCCCGCCCGGCCAGATCGGACGACGCCGGGATGCGCAGACTGCTCAGGCGCTGACGCTCGGTTTCAATGGCGTTTCGACGGCGACAGAAGTGCTCCCAGCGCTTTGCATCGACCAGGCCGAGCTCCTTGCCCTGGGCGGTCAAACGCAGATCGGCATTGTCTTCGCGCAGGTGCAGGCGAAATTCCGCGCGGCTGGTGAACATGCGATACGGTTCGGGGGCGCCCTGGGTGATCAGGTCATCAATCAGCACGCCAATATAGGCCTGGTCGCGGCCCGGCCACCACGGTTCGAGGCCGCGCGCCTGACGGGCCGCGTTGAGGCCGGCGATCAGGCCCTGCGCTGCGGCTTCTTCATAGCCGGTCGTGCCGTTGATCTGACCGGCAAAATATAGCCCGGCCAGATGCCGCGTTTCCAGGCTTGGGCGCAGCTCACGGGGATCAAAGAAATCGTATTCAATGGCATAGCCGGGGCGGGTGATGTGGGCGTGTTCCAGGCCGTGGATGGAGCGCACCAGCTCGATCTGGACATCGAAGGGCAGGCTGGTTGAAATCCCGTTGGGATACCACTCGTTGAGGTTGAGCCCCTCGGGCTCAAGAAAAACCTGGTGCGAATCGCGCTCGGCAAAGCGCACGATCTTGTCCTCGATCGACGGGCAGTAGCGCGGTCCCGTGCCCTCGATAAGTCCGGCATACATCGGTGAGCGGCCCAGGTTGGCTTCGATCAGGCCATGGGTGTTCGAATTCGTGCGGGTTATGAAGCAGGTTCGCTGCGGCGGGGGCTGATCGGCGCTGCCGAGAAAGGAAAATACCGGCCGCGGCTGATCGCCAAACTGCTCTTCGAGCAGGGAAAAATCGATGCTGCGGCCGTCCAGGCGCGGCGGGGTGCCGGTCTTGAGTCGGCCCACGGCAAACGGCAGTTCGCGCAGGCGCGTGGCCAGGGCATTGGCCGGCGCATCACCGGCACGGCCACCGGCGAGCTGCTGGTCGCCGATATGAATTCGCCCGCCCAGAAAAGTGCCAGTGGTCAGCACGATGGCCTCGGCGCTGAATACCAGGCCCATGGCCGTGCGCACGCCGGTTACTCGATCGCCGCTGATGACCAGGTCTTCAACCGGCTGCTGAAACAGGGTCAGGCCGGGCTGGGCTTCCACCGCCTGCCGGATCGCACGGCGGTAGAGATTGCGGTCGGCCTGGCAGCGGGTGGCGCGAACCGCTGGCCCCTTGCGCGCATTGAGCCGGCGCCACTGAATCCCGGCCGCGTCGGCGGCCTGGCCCATGATGCCGCCCAGCGCGTCGATTTCACGCACCAGGTGGCCCTTGCCGATGCCGCCGATTGCCGGGTTGCAGCTCATCTGTCCGACGGTTTCGATGCTGTGGGTTACCAAAAGCGTGCGCGCACCGACGCGTGCCGCGGCCAGCGCAGCCTCGGTACCGGCGTGGCCACCGCCGATGACGATCACATCAAACTTGTCGGGGTGCTGCATGGAACAACCGGGTAGCTTGTTGAGAAACAGCCCATTTTAAGGGCCGGGTGGGTGACGGCACAATTACAGACCGTTTGGCAGCTGGTCTTGGCGGTCGCGATTGTTACCACGATCGCCGCCACGATCGCGACTCGGCGCACTGCGCGGTGTTTGTCGCTCCGGCAGTCTGACCGGCGCTGAGCCGGAACGTTCGCGCAGCGGCGGCGGGCTTGCCCGGCGCTCAATCGGCGCTGGTGTCACTCTTTGTTGAGCGGGTGGAGCTGTGCGAGTGCGCGGGCCGGCTTCGATGGGTGCCCGGCTGCGTTCGGCCGGACCACTTGCCGGCGGCGGCGTGATTCGCGGAGTCATGTCACGCGACGGCTCCGGCGTACGGCCGGGGCGTGAGGAGCGCGGAGCGGTATCAGTTCGCAATCCGGTCGGCAGCTCGATGCCGTCGCGTTGACGCTGAACCGGCACCTGGCTGCGGGTCGGCGGTGTTTCGCGGTTTGGCGCGCGTGGCGCCCTTTGGAGCCGTTCAATGACCTGTTCATGGTGGGTCCGGGCTGCTCGGGACGCAGCCGGTGCGGAGTGTTCACGCTGGCTTGAGCGGACGGCCTGGGGGTACGGCCCGGTCGGTCGCCGGGCGGTGGCTGGCAGTACCGGGCTGGCGGCCGGCACGAGTACGGTTGTGCGGTCAGGCCGCTGCGCGCGGATCGCCAGTGAGCGACTGGTCTGCAGATCGCGCAGGCGGCTGTCGAGCTGACGAATGCGCGGCACATTGGGCTCGTAGCGGTAGCCAAAGGCAAAACGGTTGTCGACCCACCACGGGCGATAGTGCGCGTAATGTGGATAGCGCTGCCAGGGGTAGTAGCTGCGGTAGCCGACGTGGATGTGTGCGGCAGGTCCGGGCCGATAGCCGTAATACCAGCCGGGAAAGGGGAAATACCACGGGTCATAGCGCTGCACCACAACCGAGTAGGGGTAGTAGTAGCGGCTGAAATAGAAATAGTCCAGTGACCAGTAGGGGTAGATCAGCGGATCGACGTAGACGACTGCAGTCGTCGAACGGGTAGTGCGTTCCGCATAGACGCCGTCGGAGCGACGCTCGTAGGGGGTAGCACAGCCGGCCAGCAGAATGAGCAGCAGCGCGGCCAGTCCGATTTTTGTGCTGATGGCAGAGCGGTTCATGTCTTTGAGCCTGCGTCGATCGGTTTCAGCCTGGTCCATCTGACTGAATTGTAGCTGAAACCTTGAGCAGGGCCTCAAGCTCGGCCGGGCTGGCCCGCTGCTGAGGGCGGCCGTCGACCGGGCTGGGCAGCGGCTGACGTGCGTCCGGGCCGATCAGTTGAGCCAGTTCAAAGACCTGGCCGTCGGCCTCCACCACCATCAGCTCCAGGTCACGGACGCTGCCGTCGTGCCAGCGGATGCGGCGGCTTTCCTGGCTGAATGGCAGGCCGTTTTCCATCAGGAAATGGATGATGGCGTCCGGGTCGTCGGCAAACAGGTGCAGGCAGATGCGCGAATGCTCATCAGCCGTTCCTTCCAGCACCGGACCGACCAGGCGCGGACGAAAGGCTTTGAGAAAACGCATGGCCGACAGGGCGTTCTGACGCAGTTCATGCACGATTTGGGCATGCTCGGCGCCGCCGTAAAGCTGCTGCCAGTCGCGCAGAGCCTGTTCGATTTCGCTGTTGGAGGGCAGGCCGCTGCGAGTCGGCGCACCCACTCGCTGGGCCGCCTTCTGTTTGGCGGCAAGAAAGCTGCGCTGACCTTCTGTCGCCATGATGCGGGCCGCCTCGGCGGCAACTTCCTGACGTACTCGGCTATTGCGCTGGTCGCTGCGTGAACTCATTTCCAATCAGAAAATATCGTAGGGATCGGCTGATCCGGCCTCGCTGCTTGAGCTGTCGAGCGGCGGCAAATGCTCGGCGAGAAACCATTCGGTCATTGCGCCGGGTGTGCCGGGTCGGACGCGGTGCCCGGTGTCAGGATCAATCAGGGCGCGGGTCAAACCAACCGGCAGTGGGCGGTCCGTTTCCGGCCGGCCTTCCAGGGCGCTGCCCATGAAGTCGACCCACAGCGGCAGCGCCGTGCGCCCGCCCTGCTCCTGGCTGCCGAGGGTCTGATAGTCGTCCATGCCGAGCCAGACCACGGTCACCAGACCGCCGCCGTAGCCGGCAAACCAGGTATCGCGAAAGCCGTTGGTGGTACCGGTTTTTCCGGCCAGATCGCTGCGGCCCAGCGCCTGGGCGCGCCGGCCGGTGCCGCGGCTGATGACGTCAGACATCATCGAGTCGATCAGCCAGGCAACCGCCGGGTCGAGCACCTGTTCGCTAAAGTGCGGGCGCGGCGGTCCAACGGGCTCATCGGCTCCCTCCAGCGGGCCGGTTGCAGCCTCGACGTCCTGGGCGGCGGCCAACTGGGGGCGCACCAGGCGCGGCGTGGTCTCCGCCTCGGGCTCCTCAACCTCAAGGGCGTTTGGCGGTGGGATTTCGGGGCAGTCACGGCACAGCACGAGCGGCTGCGGTTCGTGAACAAAATGGCCGGTGGACGCCGCCACGGCGTACAGATAGCGCGGCTCGATTGCGTAGCCGCCGTTGGCAAATACGGCATAGCCGCTGGCCACGCTCAGCGGCGTCAGCGACGCCGAGCCCAGCGCCATGGATGCGCCGGTCGGCATTTGCTGCGCGGCGAAACCGAAGCGGCTCATGTAATCGCGCCCGCTGTCCATGCCCATGGCCATCAGCAGCCGGACGCTGACCAGGTTGCGCGAGTCGACCATGGCTTCACGCAGGCGCGTTGGTCCGAAGAAACGCTGGCCGAAGTTGGTTGGCTTCCAGGCACGTTCCTGAGACGGGTCGTCGACGACCACCGGAGCGTCATTGACCTGTGAGGCCGGCGTAAAGCCGTGTTCCAGGGCGGCCGCGTAGATGAACGGCTTGAACGCCGATCCTGGCTGGCGCAGGCTTTGGGTAACGCGGTTGAACTGGCTGTGGTTGAAGTCCAGGCCGCCGGTCAGGGCAAGGATTTCGCCGGTGCTGGCGTCCAGGCTGATCAGCGCGGCTTCGGCCAGAGGGATCTGGGCGAGTTGCCAGCCGTCCTCGCTGTGGCGCACGCGCACGATGTCACCGGCGCTCAAGACATCGGCGAACGCCTGGGGGGCAGGCCCGGTTGAATTGCTGTTGATAAAGGGTCTGGCCCACTGTATCGAAGCAAGCTCAAGCTCAATCTCGGTGCCACCCTGGAGACGCAGGCGCGCGTCTTCCTCGCCAGCCGCCAGGACCACCGCCGGCACCAGCCCGGCGACGCCGCGCAAGGAATCCAGGTGTTCGTTGATGGCCTCGACATCGTCGAGCAGATCGGCTTCGATCTGATCCTCCGGGCCGCGCCAGCCGTGGCGCCGGTCATAGGCGTTCAGGCCGTCGCGAATGGCCCGATTGGCCGCTTGCTGCAGTTCGGACTGAATCGTGGTGTAGGCGACGAAACCCTCGTTGTAGGCCGCTTCTGCGCCCAGCCGATCAACTGCATCCTGGCGCACCATTTCGGCCACCCAGGGTGATTCCAGCTCGATCTCGGGCCCGTGGAAACGAGCCGTGTTGGGTTCGGCCATGGCCAGGGTGTATTCGCTTTGCTCGATGTGGCCAAGTTCGAGCATGCGGCCAAGAATCCAGTTGCGCCGAATCATGGCGCGCTCCGGGCCGCTGATCGGATTGTCGCGCGACGGCGCTTTGGGCAGGCCGGCGATCATCGCCATCTGGGCCAAACTCAACTCCGCCGGCGTTTTGCCGTAGTAGACCTGCGCGGCGGCGGCCACGCCGTAGGCCCGATGGCCGAGAAATTCCTTGTTGAGGTAGAGTTCGAGAATTTCATCCTTGTCGAGTTCGCGCTCGATCTTGAAGGCCAGCAGCATTTCGCGCAGCTTGCGGGTAACCGAATAATCGGTGGACAGGAAAAAGCGCCGCGCCACCTGCTGGGTGATCGTACTGCCGCCGGGTACCCGACCGCGCCCCATGCTCAGCGTGTACAGCCACACCGCCCGAGTCGTGCCACGCCAGTCAACGCCGGGGTGCTGGTAGAAGCGGTCGTCCTCTGCACTCAAGAATGCCAGCTTGAGCGGTTCGGGCATTTCGTCCAGCTCAAGCGGTCGGCGACGCTGTTCGCCGATCTCGGCCATCAGCTTGTGGTCAGCCGAATAAATGCGCAGCGGCACCTGTAAACGCAGGTCCTTGAGCGAGTCCACCGGGGGCAGTGAGGGCACAATCGTGATCCAAACCACAAGGACGCCGATTCCTGCCATAATGAACAGCAGGAAAAACAGTCGGATAGAAAATACTATTAAAGGCTTTATTCGGACCATGAGTTATGGTAAATGTAGGCACAGACAAGTCGAGATGACGCTCGTCTTGGACGAGGTTCCGGGAAGAAAGTGCCCTGAACTGCGATCCGGACGACCTGAATCGAACAGAGGGTAGCACAGACTTTGACTTGTTCAGGCCGGCTTTGGCAGGGGGGAACTGCCGGATGGTTCAAGTCAGTGGGACCGGTCTATCAAGGCCACGCCGACCAGAGGGCAGACGAACAGTATGAGCGATTTACTCAGAAAGCTGCTGGGTGCAGCGCCCCCGCCGCTGATCGGGGTCGATATTGGTTCAAGCAGCATCAAGGTGCTGCAGTTGAGCCGCAGCGGCTCCAACTATCGCGTCGAGGGATTTGCGCTTGAGCCGATTCCGGAAGGAGCGGTCAGCGAGGGCAATATCACCAACACCGATCAGGTGGCCGAGGCTGTCAAGCGCGCCGTCAAGCGATCCGGCAGCAAGGCCAAGGCCTGCGCCATGGCAGTCAGCAGTTCGGCGGTGATCACCAAGATCATTCATTTGCCAGCCGAGCTCTCGGAAGACGATATCGAGGCCCAGATCGAGGTCGAGGCCGGTCAGTACATTCCATATCCGCGTGACGAGGTCAGCCTGGATTTCGAGATTCTCGGGCCGGCGGCGCGCAATGCCGAACTGGTCGAGGTGATGCTGGCCGCATCCAAGACCGAACACGTTGACCTGTGCCGGGAGGTGGCCGAGCAGGCGGGCCTGAATTTGCGCGTGGTCGAGGTGGAGTCCTTTGCGATTGCCAATGCCTTCGGCCTGGTGCGCAAGCGCGCCGGCATTGATGAGTCGGAAGCAATCGGCGTGCTCAATATGGGCGCGGCATCCTCAACCCTGATTGCGCTGCGTTCAGATCGCACCATTTACAGTCGCGAGCACGCCTTCGGCGGACAGCAGTTGGTTGAGGACTGCATGCGGCGCTACGGCATGGATGCCGAACAGGCGGCCTTCCTGCAGCGCGGTGAAACGCCCCCGGCGGGCTTTGAAGACGAGATTCTTGAACCCTTCCGCCAGAACGTGATTCAGCAGATCAGCCGCGCCCTGCAGTTCTACTCCTCGTCGAGCGATTATTCGGGAATCAACACCCTGTTTCTGACCGGCGGGGCGGCATCCACGCCTGGATTGGCCGAGGCGGTGGGTGATGAAGTCGGTATTTCCTGTGAACTGGCCGACCCCATCGACGGCATGCGCCTGGCGCCGTCTATCGATGCCGGGCGCCTGGAACGACTGCGTCCGGCCCTGACCACAGCCTGCGGGCTTGCCTTGCGGGGATTTGAGTGATGGCCAGAATCAACCTGCTGCCGTGGCGCGAAACCCAGCGCCAGCAACGTCAGCGCAACTTCCTGGTCGCGCTGGCAGGCACCGCACTGCTGGCTGCGGCGCTGGTCTTTGTCGGCGCGCAACTGATTGATCGCCAGATCGGTGGACAGGATGCGCGTAACGGCTATCTCAGGGCCGAGATCGCCAAACTCGACCGGGATATCGCCACCATCGAGCAGCTTGAGCAGACCCGCGACAACCTGCTTGCGCGCAAGAACGTAATCGAGCGTCTGCAGGAAAATCGCTCGATGATGGTTCATCTGTTCAACCATCTGGCCCGGACCGCACCAGAGGGTGTGCGCTTGAGTTCGGTGCGTCAGACCGGCGAAGACATCACCCTGCAGGGCACGACCCAGTCGGAGACCCGTGTTTCGGACTACATGCGCAACATCGAGCAGGCCGAGTGGATGCATCAGCCTGAGCTGCGAATTATCGAGGCTCGCAGTGGCGCGGAGACTGATGCCCAGCCGTTCCGGTTCGAACTGCGCGCCCGCGTTGCATCACCGAAGGCGGTCGAGGATGACGAATTGGCATTGGCCGGCGGCGAGGAGAGCTGATCCATGGATCTTTCCGAACTCAGAGATCTTGACTTCAAAAACCTCGGCTCGGCATCGACCGGGGTCAAGGTATTCCTTTTGGTGATTGTGGCCGTGCTGCTCCTGGTGGGCGGCTATTTCTACGTCATCAAGGACAAGCGCGAATCACTGGCCCAGCATGAGCAGCAGGAGAGTCAGCTCAAGCAGGAGTTCAGCACCAAGCAGCAAAAGGCGGCCAACCTGCCGGCCTATGAGCGGCAGTTGGCTGAGATGGATGAAATGCTTGATGTCATGCGTCGCCAACTGCCCTCAAGGACCGAAATGCCTGAATTGCTGATGGATATTTCGCAGACAGCGCTGGGCGCCGGGATTGACAACGAACTGTTCGAGCCGCGCGCTGAGATCAAGCGAGATTTTTACGCCGAGCAGCCGATCAATGTCCGCATGGTCGGCACCTACCACCAGTTCGGCAATTTCGTCAGCTCGGTGGCCTCGCTCTCAAGGATGGTTATTTTGACCATGCGCGATATCTCGCTGCAGCCGGTCGATGGCGCACCAGGACGAATCAGGCTGGAGGGGGTCGTTACGACCTACCGCTATCTGGACGAGTCTGAAGCCAGCGCCGTTGCGGCAGGAGGCTCACAATGAGCCCGATGATGCGCATTCTGACGGTGGTGCTGCTGGCCGTGCTGCTGGCCGCCTGCGCCAAAGGCACGGGGGATCTTGAGCGCTGGGTTGCTGAGATTCGTCAGCGTGCTCCGGAGCCAATCGATCCAATTCCACCGATCCAGACGCCGGAAATAGTCGCCTATGACGCCATGGATCTGCGCGACCCCTTCCAGATCACCCGAGGAGCGTCTCAGGAAGAAGAGGACGCGGCTGAAGATGAGCCTGGTAACGGCCTGCGGCCTGATTTTGATCGGCGCAAGGAATACCTGGAAGGCTTTCCGCTCGATACCCTGGCGATGGTCGGCACCATTGAGATCGATGCAGCTGAATTTGCCCTGATCCAGGATAACGAAAGCGTCGTGCACCGCGTACGCGAGGGTAATTACTTGGGGCAGAACCACGGCCTGGTGATGGACGTGCGTCCCAACCAGGTGGAAGTACGTGAACTTGTACAGGATGGTCGCGGCGGCTGGGTCGAGCGCCGAGTTCGCGTGACCATGGCTGAAGACTAATGTGTACTGGCAAGGAACTGAACATCATGAGCAAGCCTTCATGGGCGATGAACGGGAGATGGACGATGAACAGCAGCACTAAAGCCGTGGCGCTTCTGATCGGGCTGTTCTGGATGGTTTCCATGGCCCAGGCCACGGAATTGACCAATATCCAGGTCGAAAGCGAGGCCGGCAAGGTGCGATTCATACTCGCACTGGATGGCGAACCGGGCAGCCCGTCCGTGTTTACCACCGAGCAGCCACCGCGCATTGTGCTTGAGCTGCCGGACACGGAGTCCGGGGTCAGCTCCGCGCGCACTTCGGTCGGCATCGGTCCGGCGCGCAGCTACACGGCGCTGACCGCCGGTGGTCGTACCCGCCTGGTGGTCGATTTGTCGCGTATGGCGCCCTATGAGGTGGAGGTGAGCGGCAATCAGGTCGCCCTGATCGTGGATGCCGGCGGCAGCGTAGCCAGCACCGCCTCGGGCCAGTCCGCGACCACCGCAGGCTCGGCTGATTTTCAGGTGCAGCAGATCGACTTTCGGCGCGGGTCGGACGGCGAGAGCCGGATCCTGGTCGACATGGATCGGGGCGGCGCCAATATCTCGGTAACCGAGCGCACCGGCGGGGTTCGGCTTGAGCTGTTCAATGCCCGCCTGCCTGATGATCTGTACCGTCGACTGGACGTGACCGATTTCGCCACTCCGGTGCAGATGATTACGCCCGAGCAGCGCGGTGATAACGTGCGCCTGAATATTGACATCGCCGGGCCATACCAGCACCTGGCCTACCAGTCTGCCGGCCAGGTCGTTCTGGAAGTGACACGTCCGCCGTCTGTGGCCGCTCAGGATCGTGAGCTGACCCTGTTCGAAGAGCGCGACTATGAGGGCAATCGCATCACCCTCAACTTCCAGGATATTCCAGTACGTTCCGTTCTGGCTCTGATCGCCGACGTCTCCGATTTGAATATCGTTGTATCCGACACGGTCGGTGGCAATCTCACCCTGAGGCTGACCAATGTGCCCTGGGACCAGGCGTTGGACATCGTTCTGGAAACCAGGAATCTCGACATGCGCCAATCCGGTAACGTGATCTGGGTCGCGCAGACCTCGGAGATCGCCAACCGTGAACAGGCGATTCTGCGCGCGCGCGCCGAACGCCAGACGCTTGAACCGCTGCGCACGGCGATCATCCAGTTGAGCTATTCGGATGCGGGTGAGATGGCTACGCTGATTCAGGCGGCCTCCGCAGGAGTGGGTGATCTGGACACCGAAACCGGTCTGCTGTCAGCGCGCGGTTCGGTGACAATCGATCAGCGCACCAATACCCTGCTGATCAGCGATACCACTGACCGGATTGACGATATACGTCGACTGGTTACCGAGCTGGATCGCCCGGTACGCCAGGTGCTCATCGAATCACGCATCGTCATCGCCCGCAGTGACTTCAATCATCAGCTCGGCGTGCGCTTTGGTGTGACCGGCGCCCGTCAGGACTCCAGAGGCAATCTCTATACCCTGGCCTCAAGCAGTGAGGGCGCGGATATGATGATCCGCGACGGACTGAGCAACCGACGCTCGGGTTCGGGCTCGTCCACGCCGGTCGGCGTGCCACCGCTGACCGAACGCCTGAACGTCAATCTGCCGGTGGCCAACCCGACCGGCAGCCTTGGCTTCAGCGTGCTGGCGGCTGACATGCTGCTGGATCTGGAACTCAGCGCACTGGAAAGCGAGGGCCGCGGCGAGATCATCTCCACGCCGCGCGTCATCACCGCCAATCAGGCCGAAGCCTACGTGCTTCAGGGCGTGGAAATCCCTTATGAATCCACCCAGGGCGGCTCGATGGCCGGCGCAATCAACGTCGAATTCAAGGAAGCCGTGCTGGAGCTGCGTGCTACCCCGCTGATCACCCCCGACAACCGTGTCCAGATGCAGCTTCAGGTCAAGCAGGACACCGTAGGTGAGCTTTATCCGAACGGTCGTGGCAGTTTCATTCCGTCCATCGATACGCGTGAACTCTCCACACGCATTCTGGTTGATAATGGACAGACCGTCGTTCTCGGCGGCATTTTCCAGGAAGAACGCACTCATCAGGAACAAAAGGTTCCGGTGCTTGGTGACGTACCCATACTCGGCCGACTATTCCGCCAGCGCAGCACCGAAGATCTCAAGCGTGAGCTGCTGATCTTCGTCACGCCGTCAATTCTTGACGAACGCGTGGCCGCAGACTGACGCCAAGACGGAGCCAACCAGCCATGATTCTTACCATAAAAAACTCGGGACAGCGAAACATGAAGATCTTCAAATTCGGCATTATTGCGGCGGCGACTGCGCTGCTGGCGGCCTGCGGCGGCAGCTCATCGGGCAGTTTCGACACTGGCGGCAGTGCGAGCATGAGCATCAGCGCTGAATCCACCGAGGTGGCCACCAACAGCACGATCCAGGTCACCGTGCGATTCCGCAATGCCGACAATTCGGCTGTGTCCGACGGCACACAGATAACGCTCAACTCAAGCGATGCCAGCCGCGGCGTGGTTTCTGCCACCGACGATACCCAGCAGGGCGGTGCTTCGGCTTCGACCGGGACCAGCGGCGGCGTTGCCAACTTCTGGTTTACCGCGCGCGGCAACACCGGTGAGGTAAGGCTCAGCGCTTCAGGTCCCAATCCAAGCGGCGCCGGCACGGTGACCACATCAATGACCGTGGAAGTGATTGATGATCCCGGCGCCGGTAACAGGCTCATCATCGAAGGCAGCACAACCATGCCGGCCAACCCCCAGGGGGTCGACATCTTTATGGGATCGCCGTTCATCAATGAGCTCACCGTGCGCTACCGCAATCCGGACGGCAGTGCCGGAAGCGTGGCGGATGGCCAGATTGGCGTGGCCGTCGCGCCAGTGACGCGCGGCGCCTATTCGACACTCGATGACCCGGAAACCGACGACATCAACGAATTTTTTGTCCTGATGGGCAGCGGTCCGGTCAACATGACCGCCGGTGTAGCCACCGTGTTCGTGCACAGTTTTGAACAACCCGGCCCGCTGACCGTAAGCATCACGGCCCAGGATGCCAACACCGGCGACGTGTTTTCAGAAGACTTCGTGATCGAGATCGAGTCCGGAGCGGCCAACTTCCTGCCGGCCAACCTGGACTTCTCGATGTCGACTGCGCCGATTTACGTCCAGGGCGCCGGCGGTACTACCAGCAAGAGCATGTCGCTGTTCGTCAGCGATGCCAGCGGCAATGCCGTGCCCAATCCGGAAGACAGCGGCGGCTCATATAACAACGTCCTGTTGTCGCTTGATGCACCGCAAGGCAGCGGCGCGCGCCTGTCGGGCACCGGCGCCGGTGGCTCGGTCAACGGCAGTGAAATCAGCGTGCGTACGGTCAACGGCGTGGCCAATTTCTCCCTTCAGGCCGGCAACGAGATCGGTGCCCATCAGATTACCGCCACGGTTGACCGTGCCGACAACAATA
>CALEIM010000030.1 GCA_937876395.1 uncultured Wenzhouxiangella sp. | reverse complement strand
CCCTGGTGGTGGACAAGACCGGCACCCTGACCGAGGGCAAGCCGTCGGTGACCGCGATCACCGCCGCCGAAGGCTTCGACGAGGCCGGCATCATGCGCCTGGGCGCCGCGGTGGAACAGGTGTCCGAGCACCCGTTGGCGCTGGCCATCGTCGATGCCGCGCGCGAGCGCAATATCGAACTGCCGCAGGTCACCGGCTTCGACTCGCCGCTGGGCAAGGGCGTCCTCGGCACTGTCGAAGGCAAGCCGGTGTTGCTGGGCAACGCCGCTTTCCTGCAGGAGCACGGCATCGACGTCTCCGCCCTGGCCGAAGACGCCGACAGGCTGCGCCATGACGGCGCCACCGCGATCTACATCGGCATCGGCGGCGTGGCCGCCGGCATCTTCGCCATCGCCGACCCGGTCAAGCCAACCACCGCGCAGGCGCTCAAGGCGCTGCACGCCGACGGCATCCGCATCGTCATGCTGACCGGCGACAACCGCACCACCGCCGAGGCGGTCGCGCGCGAGCTGGGCATCGACGAGGTCGAGGCCGACGTGCTGCCCGATGAAAAGAACGCCGTGGTCAACCGGCTCAAGGCCGAAGGCCGGGTGGTGGCGATGGCCGGCGACGGCGTCAACGACGCCCCGGCGCTGGCCGCGGCCGACGTCGGCATCGCCATGGGCCACGGTACCGACGTGGCCATCGAGAGCGCCGGCGTCACCCTGCTCAAGGGCGACCTGATGGGGATCGTCAAGGCGCGCAGGCTGTCGGAGGCGACCATGGCCAACATCCGCCAGAACCTGTTTTTCGCCTTCATCTACAACGCCGCCGGCATCCCGATCGCCGCCGGCGTGCTGTATCCCGCATTCGGCATCCTGCTCTCGCCGATCTTCGCCGCCGCAGCGATGTCACTGTCGTCGGTGAGCGTGATCGCCAACGCCCTGCGGCTGCGCAGCTTGAAGCTGGACTAGCGGACGAGCTACTTCAGGAATGCCGCTTCTTCGGCGCTTGACTCACGACCCAGCAGCCGGTTGCGGGCCGGGAAGCGGCCAAAGCGGCGGATGGTGTCGCGGTGGCCGCTGACCCGCTGCACCCATTCCTGGCCGATGCGCCCGGCAAGCTCCACCGCCAACTCCAGGTCGGCCAACCGCTCTGAATGCGCGAACGGATAGACGAAGAACATCCGCATAGCCTCCTCCACCCGCATCATGTGCCCACGCCGCTCGGCCTGGCGGGCGAACATGCGGCACAGCCCGTCGGTGGCATACATGTGCGCGGTGCCGCGGAAGGCGTTGCGCGGGAACTGGTCAAGCAGCACCAGCAGTGCCAGCGCGCCCTCCGGGGTCTCGACCCAGTCGTCGCAGCGGCGCGCGGCCACGTCCATATGCAGGTCGAGGAAGCATTCGCGAAAATCCCGGTCGAAATCCGGGTCGAACTCCATCCACTTGCGCTGAGCTACCACCGGCCGCCAGTAGTTGACCAGCTCGTCAATACGCGGATCCGCCGAATTTACCATGGTGGCTCCGCCAGCGCTTCGCCTGGGTTCGACGAATACCATCGTATTTATCATTCTGCGTCTTTCCGTTGTTTTTCTTTTCGCCCTTTGCTGCTTTGCGTTTGTGTAATCCACGGATTTTTCTTTCAAGCCATTGAACCTTCGTCAATCTGCGAAATCTGCGGTTTCAGCAGTTTCAAGCGGTGCGCTGGCTGAGGTTCACGCGTAATACCCCACTTTCCGGCAAGATAGCGCAACTGCCAGGCTGTTTAGTCGTAAAGCAGCCGAAAACCCTCAACCACCCAGCCGTCTTCCGACACGCCGACGAATCGGCGATCAGTGATATCGCCAATGCGAATGTAGTACATTCTTCCCTCTGAAATCTGATTCCCCGCGACGCTCATCAGGCAAAAATGCTCTTCAGCAGACATCCAATGCGCGTAGACATAATAGATTTCAGTCATTTGCTCACTGGACCCACAAGAAACAACGCCGGTATTCACCACATGTAATGGCGCATCATAATCCCAGAAATCAATGCCAAAACTGTGTTTGCCCGTACCCGGACGACTCCCAGTAGCCCCCCAGTGTAGTCGCCAGAATATTTGCGCGTAATCATGCTTTCCGGTGTGTCCATCTGCGTCTTTCTGAACGATGATCCATGGTGCCTCTCTCATCTCTGTAAGTCGATTACCCTCCGTAAAAGAGGGCGAAAAGAGATTGCTTTCGGGCTCAAAATACTGTTCGGAACCGGCTCCAAACATAAACGGCGACATCGTCCGAACCGGACCATCGTCAACCTGGAACCGGAGCAGGTTTCGACGCAGGAAATCCACAGTGATGGTCCCGACAACTTCATGCTCCGGGTGGGCGTGTTCTCCACCAAGAACCTGACCGCCCGAAAAGGTGTACAAATCGTTGGTCAGCGTCCAGTAGATATTCGGATTTTCTGACTGCTGCAGCTCACCGCTGAACTGATACCAGATGGGCGATCCGTCCTCTTTATAGGCATAAAAATTCGCCGCAACAATTCCGTTTTGCACATCAACGTTGATTCCAGTGCCCGATTCAAACGGGTTGCTCCACAAACCGGAATGTGGATAGGGCGGAGTGGTGAACTGAGGGCAACTAACACACTCTGGCACAAAGAGCTGTTCCTGTGCCGAAACAGAGATAGTACAAATGCTTGCAAATAGCATAACCAGAAAAATTTTCATGGCATAACCTTTCAAAATAACAACAGATGCATTGATGTTTAGTCCGCCAGCTTCAGCACCTTACACTACCTCCTGATAAGCAGCCAAACGTGCGCGCTTATTGCGCTCAACATGGATCGCCCCACCAGTGGCGCGGCATGAATCACGATTGTGGCGTGCGTCCGCGCGTGTCAAGGCGACCTGCGATTTGGTGATGGACTGCTCCGAAGACGGTGAATGTGCGGGTCGGAGCGACGCCAACGACAGACCATATTTCAACCTTCAAACACCCACTCAATACGCCTCCCCAGGTTCGGATCAGTGCATCGCTGATCAGGAATCAATTTGCGTAACACCCCGCAACTCCGGCAAGATAGCGCTCTTGACAACATCGGGAGCGCATCATGCTGATCCGACGAACTTTGCTGAGTCTGCTCGGTGCCATGATCCTGTTTGTATGGGGTTTCATCGGCCACGTGGCTTTCGGTCTCTACGATCCGGTCTTTCACCACTTCGACGATGAAGCTGCGGTAGCTACAGTATTGGAAAACCAGGCGCGCGGTGCCGGCATTCACTACCTGCCGGCCGAACCGGCGCGCGACGGCAGCCAGGCCGAAGCCTTTATCAACTACGTTCCTGCCGGCGAGCGCAGCGGCTTTGTCAGCATGATTTCACGTGATCTGCTGATCGACTTTGTAGTGGTGTTCTTCATCCTCGGCCTGCTCAGCAGTTCTCGCCGTGGCGGCTATGTGCGCGATGTCGCCCGCTTCAGCCTGCTCGGCCTGGCGTTCGGCCTGTTCATACCCGGTTATTTCTGGATCTGGTTTGATTTTCCCAGCGCCTGGTTTCTGCGTGCTGTGGCCGACAGCCTGATTGCCTGGACGCTGGTTGGCCTGGCACTGGGCGGTTTCAAGAGATCGGCGTCAGGGCAAAACCCCGCTTACTGACGTAAAATCGGATCAGGCTGGATCAGCGCATGTCCCAGTCTTCGCTGTCAAATTCGGGCGCGTCTTCCAGCACTTCTTGTGACACGTTCACGACCAGAACGTAGTCATCCGGACCCCAGTCACGATCATGCGTGCTCTGGTGATGCTCTCGTGTACTGATTGCGACCTCGGCAGGCTGCCCTTCGACCGGGTCGCGGCGAACAACATAACCGTTCTCATCGTATGGCATCACATCAACGTGACTCCAGCCGAGGGCCACATTTTTATCGCCCATGCCGAGAAAACCGCCGGTCGCGACAATAACCGCCACCGGCCTGCCTTCGCGATTGATCACAATATCCTTGACTTCGCCAATCGGTTCCTGGTCGGCACGGCTCAATACATTACTGCCTATCAGACTGCCAACCGAAACAGCCTGGGCCGGCAAAGTTGTCAGCATGCTGTCCTGAACCTCGTCATGACGGTCGTTCTGGCCCATTGCAGTACCGGAAATCAGCACGCTCGAAACTAACAGTATGGTCAATGGCTTCATGATTGACTCCTTGTGTTGCGGTCACTAAGGGCTCGGCATCATCAATGGCCGAAGCGCATGACAGATACGGCCCCGACCCGGCTTCAGTTCCAGCCGGTGGGAGGCGGGCTATCGCGCCCTGCAGACGCGAGCCAACGAACTGCTCGACATCCTGGAACGTCACGCCCGCTCTGAATTTCGGCTTTCGCTGGAATGACGAATACCTGTCGTCTGTCAAATAACCTGGTCTTGACAGGGCGTACACTTGGCATCCGATCAAAACGGACACTTTTTCGATGAGTCGAACGGAGAGATTTGACCGAGAGGCGCTGGAAGCTTGCGGGCGTGGGGAACTGTTTGAGGGCCATATGCGCCTGCCGGTTGACAAGATGCTGATGCTGGACAGGATTACCCGAATCAGCGACAGCGGCGGCGCCTACGACAAAGGCGAGATCATCGCCGAGCTCGACATCAGGCCCGATCTATGGTTCTTTGACTGCCACTTCAAAAATGATCCGGTCATGCCCGGTTGTCTGGGTCTGGATGCGCTGTGGCAACTGGTCGGTTTTTACCTGGCCTGGGACGGCGCCAGCGGTCGGGGACGAGCACTGGGGGTTGGTCAAGTCAAGTTTTTCGGCCAGGTTTTGCCGAATAACCAACGGGTCCGCTACCACCTGGACATCAAGCGCGTGATCAAGCGCGGCCTGAGCATGGGGGTGGCCGATGGCCGGGTTGAGGTCGATGGCAAGGAAATCTACAGCGCACGCGATCTGAAAGTCTGCCTGTTTGCCAACATGGAAGGATTTGGGGTCTGACTTCTGAGCTGCGTCTCAATTATTGATCGGGCTCTATGACAGTAACGACTTGTTCGTGCCGGTAGCTGTTGTCACCCAATGCCGAGGCATCGCCGTCGGCGGCGACAGCCGCGGCTGCCAGGCGAACCGGGCCGGGTTCGGAGGGAGCTTGCCAGCGGATTGACCATTCGATGATTCGGCCGCCATTTTTTCTGGTGTCGGGCTGTGAACCCTCAGGTCGGCTGTGGCCCAGGTACTGGCGGTCGCTCTGGGTGTCGATGTGCTGATCCTTGCCGGCCAGAAAACGGCCAGCGGCCTGATTGACGGCCGCGGCCGTCAACTGGAACCCACCGACGGCGGCTGCCGGATCGCGCACGCGGAGCACGAATTCGACCGTCTGGCCGGCTGCGACGGTCTCGGGCAGGGAAACAAATGCCAGGCCGCTGTGCGGATCGCTGGGCGGGCCGAGGTAATGGCAACTGCCGCAGTCGGGCTGTTCGTCAAGGCCGGTATGGCCGGGGTCGGCACCTTCAGGGAAGGCCACCGCCGGGCCGGCGGTGGCCATAATCAGAGCGGCTGTCAGCGCGCGTAACAAGTTCAGGGCAACTTTTATTTGATCCGCGCCTGGCCGATGGTAGTGCGATCGGTGCCGAACCAGATCGAGTGGCTATCCGCGTCGTAGACCATGTGGCGCACGGTGCCGGCGCCGCCGGGTACGGGGAATGCCTCACTCCAGCGATAGTCGTTGGTGTCAAAGCCGACAAACACGTTCGGCTCAACGCCGGTTTCGACAATCCAGAATACGTCGTTGGCGTCCATAGCCACCGCGTATGGGGCGGACTGGTCGGTCGAGGGTGCGGGCCATTCGCTGATCTCACCGTTGGCCGGGTCGTAGCGACCAACGTAGCCGTTGGCATAATCGGCGTACCAGACCTGGCCATTGCTGGCGATAGCCAGACGCCGGCTGCGCGATTCTTCCCGCGGCAGCTCGATTTCGCTGAACTCGCCGTCGACGACGGTCAACAACTGGTTGGTGCCCAGGGTGACCGCCCATGGCTGGTCATCATGCACCACGATGCCGTAGGGGCGAGCCCGTTCAGTCGACAGCTCGTGCATCTGGAATGATTGATCTTCGGGGTTGAACAGGCCAACACGATTGCCGCCCTGTTCGGTAAACCAGATCCGGCCGTCGCTGGTTGAAGCCAGGGTGTGGACATCGCGCGGGCCGTCACCGGGTGGATAAAATTTTTCCAGCTCTCCGGTTTCCGGGTCAAGCCGGCCAAGGTGAGCGGCCCGATTGCCGGCATACCAGACGCCGTGCTGATTGGCAATGACGGTATGCGGACCGGCCCCGTCGTCAAGATCAAAGCGCTCGAATTCGCCGGTTGATGGGGTAAAGCGGCCGACAAAGTGGGTGCGCTGGCCAACAAACCAGATTTTATCTTCGCCGCCAACCCACGGATCGCGCGTGCGCGGCTCGTCGTAGGGCACATCCCACTCTTCAATTTCCATGGAGACTTCCAGCGGCTCGTCGGCAGCGCCAGGCGCGCTCAAACCAAGCGCCAGCAGCGCGGTCAGGATGCAATTCCAAAACTTGATCATGCGTTCCTCCGGAAATTTGATTTTACTAATGCCATCGGGACAGCGGCCTGAGGTACGGCCGGCAGGATGCCCGCCGGCCGCGTGAGATCAGCTCTCGTCGGCCTCAGAAGCAGACGCTTCGGTGGTTTCGGCGACTGGCGCCTCGGTGGTGATGTGCAACTCGACCTCATCGGCCACATGGGGCACGAACATGCCCAGATCGAAGTCGCTGCGCATGATGGTGGCCTTGGCGTCAAAGCCGGCGGTCAGCTTGTCGCTCATCGGGTGGGGGGTGATCTGGTTGATGGTCGCGTCCAGCACCACCTCTTTGGTAATACCCTTGATGGTCAGCTCACCGGTGATTTTCAGCTTGTCCTCGCCTGCCGATTCCACCGAGGTGCTGCGATAGGTGGCTTCGGGGAACTGCGCAGCATCGAAAAAGTCGTCGCTGAGCAGGTGGTCGTTGAAATTCTGCACATTGGATTCCAGACCGGACAGCGGCAAGGTCACCTCAACGCTGGAGGCGGACACGTTGTCGGCATCATAAACAATGCTGCCATCAACGTCGCCGAACAGAATGACCGGATTGGAGTAGCCAAAATGGTTCCACTTGGCAGCCACGGTGGTGTGGTTGGGGTCCATGGTGAAGGTGGTCGGTGCGGCGACGGCGCAGGCGGCAAACACGGACAGGGCAGTGGCAAGGGACAGGGTGCGGAAGCTGTAATGGTTCATGAGGGGCTCCTGTAAAGGGTTGGATGCGCAGGCCGGACGAACCGGAAAGCCGTGGGCCACTTGATGCAGCAGACCAGACCGAACGCTGGGCCAATCCAGGGTCTGGCTCATCTGAACAACATCACCCCGGCAGCAAATGCCACATGCAAGCGGGGCAAGTCAGCAGCCTGCGTACGGCAAGTATATGCGCCCTGTTTGCCGAAATCCAAGAATACCGGGTCGACGACGCCTTTCAGAGTGGCGCGCTCAGGGGACGCCGTGCGCCCGTACCAGAGCCTGGATAGACGGACTCCAGCCGAAATCTGGTCCGCCAAGCTCGAAAAAATCCGCTATTGTGGTGAAAGAGACGCTTCCGGGAGACGGTATTGGAAAGGAAAGAAACCGCAGCAGCGGAGGTTGTTTTCCATGCGCGCGGCCTGACCAAGGTTTACCGGATGGGCGATGTCGAGATTCACGCCCTGCGCGGAGTGGACCTGGATTTGCTGGCCGGTGAGCTGATGGTGATGCTCGGTGCATCGGGCTCGGGAAAATCCACCCTGCTCAATATCCTTGGCGGCCTGGACGTGGCCACCGCCGGGCAGTTGATTTATCGGGGCCGGGATCTGAGCCAGGCAACGGATCGCGAGCTGACCCGCTTTCGCCGCGACCACGTCGGCTTCGTGTTTCAGTTCTACAATATGATTCCCTCGCTGACGGCGCGCGAGAACGTGGCCATCGTCACCGAAATCGCGGCCAGCCCGATGCCGCCGGAACAGGCGCTGGAACTGGTCGGCCTGGCTGATCGCATGGATCATTTTCCGTCCCAGCTTTCCGGCGGCGAGCAGCAGCGCGTGGCGATTGCGCGCGCCGTGGCCAAGCGTCCCGCCGTGCTGCTGTGCGATGAGCCCACCGGCGCGCTGGATTCAAAGACCGGCATTCGGGTATTGCAGGTCATTGAGCAGATCAACCAGGAGCTGGGCACGACCACGGCGGTGATCACTCATAACGAGGTCATTGGTCAGATGGCTGATCGGGTCATTCGCCTGAAGGATGGCCGGATTGATGAAGAGCACATCAATACCCGACGTGCCGATCCGGCCGATTTGAGCTGGTAGCGGCGGCATGGGCCTGCTGTCCACTCTCAACCGCAAGCTGCTGCGCGATCTGGGGGCCATGAAAGGTCAGATCGCGGCCATCGCGGTGGTGATCGCAGCCGGGGTCATGACCCTGATTCTGCTGGTTACCTCGCTCGACAGCGTGCGCCTGTCCCAGGAGAAATTTTACGCCGACTACCAGTTTGCCGACCTGTTTGCCAGCGTTACCCGGGCGCCTGAATCCCTGATCTCCGCCCTGGGCGATATCGAGGGCATCAATCTGGTCGAAACCCGGGTGCTTGCGCCGGTGCGCCTGGAAGTGCCCGGCTTTGATGATCCGGTGCGCGGTCAGTTGCTGTCCATTCCCGACGGTCGCCAGCCGCTGCTCAACCGCCTGCATCTGGTGTCCGGCAGTCTGCCTGAATCCGGACGTTCGGATCAGATCGTCATCAGCCAGCCTTTTGCCGAAGCACATGGGCTGCAAGCCGGCGATGAACTGCGTTTGATCATTCGCGGACGCTATCAACAGCTTGGCATCAGCGGCGTGGCCCTGTCGCCGGAGTTCATTTACCAGATCGCGCCGACCGATCTGCTGCCCGACTACCAGCGCTATGGCATCATGTGGATGAATCGCCGCGCCCTGGGCACAGCCTTCGACATGGACGGTGCGTTCAACAGCCTGGTCGCCAGCATTCAGGCTGGCGCCGACAGAAACGCCGTCATCGATCGCATTGACCAAGTGCTGACCCGCTACGGAAGCCTGGGTGCCCATGACCGCGATCTGGTGCTGTCGCATCGCATGCTCAGCGAACAGCTCAGCAGTCTGGAAGTCATGGCAGTGATTCTGCCGAGCATTTTCATGGGCGTGTCGGCCTTTCTGCTCAGCGTACTGATGGGCCGGATTGTCACCACCCAGCGCCAGCAGATCGCCGTGCTCAAGGCCTTTGGCTATTCCAACGGCGAACTGGCCGCACACTATGCCGTGCTGACCGGCCTGATCGTCGCCGTTGGCGTGACCCTTGGCCTGGCGGCGGGCGCCGTTGCCGGGCAGTACATGGCCGAACTGTACGCCGAATATTTCCGCTTCCCGGAAACCATCACCCGCCTTCAGCCGCGCGCCATTGCCCTGGCGGTCCTGGTCGCGGCGCTGGCAGCCGGCCTGGGCACGTTCCGCTCCGTGTACCGGGCCGTGAGTCTGCCCCCGGCCCAGGCCATGCGGGCACCGGCACCGGCAGTTTTTCGGCAAGGCTGGTTTGACCGTTCGGTGGCCGGTCGCTGGCTGGCCCAGACCACCCGCATGGTCTTGCGTCATCTGTCACGCCATCCGCTCAAGGCCACCCTGACCGTTGCCGGCATTGCACTGTCGGGGGCCTTGCTGCTGGTCGGGCATTTCCAGTTTGGAGCGGTCGGCAACATGGTGGATGTCCAGTACCGCGACGTAATGAAAATGGATATGCATGTCAGCTTCGTCGAACCGACTTCGGCCCGGGTGATCACTGAACTCATGGCCCTGCCCGGCGTGCGCTGGGCGGAAGGGTATCGCAATGTCGCCGTCGAACTTTCCAATGGTCACATCAGCGAGCGCAGTGCCATCCTCGGCCTGCCGGCCGAGCCGCAACTGCGCGGTCTGGTTGATCGCGATGGACACACCATCCGGCTGCCGTCCGAGGGCTTGTTTCTGACTCGCTATCTCGCCGAGCAATTGAATCTTGAACGTGGCGACAGCCTGAACATCAAGGCGCTTGAAGGCCACCAGCGCCAGGTGGATATGGCCCTGGCCGGAACCATTGATGAACCGCTGGGCGTCAGTGCGTACATGCAAACCGCCGCACTCAATCATCTGATGCGCGAAGGCCCGGCCCTGAGCGGCGCCTGGCTTTCGATTGATCCCGACCGACGCGATGAGCTGGTCGAACAACTCTGGGAAGCGCCTGGCGTGGCCGGCATCGGCCTGATCTCCGAAGCCGAAGACGGACTGCGTGTCTACATGCAGGATACCGTGCTGACCACGATGGGCATCCTGCTGCTGCTGGCCGCATCCATCACCTTCGCGCTGGTCTACAACAATGTCCGCATCAGCTTTGCCGAGCGTGAGCGCGAGCTGGCCACGCTGCGCGTGCTGGGTTTCCGGCGAGGCCAGATTGCCGGGATACTGGTTGGTGAAGTCGCCGTGCTGACCCTCGCCGCCATTCCGCTGGGCTGGCTTCTGGGCATCGGCTTTGCCTGGCTGCTGAGCTACGCTTATGCCATGGACATGATGCGCATTCCATTTCATATCAGCCACCAGACCCTGGCTTTTTCGACCGCCGCCGTGATCGTGGCCGCCTCACTTTCGGTTACCCTGATTGGCCGGAGGGTGGCCCGGCTGGATATGGTATCGGCCCTGAAAAACATCGAGTAGCACTTATGAATTCCAAACGTCGCTGGATACTTCCGCTGATTGCCGCCGCCCTGCTGGTTCTGTTGATCATTGCGCTCAAGCCCTCGCCGACCGCGGTCAACAGCGCTGCAATCCAGGCGGCTGAATTCATCGAGTCGGTCAGCGAAGAAGGCCGTACCCGACTGCGCGACACTTACACGGTTTCTGCTCCGATTGCCGGCTATCTGCAGCGCGTGCAGGTTGAGCCGGGCGATGAGGTCGAGCTGGGAGAGGCGATTTTCCGCATGGAACCGCTGCCCGCCCCGGGCAGCGACGCGCGCAGCCTGGAGCAGGCGCGCGAAAATCTGGCCGCCGCCCGCGCCCGCCGCGATTCGGCTGAGGCCAATCTGGCCACCGCCCGGGCCGATGCCGACTTGGCCGCCAGCGAATACGAACGCTATCGCGAGCTGCACCAGCGCGGCCTGGCTCCCACCGCAGAAATGGAGCGCGCGCGGGCCAGCCGTGACCGCCAGCAGGCCGCAGCCCAGGCGGCTGAACACGCCGTCACCGTGGCTGCCTACGAGATCGAGAGCGCGCGTGCCGTGGTCGAAATCGCCGGTGGCCAACGCTCGCCGGACGAGCAGCTCGAACTCGAAATGCGCGCCCCGGTCAGCGGCGTCGTGCTCACTCGCCATCGCTGCTGCGAAGGCCCGATCGGGGCCGGTGAGCCGGTGCTTGATGTCGGCAACCTGAACGATCTGGAAGTCCAGGTCGATCTGCTGTCGATGATGGCCACCCGGGTTCGCCCCGATATGCCGGTGCGCCTGACCGGCTGGGGTGGTGATCAAGTGCTGGAGGCGCTCGTGCGGCGGGTTGAACCAGCCGGTTTTACCCGCGTTTCAGCCCTCGGCGTGGACGAGCAGCGCGTGCCGGTCATTATCGACTTTGCCCAGCCCGAACAGGCCTGGCGGCACCTGGGGGTGGGCTATCGTGTGGAGGCTGAATTTCTGCTCTGGCGCGGCGAACAGGTCATCCAGGCTCCGACCAGCGCCCTGTTCCGCCGCGACGGCCAGTGGCAGGTGTTTGTCATTGAACGAAACCGGGCCCGGCTGCGCCCGGTTGAGGTGGGCCGAACCAGCGGCCTCATGGCGCAAATCCTGGAAGGTCTTGACCCCGGCGAGAAAGTCATCACCCACCCCAGTGAGCGGCTTCGCGACGGTAGCCGAGTGGAATCAACCGGGCGGTGAAGTCTGGTGGGTAGAGTTCGACCCGTCTATCGGGAGTGAAACCCGCAAGACGCGCCCGGCGGTATCCATGTAAGAGGTTCCTTAAAGCTTCCAATTATCGCCCTTGAAACCGATTTCCTGCGGACCACGAAAGAACAGGCTGGCCGTGGTGGCAAATCGGATATAAGCAAGACGCGCCTCAGGCGTGGGTTCGACGATTCGACAGGCCTTGGCGGAATCGGTCAGCCATGGTCGCTCCCCGACACGTTCCAAAAACGCCTTCCGTTCTTCATCGCTCAGTCTGGCCACGACGATTCCTTGAGCACTTCAAGCAGATCGCGTTTGTCGAATAGTGCGAAATAGTCACCCATCAATTCCCAGTCCAATTCCTGTCCTGATATCCGGGCACTGCGAACCAGTTGGCGGATATCCAGCCAATCCTGCTCGGCACGCGCTGCATCGTTGCTCATGGCCTGAACCTTCAGCCCAATGATGTCTTCCACAGCCGCCACCGGAACACTCAAGCCGGTCTGAATCTCGATGCGTTCGGCTCGATCCAGCATGGCCAACGCAGGTCGCCGAAACGCATGCAGCAAGTCAATGCGTTCGGCCAGAGCCTCATGCCGATAATGGGAGACGTTTTCCGTGTGGAAATAGCGTTGAAATCCAAGGTCGACCAGCGCCTGATCAGCTCGATCAAGGTCGTCCAGCGCGAGGATGAAATCCAGATCAATGGTCGCCCGCTGAACCCCCCGCATGGCCATGCCAAATCCACCGATCAGGGCATAGCGAACCGATGCCGCGTCAAGCTTCCCGGTCAATTCAGCAAGGGCTCGGAGAAAATTCATGCCTTATCAAACAGGACTGTCATGGTGCGATTCAGGCATCATCGTATCAAGATCCAGGTGATGATGAAGCAAGAGCCGGAACTCAGGGGGAATCTGTCGTCCCGACTGAAGCGCGGCAGACGCCGGGACGATACCGGTTCAAGCTGACCTATACGGCCAGCACACCGGCCAGCTTGAGCAGATCCGGGTCCAGCGGCTTGATCGCGCCCTGCACGTCTGCAAGCGGCGTGAAGGCGATCTGCCCGCCAATGATGCCGGCCAGAACACCGTGCCGTCCCTCAGCCAGGCAGTCCACTGCCGCCGCTCCCAGCCGGGAGCCCATCAGACGATCTGCCGCCCCCGGAACACCGCCGCGCTGGACATGGCCAAGCCGGGTGACGCGCAGTTGAAAACCCAGCTCCTCATGCTCGGAAAAATAGCGCGCCAGAGCCTCGGCATCCATCGGCGCGCCTTCGGCCACCACGGCCAGAGCATGGCGCTTGCCGCGTTTGTAGGCCTTGCGGAACTCCTCGGCAATGGCCTTCGGTTCCATCGGCGCCTCGGGCAGGATGACCACTTCGGCACCGCCGGTAATGCCGGCAATCAAACCCAGATAGCCGCAGTCGCGGCCCATCACCTCAACCAGAAAGGCCCGGCGATGGGATGAAGCCGTCACCTTGATCCTGTCAATCGCCTCCAGCGCGACATCCAGGGCGGTATCAACACCCAGGGTGATGTCTGAACCGACCAGGTCATTGTCGATGGTCGAGGCGACGCCGACCACCGCCACACCGTGCTGACAAAGTGCCCAGGACCCGGCCTGCGAACCGTTGCCGCCAATGACCACCAGGCCGTCGATGCCGCGCCTTTTAAGATGGTCGACAGCGCGCTGCTGGCCGGCCGGAGTGCGGAATTCATCGCTGCGCGCACTGCCCAGCATGGTGCCGCCACGCTGAATGATATTGGACACATGACGCGCTGAGAGCGGCCGCATGTCGTTGGCCAAAAGGCCAGCATAGCCGTTACGCACCCCGTGCACCGTCAGGCCCTGATCGAGCCCTGAGCGCACCACCGCGCGCACCGCCGCATTCATTCCTGGCGCATCGCCGCCGCTGGTCAAAACCGCAATCTGCTTCATTCAATCGTCCTTCGTCTGTGGCCTGGCCCTTGTGGGCTGCACTGGTCCGAGATGGTAGCGCCGATTCCGGACTGCTGCCGACCGACGGGTGTTCCAGGCAACGGGTTAGAATGCGGATGAACCTCCAATCAACATGGAACGAATTGGCCTTTCACTTCGGTGATTTTCATCTTGACCCCGCAGCGCGTGAGCTGCGCCAGGGCGACAAGCTGCTTGACCTGGCACGACGCACGTTCGACGGGCTGGTATTCCTGATCGAACATCGCGATCGGGCCGTCAGCCGCGATGAGCTGATTGAGGTGCTGTGGGGCAAGCCGGTCGAGGACATCCAGGTCACCCAACTGGTCATGCGCCTGCGCCGCCTGCTGGGCGATGACAGCAACGAGCCCACCTTTATCCGTGCGGTTCCCGGATTTGGCTATCGCTGGATCGCCGAAACCCGGGAGCTGCCCGCCGAGCGTGAAGCAGGCGGGGCAGACGGTCAGCCCGAAACTGCTGTGCCGGCAGGCCAGCCGTCAAAGCCCACCCCTTCAGAGTCACAGCGCCGCCGGTGGCGGGCAATAATGGTCAAGCTGGCTGCGGCAACTGGCCTCGCCGCCGTACTGGCCTATGCAGTTTTTGCCCTGTGGCCCGACACCCGGCCGGCTCAGATGCCGGGCGAAACAATCGTGATTATGCCGCTGGAGCTGGATAGTGCCGCCGGAGCCGAGGTTGGCTGGGCTCGCCTTGGTGCGATGGATCTGATTGGCTCGCGCCTGCGCGAGGCCGGCTTGCCGGTGCCGCCAAGTGAGAGTGTAATCTCGGCTTTGCAGGCTCAGGATAATCTGCCCGAAGCAGAGCTTCTGGCCGTGCTGCGAGATGCGCTGGGCGCCGAAATCCTGATTCAGGGCAGCATTGAACGGGCGGACCCCGGCTGGACTGTCGCGCTGGCGGCAAGCCACCCCGACGGCCATGGCCACACGGTGCAGTCAGAGCCGGCCGAAATTATTCCCGCCGCCCATCACGCGGCCGATCTGTTACTGGCCGCACTGGGCCATCCGGTGCCTGAAACCAGCACCACCGATGTCACCCTGAGCGAGTGGGTCCAGCGGGTGCGCGCGGCCGGTCTGGCACTGGAAATCGACGCGGCCCGGGCCATCATCGAAGAAGCGCCCGATGACTTGCGCCGCAAGCCCGAGCTTCGCAACGAACTGGCCTGGATCGAAATGCGTGCCGGCCGACCAGCGGCTGTTGTGGCAATCACCGATGAACTGCTGGACGACCCGGTCGTGATGCAGCAGCCGCGTCTGCACGCCCAGGTTCTGATTACCCACGGTGTAGCCCAGGTGATGGAACACGGTAGCTGGCAGGCCGGTGAACAGTCCTTCGATGCCGTAGTCCAGGTACTCGACGACGAGCCATGGGCACCGGAGCTTGGACGGGCACTGATGATGCGCAGCGCAGCGCGCAGTGTTCAGCAGCGCTTTGACGACGCCGCGCGCGATCTGGGGCGGGCCCGCGCACTATTCGAAGCCGGGGGCGATCGACGCGGCCTGGCCCAGGTCGAAAACTACTCTGGCAATCTCGAACTTCAGCGCGGCCGGCCCGGCGATGCGCTGGCTCATTTTCGCCATGCCATCGAAATCGACAGTGGCTTGAGCCACATTGATGGTCTGCGCGCCAACCTGAGCGCCAAGCAGCGCGCCGAGATGCAACTGCTGCGCTGGTCCGATGCGCTCGATACCAGCGAGCGCCTATGGGCGCTGCATGAGCATTTTCAAAAGCCGGTCGATCCTCATCGCCTCCATTCGCTCGGCATGCACCGCGCCGAAGTGCTGATTGCGCTTGGCCGACATCACGAGGCCCGCTCGATCCTGACCGACTTTGCCGGAGCCGACCAGGATATCCCGGACTATGGCCTGCGCTATGAAATGGAGCTGCGCGCGCGGCTTGCCTGGCAGGAGTCCGACTGGGACGGTGCACTTCAGGCAAGCTGGCGGGCGCTGGAGATCTGGCTGGCCGATGACCTGTCTGCTACCGGTCAGCCAGCCGGACTGGCCCTGTTGCATCAGCGAGCGTCTCTCAAGTCGGGAGTTCCGATGGCCGCTGCAGAGATTTTGCCAACTGTGCCTGATTCGGGCCAGTTGGCCGCATATCTGGTAGCCCGTGCCGAGTGGGCGGTTCATCAGGGGACGGATGACCGGACGGTAGAACAGTATTTCCATCAGGCTGCCCTTCAGGCCGAAAGCCGGGCCGAACCGGCGACTTACGTACTGGTAGCGGATGCCTACGCACGCTGGCTGCTCACCCGCGATCGCTTTTCCGAAGCGCTGGCCGTGGCCGGCCGGGTTGCCCGCTGGGCTGAAGAAGACTACCTCAGCGCACTGTTGCAACTGGAAGTGCTGCACGCCAGCGACCGGCGTGAAGCCTGGCAGGCAACGCGTGGCCGAGCGCTGAGCCTGGCTGGCGAGCGCGAGGTTCCGGCCCGGCTGCTGGAAATGCCCTAACCTATATTTATTTTCAGATTCAGCAAGTTAACTGCCCCGCTAGCCAATCAATATCAGCCCAATAGCGGTTTGTAACGACACCCCCCCCGAACTCTGTCTATGGTCATGGTCGTGAGTGGACGGCCCGCTGCCGCCTGCACTGGACCATAGACCTCCAAGGGAGAAAAACCAATGACAATCCGCACCCCTTCCAGCCGGTGGCTCTGCCTGCCGGTTCTGCTGATACTCGCAAGCGCGGCTGCCGGCCAGACCTTGCTTGATGAGGATTTCGAGGGCGACTTTCCGCCGCCCGGCTGGACCACCGTTGACGACAGTCAGTCGGACCTTGATTGCCCGTGGCTGCGCAGCGACGAGTATCTCCTCGACGGGCTGGAAGCACCCGGTCTGGGAGCCGCGGCTGATTCCGACGTGTGTGCTGACGCGGAAACTCCGGAAGGGGCGGTCGATACGTCGTTGCTGACACCTGAGCTGGATCTGACCGGCATCAGCGACACTGTATTGTCGTTTGACCTGGGCTATCGCCATCATTTTTCCGGCCAGCTTGACCTGGACATCACCACCGACGGCGGCGCGCAATGGACCACGCTGGAAACCTACAACACGGGCCCACCGTGGGCACCGTTCTATGCCGAGCTCAAAATTGTCGACCTGTCGGCCTGGGATGGCGAGCCCGCCGTCACCCTGCGCTGGCGCTACACGGCCGGTAACGGTTGGTGGGCATTCGTTGACAACGTGCTGGTCGGCCCGGCAGGCCCGGGTGTTTTGACCGTTGATCCGGCCGGGCTGCACTTTGGCAATCTGCATACCGGCACATCACAGTTTCTCGAAGTCGAGGTGTCCAACACCGGCAACCCCGGTGATGACGCGCTGGAGCTCAGCCAGATCAGCATTGGCGGCGCACCTGAATTTGAGCTCAGCGGCGGCAGCTGTCAGGCTGGCAGCACCCATCTGGGTGCGCGCCAAAGCTGCACGGTGCAGGTAATGTTTGAACCGGGAAGCGTGGGCGGCTATTCCGGCAATGTCACGATCTGGACCGCCGACGGTCGCAGCGCGATCGTGCCTCTGACCGGCGCCGGAATCCCGACGGCCGTGGTTGATGTTGATCCAGAAGAAGTTTCAACCACCCTCGATATCGGACAAGCCGCCACCCAGACGCTGACCATCGCCAACCTGGGTACTGCCACCCTCGACTGGGCCATTCCCCTGGTCCATGGCCAGTCGCTGAATGGCGCGGGCCGCAACAGTGGCGGTGAGCTGCTGCGCCAGGGATTGATTCTGGTCCACAACTCCGGCAGCAACACCCTTGTTGCGCTCGACCCGGAAACCGGTGATGTGGTTAATCCGGCCTTTGTGGATACCACCGACCTTGGCTTCGGGTCCAAGCCGATGGCCCTGATGCATCCGGATGGCGAGCGGCTGCTGCTGACCCATCAGACCGATAATGTGATTCACTCGTTCGACACCGAAGGCAACTATCTGGGCGTATTCGCCCCCGCCGGCGGCGCCGATCCGGCTGTAATGCAGAACGTCCGCGGCATGGCCTTTCATCCCGAAACGGGCAATCTGCTGGTCACCTCCGCCTTCGGCAACAACCCCAATACCGTCGCTGAGTTCAATCTTGACGGTCAATTTCTCGGCCAGTTCATCGAAAGTGGCGCGGGTGGCATGAATGGCCCCTGGTCGATGGTCTTCCGTGATGATGACCTGTTGCTGGCCGCCGGCAACAACGTGCATGCGTTTGATCACCAGGGCAATTATCTGGAGCAATTCAATAACGTGCAGATGAATTTTGTCCAGCAGATCATCGAGCTCGAAGACGGCCGCATTCTGGTCGCCAATTCGGTGGACGGGGCATGGGAATTCACTGCCGATGGCAACCTGTCCACCCACCACAACCAGTACAACAACGCATCGGGACTGCATGAACTGCCCGGCGGCACATTGCTGATCTCAAACAACACAGGCATTCATGAAATTGATCGTAATGGCAACATCATCCGCGATGTCATCACGGGTGCATCGTCCATGTTCAGCCTGATTCAGGCGGTTGATTGCACTGTGCCGGATTGGATCAGTGTGGGCCAGACTGCAGGCTCGGTGGCCAGCAATGGTTCGACCGAGATCAGCATCACTGTCGATACGACCCATCTTGCCCCGGGCGTACACGAAAACATGATCTGCATTGAAAGCAATGATCCGGTCCGGCCGCGAGTGCAGGTGCCGATCACGGTGGAAGTCGAGCAACCGGACAATTACGGCCTGATCGAAGGCTTCATTGTAGGCACCGGCCATTGCGCGCTCAACCCGATGGCGCTTGAAGGGGCAAGCATTCAGGCCGAAGGGGGTGCCGGCATATTCACCCGGTTTTCGGACGAAAACGGATTTTATCAAATCTATCTGCCTGACACGGCAAGCCCGGTAACGCTGACGGCCAGCGCATCGGGCCATCTGGATGACATTAGCGCATCAGTCAGTATCGCTGCTGGTCAGACCACAACCGAGAACTTCGAACTGGCACTGGATGCGCCGTGCATGACACTGGCTGAAGACAGCTATCACTTCGACGTGCAAGCCGACAGCCATGCCAGCCAGTCGATGACCATCGGCAATATCGAAGGCGCGGGTAGCCTTTCATGGTCGATCAATGAAGGGGAAAGTGTTGCCGCCCAGATCGACCCACGCGCTCACTTTCCGGCCAGCGTGCGTCAGGTTGAACACAAGGATGACGAAAACGCCAGCATCCATGCTGCTCCGCGCGCGGCTGACATGACACCCGGCCTGCTCTCCGGTGCTGCCATCGCCAGCGTGCCCGGGCACTTTTCGGTGCCGGCCTACAGCACCACATCAAGTGCCGAAGCGCCAGGTTACGTTGCGCTCGATGCCTTGCGGCCGTCGTCTCTGCTGACCATCAATCCCGATCAGCCGACCAGCTTCTATGCCGGCACCTTCATCCGCAACGATTTCGAAAACAAGTACATGCTGGCCTCGTCGGGTGGTCAATCACCGTTTCACACCTTCGGTCGGGTTGATTCGGCCACTGGCGAGCTGGAACCACTTGGCCTGGTGACCGGCGCGCCGGCCGTTATCACCTGGACCAGCATGCGCTGGGACCACAGCAACCAAACCCTGTACGCCGTCGGCAACGGTGACGAGCTCTACACCATCGACCTGGAAACCCTGGCAGCGACGCTGGTCGGCACCATTGCCGGGCCGGGCGTCAACCCCAGCGGCGGCATTGTTACCATCGCCATCTCGCCCGAAGGCCTGATGTATGCACTGGATATTTTTGATGACGTGCTGCTGGCCGTCGACAAGACCACGGCCGAGGCCGCCGTGATCGGCCCGCTGGGTGTTGATGCCAACTTTGCCCAGGATATGGATTTTGACCAGACCGACGGCACCCTGTACTGGGCCGGCTATCTGTTCACCAACGCCAGTCGCATGTACACGATTGACACTGACACCGGTGCGGCAACCCTGATCGATGATATTCAGGGCCGGATCGAGCTGCTGTCATTCTCCATCGCCCGGCCCGGCGGCGGCTGCTCCACGCCTGAAGAAATCGACTGGTTGTCGGTATCCGAAACCGCTGGTACAACCGCACCCCACAGCAGCAATCAGATCAGCGTTTCAGTCGACACCACCGGACTCAATGCCGGCCGATACGAAGCCTTCCTGTGCGTTTCATCCAACGACCAGGCCATGAGCATGACCTGGATTCCAGTTTCAGTTGAGGTCAGCGACCCGGCCGCCGGCATTCTGGAAGGCACCGTCAACGGACTGGGACGCTGCGACCAGAACCCGGATCCGCTTCGCCACGCCACGGTCACCGTCACCGGCAACAGCCGTTCATTCGAACTGCTGACTGACAGCGACGGCTACTATCACATCCCGATCAATGAAGGTGAAGGGCCAGTCGATATTGCCGTACAGGCCGTCGGCCACAGCGACACGACAGTCACGGGCGTGGCCATCAATGCGGGTGCAACCACGGTTGAAGACATCGACCTGATACTGGAAGCCCCCTGCTTTACCGCCGCACCAGAAACAATTGATGCAGCAACCGTTCCTGGCGGAACAACCAGTGCCACGCTGGCCATCGGCAACGTCAATGGCGGTGGCAGCCTGGACTGGAACATCGACATGGCAAGCCCGACGCAGCTGCCTGATGGAAACGCGCTCTTCGATGAACACATGCAGATGTCGCAGACCTTTGACAACACCATCGTGCAGGGAAATTCCATCGGCTGCATCTTTGGGCCAAACCATGCGCTGCGACGGTTCTATTTCGATGAGCATCCCGGCGTCGGCAACCAGATCCACAGTATCGACATCGGGGTCGGTACAGCCAGTAACGGCGCGATGACCGTCAACCTTTACCAGTTGCCCCGCGAAACACCGGTTGACACCATCCCGATGGAGCAGCTGGAGTTGGTTGGTGTACTGGCCGTGCCGTTGAGTGAGATGCATGATGGGTCGATTCTGAATGTACCCGTGACGGGCATGATCGACGACATCGAACAGTATGACCTGGTGGTCGAGGCGGTCGCCAGCGGCGCCTTCTTCGTCGGCGCGACCAATACCGGTGAGACCCATCCAGGGTTTGTCATGGCTCCTCAATGCGGCATTATGGAACCCACTCGTATCGACACCATCGAGAATTTCGAGACCGTCCACATCATCCAGAACGTCAATGTCAGCTCAGGCGGAAGTTGCGCTGTGGGCGAGGAGGTCGATTGGCTGACCACTGCAACCGATTCCGGCACCACAGCCGCGGGTGCGATCACTGATCTGGAACTGATATTTGATGCCACCGGTCTGGACATAGGTAGCCACACGGCCACCCTATGCGTCAACAGCAACGACTCCGGCCAGCGGCGCATCGAAGTGCCGGTGCAGTTGAGCGTCAACGCGGCCGTGCCGGGCGAACTGGCAGCTGATCCGGCCGAGCTGGATTTCGGTGAAGCCTATATCGGCACGGTTCACAGCCAAGCCTTTAGCGTGCGCAATGTGGCCGATACGGATGCCCAGGCAGTTGTGATTGATGCCATCGACATTGCCGGCGGCATCCAGTTCAGCATCAGCGGCGGAGACTGTGCGCCGGGCACCAGCCTTGCTCCCGGCCAAAGCTGCCTGGTCGAAGTCAGCTTTGCACCCGACACCAGCGGCAGCTTTGCTGACCTGATCGAGATCAAGGCCGGTGGCCAGTCGGCACTGGTCAGCCTGTCGGGCAGCGCTGAAACCGGAGTTCCGGATAGCATCTACCAGGACCGCTTCGAAGCTGCGAGCACGCAGCTCATCGGCCGCAGCGAGCGCTAGAACGCCCGCTTTTCTCGGTGTGGACAACTCCCCCGCACCGACCAGGTGACCCGGCCGCTGGGGCCGGGTCACCGCTTTATTTTTCGCTTCAATACTTCGCTGCGCGAAACTGACCCTCGACCCCATTTGCATGCACACCGCGTAGAATGGTCAGGGACAGCGAAGGAGTCAGGATGTCGCGAGCATACAATTTCAGCGCCGGTCCTTCGGCGCTCCCCGAATCAGTGCTTGTCCAGGCACAGCGTGAAATGCTTGAGTGGCGCGGCTCGGGCGCATCCATCGTGGAGCTCAGCCACCGAGGTCCGGAGTTCATAGAAGTCGCCACGGAGGCCGAGCGCGACCTGCGCGCGCTGATTGGCGTTCCGGAAGACTATGCGGTGCTGTTCACCACTGGCGGGGCGACCGCACAGCAGGCGCTAATCGCGCTCAATTTCGCCTCGCCCGGTCAGCCGGTCGATCATGTAGTCACCGGCCTGTGGGGTGAGATTGCGCTGAAGCAGGTGGCCCACGGCGTCGATTTGAGAATTGCCGCCAGCAGTGAACGCGACGGCTATCGTTCAATCCCGCCGCGTGCAGGCTGGAAGCTGTCGCCCGACGCCGCTTACGTGCACATCACCGCCAACGAAACCGTCCACGGCGTCGAGTTCCACGACACCCCCGACGTGGACGAGGTGCCGCTGTTCGGTGATTTCAGCTCGTCGATCGCCTCCGAGCCACTGGATATATCCCGATACGGCCTGATCTACGCCGGCGCGCAGAAGAACCTCGGACCGGTGGGTATCGGCACGGTGATCGTGCGCCGCGAGCTGCTGGAGCGGACCGGCCAGCCGCGCGCGGACATCTTCAACTATCGCAAGCTTTTCGAGGCCGGCTCGATGCTCAACACGCCGCCGACCTGGAACTGGTACATGCTCGGACTGACCGTGAAGTGGATGCTCGATGAGGGCGGGGTGGAGGAATTTGCCCGCCGCAGTTTGGCCAAATCGAAACTGCTGTACGCGGTCATTGACGGCTCGGACGGCTTCTACCGCAACGAGGTGGACCCGGCCGTGCGCTCACGCATGAATGTGCCGTTCTTTCTTCATGACGAGGCACTCGACCAGATCTTCATTGACCAGGCACGCGAGGCCGGTCTGATCGGTCTCAAGGGCCACCGCGCGCTCGGCGGCATGCGCGCGTCAATCTACAACGCAATGCCGGTCGCAGGCGTTGAGGCGCTGGCCAGCTTCATGGGTGATTTTCAGCAATCCCACGGGTAGACAGCCTGGTCCCGTCGCATATGACTGATACCATCGGTAGTATTGCCTCATTCAGCCATTCAGCCTAGCTCAGAGACTTTGCCGGCCTTGCTAGCGCCGTGACTTGAACAAAACCATTGCGCCGACAGCCAGCACAGAGCCGAGCATCACTCCGGTAGCCAGACGCGGCCGAATCTGAGCTTCGGTATAGGGACTGAATTTGTGGATCATGCTGTCCTGATCACCGAGCATTTCACCAGAACTGCCAGGCTCGTGCAGTGATGAAGTACCGCGAACCGGTCGATCACTGTCCAGTGCGGTCTTCAGGAACAGCTTGGAAATGACAAAGTCGGTAAGCCGGGGCAAGGCCTTGGCCATGGTCGTCTGGACGAGACCTGACTCACCGATCATCATGGTGCGACGCGGTGATTCGGCACTGCGAAGAATCGAACGGGCAACCAGTTTGGGGTGGTAGACCGGCGACGGCACCTGTGATCTCGAATCGGTAATGTTGCGGGCATGTTCACCAAAAGGCGTGTGGACGCCGCTGGGTTGAATCAACGTAACTGAAACCGGAGCCTTGTCATTCATCAACTCCATCCGCAGTGAATCGGTAAAGCCCTTGACCGCGAACTTGGATGCGGTATAAGCACTCAGAATGGGGGCTGGCAAATCAGAAGAAATCGACCCGACATTGATGAGTGCGCCACCGCGACTGCGCAAATGTTTCAGTGCTTCAACTGAGCCGTACACTACACCCCAGTAATTGGTCTGGAACACACGGTGGTGATCTTCATCATCGAGATCCTCCAGTTTGCCGTAAATGCCGATGCCTGCATTGTTGACCCAGGTGTCAAAGCCGCCATGACGCTCAATCACTGTATCGACGACATGTCGTATTTGCTCGCGCTTACCCACATCAGCTTCGACGTAGTCAGCCGAACAGCCGTCGGCGCGAAGCTCCTCCACAATCGGTGACAGTGATTCAGCGCTGCGCGAGACCAAAATGACGTTGGCACCTCGTTCTGCGGCCATGCGAGCTGTGGTCAGTCCAATACCGGAACTGGCTCCGGTAATGACGATGGTTTGTTCGGACACTGGTTTCAATCGAATCTTCATGAATCATCAACTCCTTGAACAGGATCCGCTTTACTTATGTGTACGCCTGCCATGGCAATTTGTTCCAGGAAATCCCCGGCAAGACACACCGAGCCGCCGCGCATCGCGCCGACTGAGCGCCTGCCCGGACTGCTCACAGGGATGTCCCGCAAGAACTACAGAAACGTTCAGTTCATTTGATGCGTGGAGGGCATTGCGCTGCTACACGATGGTTGGCCGGACCATGTCACAAGTCGGCATAGTTGCCGACATCCGTCTTCCAAGCCATAGTCTGTAATGCCAGTACGAGCACCTGGCTGGCCGCTATCGAATGGCACAATCGTTGCGTGTATCTGATCAAGCGCCAAGCTGCCCCACGGAGTGGAGCTTCAAGGTGTCGGCGTGATTCTCCAGATGGTGTTCGACAAATCATCGGCTACGATAAGCGCACCGCGCGGGTCAACCGTTACCCCCACCGGTCGGCCGCGGGCCTTGCCGTCCTCGCCGAGAAATCCGGTAGCAAACTCGATCGGCTCGCCGACCGGCTCGCCGTCCCGGAAGGGCACGAAGAGAACCTTGTAGCCCACCGGCACGCTGCGGTTCCAGCTGCCGTGCAGGCCGATGAAGGCGCCCTGGGCGAACTGCCCACCCATCTCGGGCACCGAAAAGTCCAAACCCAGCGCCGCCACGTGTGATCCCAGACTGTAATCAGGGATGATGGCACTGGCGACCTTCTGTGGATCCTGCGGCCGCACGCGCTGATCAACATTCTGGCCCCAGTAGCTGTAGGGCCAGCCGTAAAACCCGCCTTCCTGCACTGAGGTCAGATAATCCGGCACCAGGTTGGGGCCGAGTTCGTCGCGCTCGTTCACCGCCGCCCATAGCTGCCCGGTGTCGGGGTGCACGGCCAGCGCGGTGGGGTTGCGCAGGCCGGTGGCGTAGGGCCGGTGCATGCCGGTTTCGGGGTCGATTTCCCACACCAGGGCCCGGTCCACCTCAGCGGTCATGCCCCGCTCGGTGATGTTGCTGTTGGAGCCGATACCGACGTAGAGGAAACGTCCGTCCAGGCTCGCGGTCATGGCCTTGGTCCAGTGATGATTGAGATCTGAGGGCAAGTCTGCGATCTTGACCGGCGGGCCCGTCGCCCGGGTCTGTCCCGCTCGGTAGTCGAAACGCACCAGGGCGTCCTGGTTGGCGACGAAAAGTTGGTCGTCGATCAGCGCCAGACCGTAGGGTGCGTTGAGATTGTCAGCGAAGACGGTCTGCAGCTCGTAGTCGCCGTCACCGTCGGCATCACGCAGTAGGGTCAGCCGGTCGCCGCTCTCCACAGAGGTCGTGCCGCGGGATTTGATCAAGCCGGCAATCACGTCCTTGGGCTTGAGGCTGGGCGCGTTTCCGCCGCGACCCTCAGCGATCAGGATATCGCCGTTGGGCAGCACCAGCGTCTGGCGTGGAATTTTCAGGTCAGTGGCAATGGCGTTGATGGTGTAGCCATCCGGCACCTGCGGCAACTCTTCGCCCCAAGGTGCCGGTGTCGATACGGTCATGTCGGGAAGCAGACCGCGCTGAGGCTCCGGCAGAGTCGGATTGGGACCATACTCGATCGGCGCCGGGTCGCTTTCGCAAGCGCTGAGCACGAGCACAGCGGCAAGAACGACGAAGGGAATGTAAAAGCACTTCATGACAACACCCCCCGGTGCGGATTCGAATGGCCGATACCGGTAGCCACACAGACCAACAACAGCACGATGGCCGACAGCACCAGACCGGCAGGCATGCTCGCCCAGGCATCCTTGGCGTGGATCAGGGCATTGAAGAAGCCCACGACCCAGCCGATCAGCAGCAGCAGAAAATAAAGCCACAGTCGCGGCTCACGACGATCTGCACGTACCAGTTCGAAGACCGCAAACACCAGCGCCGCCGCAGCGAACACCAGCCCGCCGACAATCAGCCATGACGAGAAGTTTTGCCACTGAATCTGGTAAGTGCACGCATAGGCGATGTCGCTGATCAGCGCGCCGAGAAACAGAGGGATCGTACCGGCAACAAGCACCGCATGAAGAGGATGGAGCATCCACGGAACATTTCGCTCAGCTAAGACTGTCACTGGCGGACCTCCTTGATCGGATTGTCGGTGAGCGCAAAAGCAGTATAAACCCACTATCCTGCAAATTCCAATTGCACCCACAGCCAGACTTTACCAAGACCATCGGAACCATTGCCTGAACGTGGCAATGGTTCCGATGACGTTAGTCTGCTGGACAATCTTTGATCTGATACAAGGAGCTGGCGTGACACGCGCAAGCCGGGCTTGTTGCCGTCCACAAGCCCGAGCATGCCGCCCCGCTGGTGCTACTCAAACCAGCGCAGACTCAATCTGCCTGGCGGCAAGTCAAAGACCACCACACGGTCAACGGCCAGTGCAAAAAGTTATTCGCGGCTGGAGGCTTCCTCAGTCGTAACGACCCGGTGAGTGTCCTTGCCACCAAAGACATTCTGCACCACCACGAAGAACAGCGGAATGAAGAACACGCCGATCAATGTGCCGACAATCATGCCGCCGAGCACGCTGGTGCCGATCGCGTTCTGCGCGCCTGAACCCGCGCCCGACGACAGCGCCAGTGGGGTTACACCCAGGCCGAAGGCCAGCGAGGTCATGATGATCGGCCGCAGCCGGTCGCGCACCGCCTGCATGGTCGCCTCGATCAGTTCCATGCCGGCCTCCAGGTTCTGCTTGGCGAACTCCACAATCAGGATGGCGTTTTTACTCACCAGTCCCACCGTGGTCAGCATCGCCACCGTGAAGTAAACGTCGCGGTCCAGGCCGAACAGGTTGGCGGCTATGGTGGCACCGAGGATGCCCAGCGGAGCGGCCAGCAATACCGCGGTCGGCACCTTCCAGCTTTCATACAGCGCGGCCAGGCTCAGGAATACGATCAGCAGCGACAGGGTATAGAGCAGTGGCGTCTGTGCGCCGGCTT
>CALEIM010000029.1 GCA_937876395.1 uncultured Wenzhouxiangella sp. | reverse complement strand
CTTGATGCACCGCAAGGCAGCGGCGCGCGCCTGTCGGGCACCGGCGCCGATGGCTCGGTCAGCGGCAGTGAAATCAGCGTGCGTACGGTCAACGGCGTGGCCAATTTCTCTCTTCAGGCCGGCAACGAGATCGGTGCCCATCAGATTACCGCTACGGTTGACCGTGCCGACAACAATATCGACAACGATCTGCTGGACCCCCTGAGCGCCGAAACCACGATCAACGTGGGCGATGGTCGCCTGTTCAGCCTGGAGCTGGTCAGCCCGTCGGTCAACGCCCTGCGGATTAACTCCGTCGTCGGCGGCATCGAAACCGAAGTTGAGCCGGAGGTTGATCCGGAGACCGGGGTCATCATCCCGCCCAATCCCGACGGCACCTATTCGCTGACCATTACCACTCAGGGCAGCGACCAGACCGGCAACCCGGCGATGCCTGGTACGGCCGTCAGCTTTGGCAAGATTGACGCTCCGCTGACGCAAAGCCTGCCGCAGTATTTTGTCTTTTCAGGTGACGACGGCAACCCGGAAGAGGGTGGCACCCTGTTTAGCGTATTTGATCCGGCCGAGGGATTCCTGGCCAATCCACTGGTCGTGGATGAAGCGGTCGAGCCCGGTGATACCGTCGCCCTGTTCGGTAAAACGGTGCCGGGCAATCGCGAACATGAAGCGGTGCGCACGGTGGCAACAGTCATTGATGATTCGACGGTAACGGTCTCCCGTGCCTTCAACCCGAACAACGCAGCCGGCCCGGTGGTTGATGACGGCTTTGTCATTCCCTGGGTGATTGGCCGCTCGCAGGTCGGCGTGGTTGACAGCCAGACCAGCCTTGGCGCCCAGGGTCGTGGCTCGGTGAAGCTGACCTATCCGATCAGTGGTCTGGGCCGTCCGCTGGTGCTATGGAGCCAGGGCGAGCAGGTCATTCCCGGTGGCAACAACACCGTTGCCGACGTTCAGGGCATGATTTTCCCGGGTGTGGCACCGGCCATTCTGACCGCCACTCCATCCTCCATTCAGGGCAACTCGACGAGCGTCATCCGTCTGTGTCTGACCGATGCCCTGGGTGCGCCATTGAACGGCATTTACGTACGCGGCGATATCGTTGAAGGCACAGCCAACGGCAGCATGGACGGCGCACCGATGCCGGCCACGAGCGAACTTCCGACCGGAACCGCCGGCGCCGGTTGCACGAACACTCTGCTGACCACCAGCGGCATGTTCCCGGATGGCGATGAATCCCTCATCCGCTTCAGCGTAGGCCAGGCCAGCGCCGAAGTAACCGTGGTTCCGCCCGGCGCGGCGATGCTGCTGGTCAGCCCGTCACGCTATACCGATGTAACCACCAATGTCGGTCGCGTTCTGTTGGAGCTGACCCTGCTCAATGCCCAGGGCGAGCCGATTTCCGGCGTCAGTCTCAGCGGCGAGTGTGACGGCGGGGACGGTACGCTCGAGATTGAAACGGCGCCTGGGGTGACCAACGCCGAGGGCAAGACACCGGCCGCAGTTGCCGTTGGCATGACCGAATGTGCTGCCGCGGATGCCGACGGCTTCCCGCGCATCGGTCAGTGCACCTTCACCACCCCGAGCGGGTCGCCGGTGGGAACCTTCATTGCGACTGGTATCAACGGGACCAACGCCGGCGTTTCGCCGCCGTGCCCGGCGCCGTCTCCGGATCCCTGATCGGGGTAGCAACGCAGCGCGAAGTTTTTACACAAGGCCCGGCACTGCCGGGCCTTTTCACAGGTGCTTGCAGCGCCCGTTACAATGCAGTCATGCTCTATCACTTTTTTTCCGGAACCAGCCCGCTGCTGATCGATGTACCGCACGCCGGTACCGACTGGCCTGATGAACTTACAACGCGGCCAGAAGGTTTGGCGCACAGCCTGCCCGATACCGACTGGAATGTTGATCGACTGGTGGAGGCTGCCGACATCGCTGATTCCAGCGCCCTGGTGGCGCGCCTGAGTCGCTACGTTATCGACCTCAACCGCGGCCCGGATGACAGGCCGCTGTACACCACCGCGACTACCGGGCTGATTCCGCAGCAGACTTTTGCCGGCGAGCCGGTGCATTCCGGGCCTGGACCGGATGCAGCCGAAACCGCCCTGCGCATCGAGCGCTATTGGCGGCCCTATCACGATCGGCTTGAACAGGCCCTTGAGGCCATTCAGCAGCGGCATGGGCATGCCGTGCTGATCGATATGCACTCGATCCGCAGCCGCGTGCCGCGCCTGTTCGAAGGGCGCCTGCCCGACCTTAATCTGGGCACCAACGACGGCCAAAGCTGTGCGCCGGCCCTGGAAGCTTCGGTGGCAGAACTGCTCGGCGCCGACCAGCGCTTCAGCCTGGTAAGCAACGCGCGCTTCAAGGGTGGCTACATCACCCGCCATTACGGTCAGCCCGAGCGCGGTATTCACGCCCTTCAGCTTGAAATTGCCCAGGCCTGCTATCTTGACGAACAGCATCCTGAGCAGTGGTCGCTCGATCGCGCCGAGCCGTTGATCAGGCTGCTGCGTCAACTGTTTCAACATCTGTCGGAATGGCGACCGTGAGCGCCCAGAGCTTTCATTGTCCGGACGTGCTGCTGCCGGACGGCTGGCGCCAGAACCAGACTATCGACTGCGATGCCGACGGCCGGATTATCACGATCCGTCCCGCTCAGCCACAGCCTGCCGACCAGCAGCTCAAGGGTGTCGTTGTGCCCGGCATGGTCAACGCCCATTCCCATATTCACCAGCGCCTGATCGCCGGCCTGACCGGGCAGCGCGGAGATGACGGTGACAGCTTCTGGAGTTGGCGCGAGCGCATGTACGCCGCGTTGGGGCTGATAGACGGGGAGGATTTCACCCTGCTTGCCGAATACGGCTTCATGGAGCTGCTCGAAGGCGGCTATACCAGCACCGGTGAGTTTCACTATCCGCACCGTCTGGCAGGTCAGGCACCGCTGAAAACATCCCGGCAACTGCTGGCCGCCGGTACACAGGCCGGCTGCGCGCTGACCCTGCTACCGGTGTGGTATCGCTATGGCGGCTTCGGTCGTCAGCCGCTCGGAGAGCGCCAGCGCGATTTTGGACTGTCGCTCGATGAGCTTGTGGCCCTGGTTGAAACTCTGACCCGCGAGACCGGCAACAGTCACCACCGCCTCGGCGTGGCGCCGCATTCGCTGCGCGCGGTCGATGCCCGCGATTTGCCCGAACTGCTCGCCCGACTGCCGGATTGTCCGCTGCATCTGCACATCTCCGAGCAGCCGGCTGAAGTCGAAGCCTGCCTTGAAGCGCACGGCTGTCGTCCGGTTGAATGGTTGCTCGACAACGTCAAAGCCGATCAGCGCTTCAGTCTGATTCACGCCACCCATGCCAGCCCGTCAGAGCGCCAGGCAATGGCCGCCAGTGGCGCGGCGGTGGTGATCTGCCCGACCACCGAAGCCGATCTGGGTGATGGCCTGTTTCCGGTGCGTGAGTACCTTGATCGGGGCGGGCACATTGCCATTGGCTCTGACAGCAATCTGGTCACCTCGGCAGCCGAGGAACTGCGTCTGCTCGAATGGGGCCAGCGCCTGCGTCTTGGCCAGCGCAACCTGCTCGGCCGGCCGGGCGAACACATTGCCAGCGCATTATGGCAAAGCCTGGCAGCCGAAGGTGCGCGGGCATTGAACCAGCCGGCCGGTGAGCTGCGCGTGGGTCGGCGGGCCGATTTTCTGGTGCTCAATCCGGCCCATCCGCTGCTGTCGGGCCTGCCGGCGGCAGAACAGCTCGACAGCTTCGTTTTTGCCCACCAGGCCGGCATGATTGATCAGGTCTGGGTCGCCGGCGAGCAAGTGGTGCACGGCGGCCAGCATCGCCAGCGCGCTGAACTTGACGAGCGCATGGCGCAGCTTCGGCGCCGCCTGGTTGAAAGATCGACCCGATCATGAGCGCCTTCGCACATCAGCACTCACCCGCGGCCGAGCGCAATCGCGAGCCCATTCAGCGGGTCCTCAAACATTGGCTTACCGGTCCGGCGCGGGTGCTTGAGATCGGTTCGGGCACCGGTCAGCACGCGGCCTGGTTCCATTCCAGGCAACCTGATCTGCTCTGGCAGAGCAGCGAAATTCCGGGCCGGGTCGAACCCCTGCGGCACGATCTGGCCGAACAGGCTCCGGAACTGCCCGAGCCGCTGACCCTCGACGTGCTCGATAAGGCGAGCTGGCCGGCTGGACCGTTTGACTGCGTATTTACCGCCAACACCCTGCACATCATGCCCTGGGGCCACACAGCCAAGCTGCTGCGCCGGGCGGCCGAGCGCGTGGCAGGCGGCGGTCTGCTCATTATTTACGGGCCGTTCCAGCAGGGCGGGCGTTTTGATACCGACAGCAACCGCCGCTTCGATGCCGAGCTGCGCCGCCGCAGTTCGGACATGGGGCTGCGCGACCATACTGAACTGGTCCGCGCCGCTAACACCTGCGGCTGGCACCACGAGGCCGACATCGCCATGCCGGCCAATAACCGACTGCTGATTTTCAGGAAAAACCGATGAGCGAAGAAACTGTTGTCCGGGCTTTGAATGCGACCGATGTCGACTACTCCATACTGCTCAAACAGGCCAAAAGCCTGCTGTCTGGCGAGCAGCACCCGATTGCCAATGCAGCCAATCTCAGCGCCCTGATTTTTCATTCCCTGCCGCAAATCAACTGGGCCGGATTCTATTTTCTTGAAGGTGACGAGCTGATCGTCGGCCCCTTTCAGGGCCAGCCGGCCTGCGTGCGAATCGCGCTGGGTCACGGCGTGTGTGGCACAGCCGCGGCCAGCCAAAAATCCCTGCTGGTCGATGATGTCGATGCGTTTGACGGCCACATCGTCTGCGATGCCGCCTCGCGCTCAGAACTGGTCGTGCCCCTGATCCGGGCCGATGAAGTCATCGGCGTGATCGATATCGACAGCCCCGAACCAGGCCGTTTCAGCGTCCGCGACCAGCAGGGAATCGAGGCTCTGGCGGACGCCTACGTCAGATCATTGGGCTGAACCAGCTCGCGAATCTGGCCGCAGCCGGGGGCGAGCTCGCGATCAAGATTGATAATCGCCAGCGTGCCCGGCTGCATCCCGAGGCGCGGGCGCTGATTGGTCAGCCACTGGACCAGCCACTCAAAGCTCGGGTTGTGACCGACCAGTAGCAGCGAGTCGGTGTCCCGATGGTCGCGGAGAATACCGATCAGATCTTCCTCAAGCGCCTCCCACAGGGCGCGCTCGACAACCTGCTCCGGGGCCTCCAGACCGTCCAGCACCAGGCGCGCGGTCTCGCGTGTGCGCGCGGCGGGAGAAACGCGCACCTGAACCGGCACGGCAAGCCCGGATGACTCGATCCATTTCCCCAGCTTGCGGGCCGTTTCACGCCCTGATTCCGTCAACTGACGGTCACGGTCTTTCTCATTCGACGTCGCCGGACGGGCCCGGGCATGACGTAAAAGCCAAAGCTCCATAAGTGAGCACGATTTCCTTGTGTTTCGAACAGCTCAGGATACCAGCCGCCGCCCGGCTGGGGGCAAGGTCGTGCTGAGGTCCAGATTGCCGCCGCTGAGGATCACGCCGACCCGCCGGCCACTGAAACTTTTCGGATGGGCCAAAATGCCGGCCAGGGCAACGGCGGCCGATGGCTCGACGCGCTGGTGAAGTTCGCACCTGATCAGGTCCAGAGCGGTCACAATGTCGGGCTCATCTACGCCCAGCACCCGGTCGACATGAGCTGCGATGATTTCCAGATTGCGCTCGCCGACCATGGCGCGCAGGCCGTCAGCCATCGTTACAGGGTGATGGTTGGTGACGCGCCGACCGGCTGCCAGAGAGCGTATCGTGTCATCCGCTCCGGCCGGCTCAAGGCCGATTACTTTCGGCCTGCTCCCCTGGGTAAGCGCGGCCAACGCGGTGCCTGCCAGCAGGCCGCCGCCGCCGACCGGGGCGATCAGGGTATCGAGCGCGCTGACCTGTTCGAGCAGTTCCAGCGCCGCGCTGGCCTGGCCGGCGATAATGCGGTCATCGTCATAGGGTGGAATTGCCACCAGGCCTGTATCGGCAAGCAGCTTGGCAAGTGCTGCTTCGCGTGCAGCCTGGTTTGCTGCGCAAAAATGAACTTGTCCGCCGAAGCGCCGGATATTTTCGATTTTTGCAGCGACCGCGCCTTCCGGCACGACAATCTCGGCGCGCATGCCGCGCTGAGCCGCGGCCCAGGCCAGCGCCGCGCCATGATTGCCCGAGGAATGGGTAGCCACGCCCGGACAGTCCGCCGGCAGCAGGGAAACGGCGTGGCTCGCGCCCCTGGCCTTGAACGAACCCGTATGCTGCAGATGCTCACACTTGAAAAACAGCTCGCTGCCCGTCAAATCGTTGAGCGTGTCCGAGCGCATAACCGGCGTCTTGCGAACCAGCGACCTGATTCGCTCGCGGGCGGCAAGTACGTCGTCAGGCTGCAGCGCGGAATGGGTAAACATCTTTCAATTCTATAAGGAACCAGCATGCCTGCACGCGGTGATCAGCCCCGAACCCCGGTTTTGCGCAAGGAGTATCGGCCGCCGGCCTGGTGGCTGGATGAAGTCGATCTGGATTTTGATCTTGATCCAGCCAGCACCCGGGTCATCAGCCGGATGCGCCTGCGCCGCAATCCGGACGTAGCGGCTGAACCACTGCGCCTGTCGGGGGTTGGACTTGATACCCGGCGCGTTGAGCTTGACGGGCAGGCCGTTGATTTCGAGGAGCGCACTGCCGAGGGGCTTTTGATCATCAAGGATCTGCCCGATCAGGCCGAAGTGACGACCGAGGTGGTCATCAGCCCGGAGCGCAATACGGCGCTTGAAGGCCTGTACCGCAGCGGACGTGCGCTGCTGAGCCAGTGCGAGGCGGAAGGCTTTCGCAAGATCACCTGGTTTCTTGACCGACCCGATGTGATGGCCCGCTACCGTGTGCGTCTGAGCGGTGCGCGCGAGCAGTTTCCGGTACTGCTGTCCAACGGCAATCTGGTTGATTCCGGCGACGCCGGCGGTGGCCGTCACTTTGCCGTCTGGGAAGATCCATTTCCCAAGCCGAGCTATCTGTTTGCCATTGTTGCCGGCGACCTGGCCGAGCGCAGCGACCGCTACACCACCGGCTCCGGGCGGGAGGTGGCACTGAAGTTCTATTCCGAAGCGGAGAACATCGAGCGCCTTGAGCACGCCATCCTGAGTCTCAAGCGCGCCATGGCCTGGGACGAACAGCGCTTTGGCCTGGAGTATGACCTGGATGTGTTTCACGTCGTCGCCACCCACGATTTCAATATGGGAGCGATGGAAAACAAGAGCCTCAATATCTTCAATGCCCGCTACCTGCTGGCCGATCGTGAAACCGCCACGGATGACGATTTCGAGGCGATTGAATCGGTCATCGGACATGAATATTTTCATAACTGGACCGGCAACCGGGTCACCTGTCGCGACTGGTTCCAGCTCACCCTGAAAGAAGGCCTGACGGTCTTTCGCGACCAGGAATTCAGCGCCGATCTGCGCTCGCGCGGGGTCAAGCGCATTCAGGATGTGAATGCCCTGATGGCGCGCCAGTTTCCCGAAGACGCCGGCCCGATGGCGCATCCGGTACGTCCTGAACGCTACACGGAAATCAACAATTTCTACACCGCCACCATTTACGAAAAAGGGGCTGAAGTGGTGCGCATGTACCAGACGCTGTTCGGACAGGCGGGTTTTCGGCGCGGTATGGACTTGTACTTTGAGCGACACGACGGTGAGGCGGTGAGCTGCGACGATTTCCGGCGCGCCATGGCCGCTGCCAATGACGCTGACCTGGATCAGTTCGAGCGCTGGTACACCCAGGTCGGAACACCCACCGTTGAAGCAGAAACGCGCTATGACGAAGCGGCCGGCGAGCTGGTTTTGAGTTTGCGCCAGCGGCTGCCCGATCATCCGGGCAATCGCGACATTAGCCCCTTGATGATCCCGATCCAGATCGGTTTTCTCGACTCGAACAATCGGCCGCTGCCGGTCACCCTGGCCGGGGAAACCTCGCCCGGAGAACACACGCGCCTGCTTGTGCTCAGCGAGCACGAGACCGAGTTCCGCTTTTCCGGCCTGCCGGCGGCGGCACTGCCTTCGCTGCTGCGCGATTTCTCCGCACCCGTCCGGCTCGAATACGACTGGTCTGATCATGATCTGGCCCGCCTGGCCGGCTTTGATTCGGACCCCTTCAGCCGCTGGCAGGCCATGCGCCGCCTGAGCGAACGTGTGCTCATTACCATGATCGACGGCGTTGATATGGCCGACGCCGCACTGCTGATCGACGCCTGGGCTGCGGCCCTGGAAAACTCCGCTGACGACCCGGCACTGGCCGCTGAGCTGTTGAGCCTGCCATCCGAAAGTGAGCTGGCCCAAAGCCGTGACTCGGTTGATGTGGCGGCGATTCACGCCGCGCGCAAAGCCTTGAAAGCCCGGCTCGGTCAGCGTCTGGAGCCGGCGCTGGTCCGTCGCTTTGACGCGCTGGCACCCACAGGAGCCTGGTCGTCTGATGGCGCCGACGCCGCCCGCCGCGAGCGCGGTGAGCCATGCGTCTCCGGCGGAGAAGCCGCCGGCCGCAGAGCCGCCTGCATGGTCCATTGAGGATTCCGCCGAGTTGTACCGCATCCGCAGCTGGGGCGAGCCGTACTTCTTCATCAACGAGGAAGGGCATGTCGCCGTGCGTGCGCTCGACGCGGCGTCTACGACGATGGACGTCACTGCGATCGTCGAGGAACTGCGCCGTCGTGGCCTGCAGTTCCCTGTCCTGATCCGCTTTCAGGACGTGCTGCGCGCGCAGGTCAAGCGCATCAACGAGGCGTTTCGCGCGGCGATTGCCGAGGCGGAGTACGACAACGTCTATCAGGGCATCTACCCGATCAAGGTCAACCAGCTGCACGAGGTCGTCGACGAGCTGCTCGACGCGGGCCGGCCCTACGGCATGGGGCTC
>CALEIM010000028.1 GCA_937876395.1 uncultured Wenzhouxiangella sp. | reverse complement strand
GAAGAGGGCGAGGTCAACCGCGACCTGGCCACCAATGGCGCGCTGGCCGGTGGCATTCCCGGCGCGGCCGCAGCCTGGGTGCATATTGCCGAGCGCTACGGCAGTCTGGAATTGAAGGAGCTGCTGGCTCCGGCCATTCGCCTGGCGGAGAGCGGATTTCCGGTGGACGAAAAGTACCGGACCCTGCTCGGTTTTCGCGATGAGGTCATGCAGCGATGGCCGGAAACGGCCGCCATTTTCATGCCGGGCGGCAGCCTGCCTGAAATCGGTGACATGATCCGCCAGCCCGATCTGGCGCGCACGCTGGGCCGGCTGGCCGAACAGGGCCGCGACGGATTCTATCGCGGCGAGGTGGCCGAAAAGCTGGTCGACGGCGTGCAGGCCGCCGGCGGTCTGTGGACGCTCGATGATCTGGAAAATTATCAGGTTGTCGAGCGCGAGCCTATCCAGACCGATTACCGCGGCCACCGGCTGATTACCGCCGCGCCGCCGTCGTCGGGCGGCATTGCCATCGCCCAGATGCTGGAGATCATCGAGCCGTTTGATCTGGCCGGCATGGGTCGGGTTGATCGGGTGCATCTGCTCGTAGAGGCCATGCGCCGCGCCTACCGCGACCGCGCGCTGTATCTGGGTGATCCGGACTTTGTCGATATTCCGGTCGATATGCTCATCAGCGAACACTACGCCGCCGGCCTGCGTACCAGCCTGCGCATGGACCGGGCCACGCCCTCGGCGACGCTGGCCGCCGATCCCGACCGCCTTGCTCCGGAAAGCAGCGACACCACCCATTTTTCGCTGATTGATGCCCAGGGCAATATGGTTTCGGCCACCCTGACTGTCAATCTGCCGTTTGGCGCCGCCTATGTGCCGCCAGGCACCGGGGTGCTCGTCAACAACGAAATGGATGATTTTTCGGCCAAGCCGGGCGAGCCCAATGCCTATGGCCTGATCGGCTTTGCCGCCAATTCCATCGCGCCGGGCAAGCGCATGCTGTCTTCGATGACCCCGACGATTGTCATCGGCCCGGAGCGCACCGCAGTCCTCGGAACCCCGGGCGGCTCGCGCATCATCACCATGGTGATGCTGGGAATCATTGACTTTGTTGACGGCAATGGCCCGGAAAGCTGGGTTTCCCTGCCCAGATTCCATCACCAGTACCAGCCTGACGAAATTTCGGTCGAGCCCGACGCGCTCAGCGATGACGAAATTGCCGAACTCGAAGAGCGCGGCCACGAGGTGAGCGTGCGCAGCCGGACCTGGGGCAATATGCACGGCGTGATGTGGAACCGCCAAAGCGGTGAGCTGGAGGCAGCCGACGATCCGCGCTGGACATCCGGCGGGGCGGTGGTAATCGATGTCGACGGCTAAACGTCAGGACCACCCAATGCTGTAGCTGTGACGGCGGTCACAGCGAACCGTGGCCTGGTTCGGCTAAAGTACCCGTTGTACTTTCGGGACTGTCGCACATGGACTTCACCACCCGGGGGAGCCACGCCGAGACCGCCGGGGGAAGCGGAGATCGTATTTTCGCCGACCGCTTTTCTGACGAGTCAGGTCACCCGCGGCAGGCTGCCTTGCGTATTCTGGAACGACTCAGCTTCGGTGCCCGGCCAGCCGATGTTCAGAAATACCTGTCCCTTGCTTCAACCCCGCAAGCCCAGCTTGAAGCCTGGCTGGATTGGCAGTTGGCCTGGCAGTCCATTGATGACAGCGATCTTGAGCAGCGAATTACCGCGGCCGGCTACCAGACCCTGAACCTGTCGGCCAGCCAGCTTTGGGCAGATTATGTTCGCGGCGACATGAGCACCGGCTCGCAGCGCAGTCTGCCAGTCTGGGAAACCCGGGCCGCGCATCTGATGCGCGCGCTGTATTCCCGCCGCCAATTGTACGAGCTGATGGTCGGCTTTTGGCATGACCACTTCAGCGTTTACGGCTGGGAATTCGGCATTGCCCCGATCTTTGTGCCCTATGACCGCGACGCGATTCGCCCCGATGCGCTGGGCAGTTTTCGCAGCATGCTCGATCAGGTAGCGCGCTCTGCGGCCATGCTGAGCTATCTCGACAACAAGGACAATCGCACCGGCGGCTATAACGAAAACTGGGCCCGTGAGCTGCTTGAGTTGCACACTTTGGGTTCGGATGTCTATCATCCCGGCGCGTCGCCAGACGAGATACCGATCGGCGCCGATGGATTGGCGATTGGCTACAGCGATGTCGATGTGTATGCGGTGGCGCGCTGCTTTACCGGCTGGACCCTGCGTAATGGCCATTGGGCGCTGCCCGACGGTCCGGAATACGATACCGGTGAATTCCTTTACTACGCCAACTGGCACGAGCACGGCTACAAATTCGTGCTCGGTAAATGGGTTGCTCCGCTCGGTCAGGATGAGGCCGCGCTGTGCATGGACTGGCTGTGTCAGCATCGACAGACGGCACGGCATCTGTGCACCAAACTGTGTCGCCGCCTGCTTGCCGATGAGCCGTCGCCGGCACTGGTGGAGTCGGCGGCCGATGTCTGGCAGGACAACTGGGAATCTGATCAGCAGATTGCGCTGGTGGTGCGGCATATTGTGCTTCAGGCCGAGGCCACAGGGCAGTTCGGCAGCAAGCTCAGGCGGCCGTTCGAGCTGCTGTGCGCGGCACTGCGCAAAACGGAAGCGGAAATCGAGCCACAGCCGGACACGGGCTGGGCACCGTATGACGAGCTGTTCGCCCGGCTTCGTCAGACCGGTCACGACTGCTACAACTGGCCATCGCCCGACGGTTATCCCGATAGCGCCGATCGCTGGTCTTCGGCATCCGCACTTGGCCAGAGTTGGCGCCTGCTCAGCCGACTTCCCGAGCTGCGTGATCCCGACAACAGCAATTACCTGCTGCAGATCCACAGTTTGACCGTAGCCGCTGTGCCGACTGCACAGCGCAGTGCGAAAAACCTGGTGGATTTCTGGCTTGAGCGGCTGATTAGCCGGGAAGTCGCGGCATCCAGACGGGCGAACTTGATTGACTTTCTCCGCCAGAACGCCGGGCCAGATGCAGTTCTGGATATAGAGCAGGGTTACCCGGATGGCACATGGAGCGCAGCCAATTTGAGCGCCCACTACACGCCGCCGCGACTGCGCGCGACGGTGGCCATGATCATGATGCTGCCGGAGTTTCACCAGCGATGAAACGCCGTTCCTTTCTCAAGGGCTGCTGTGCGGCCGCTGCGCTGGGAGCAGTCCCGGTTTCGGCGCTGTTTCAGCCGGCCGGTGCAAGTGGGCGGACCAGCAACGATGTGCTGATTTATCTGTTTTTGCGTGGCGGAATCGACGGCCTGCATCTGGTCGTTCCGTATGCCGGCCCGGAGCGCTGGCACTATGAAATGCTGCGCGCGGGCCTGACCATTCCGGAAAGCAGTCTGCGCCAGATCAACAGTCAATGGGCGCTGCACCCGCGTGCCGGCGGGGCAACGGGCGACAGCGTTGGCAGCGCACCAAAATGGCTGCATCGTCTGTGGAACGAGGGGCATCTGGCAATCGTTCAGGGCATGGGCATGCCCACCCATCTGTCGCGCAGTCATTTTGATGCCCAGGCGTGGATGGATCTTGGCACACCGGGTAGCAAATCGACCCCCGACGGCTGGTTGACGCGCTATCTGGCCGTAGCCAACGGCTTGCCGCAGGCAGCCATTGCGCCGGTCATTGGCATGGCCGGTACCCGTCCGATGTCTCTGATTGGATCGCGGGATGCGCTGACCGTAGCCTCGCCAAGCGACTTTCAGGTCGATGGTTTTCACTGGTCCTGGGGCAGCAGTAACGGTGATATTGCTGGCCACCAGGGAGCACGTGACCGCATCGGGTCGCTGTGGGCTAGTGGCAGCGGTCCGCTGTTGGAGGCCGGCCGAGGCACGGCTGACGCACTGTCGGCAATGGGCGAAATCAACTTTGACGCCTACCAGCCCGACGGCAACGCCAGCTATCCGAACACCAGTCTTGGCCGCCAGCTCAAAAGCCTGGCTCAGATGATCAAGCTGGATCTGGGCCTGGTGGCCGCGACCGTCGATTACGGCGGTTGGGATTCTCATGCCGGGCAGGGTGTCCCGCAGCCTGGAAATCCAGGCCACTACGATGCCTACGGCAATCGCGTCGAGGAGCTGTCGCGCGCGCTCGATGCGTTTTATACGGATCTTGCCGCGGCCGCCCAGGGAAATCTCATGAACCGGGTGAATGTGGTTGTGTTGAGCGAGTTTGGCCGCAAAATTCGGCCGAACCAGTCGGCCGGCACAGATCATGGTCATGGCAATGTGATGCTGGCGCTGGGTGGGCGCGTGAATGGCGGCATGCACGGGGTTTTCCCGGGGCTGGATTCCAGCGCCCTGCTGGATGGCCAGGATCTGGCCAGCACCGGTGATTTTCGTGATCTGCTGTCTGAAGCGCTGGTAGCACGCATGGGCCTGAGCCCGGGTCAGCTCAACGCGATATTCCCTGAGATCGGCAGTTACTCGCCGCTGGGCGTGTTTGCTTCGGGCTGAGACAGCTTCAGCCCGCGCGCTTCAAGCAGGGCATCAATCTGTGGGGCGCGGCCGCGAAAAGCCCGCCAGGAATCCATCGGATCGCGTGAATTGCCGCGCGCGAGCACTTCATCCCTGAGCTGGTCGGCCAGCTCGCGATTCATCAGGCCGCCTTCGATGAAGGCGCCGAAGGCGTCAGCGGCCAGCAGCTCGGACCACAGCGTTCGAAAATCGCCGCCCTGGCGTCGCTGGGCAAACAGGCTGGCCAGGCCGCCGCCGTGGTGGCGGGGGGAAAGGAAGGCTGGCAGATCAAGCTTTGTGCGCACTGCCTGTTCAGCCTGGTCGAGATCGGGAACGGCCCCGATTCCAACTCCGTGCAGGGCCAGATCCAGTTCAATGGCAGCGAGAAACTCCAGCGTTTCCAGACCGCTGCTGGCGGTTGAAAAGGCCTTGATGGAGTCAATGATTGCATCGTCCATTGGCGCTCCGCTTTCATGGTGCCAGGCGTAGATGCGCAGAATCTGCGGCTGCAGTGCCCAGCGCTCCAGCAGCAGGGCGGGAAACTCGACGAAGTCCGCTGCCACATTGGTGCCGGCCAGGGGTGCGTAGTCCACGTCGGACAGCAGGCCGTGCAGGGCATGGCCAAATTCGTGAAACAGGGTGACGGTCTGTTCCGGTGAAAGCAGTGAGGGCAGGCCGGCGGTGGCCGGCGGCCCGTTGGCGACGATGGCCAGTACCGGGGTGACGCGCTCACCGTCGGCGCGGTGCTGCAGGCGATAGTGCGAGGTCCAGGCGCCGCCCTGCTTGCCGGGCCGATGCTGCAGATCAAGATAGAGCAGACCGAGCGTTTCGCCCCTGGCGTCGCGCGCTTCCCAGGCCGTTACGTCGATGTGCCAGCCGGGAATTTCGGTGCGTGGATGAAAACGCAGGCCCCAAAGGCGGTTGGCCAGGCCAAACAGGCCGTCAAGCACGCGATCGATGCTCAACCATTCTTCCACGTTCGGCACAGGCCCGTCGGCCTGGCGTGTCTCCAGCAGGCGCTGGCGGTAGTACCACCAGTCCCAGGCTTCGAGCGAATCGACGCCGTCGGCTTCGGCCAGGGCTTCGAGCTCGACACGCTCCTGTTGGGCGCTGTTGCGGGCGGCCTGGCCAAGCTGTGCCAGCAGCGTTTCGAGCTGATCGCGGTCGGTCAGGGTGCCGTCATCAAGCAGGTAATCGAGATGACTGTCGAAGCCAAGCAGTTCGGCGCGCTCGGCACGCAGCCGGGCGATGCGTTCGATCAGGTGGCCCAGGTCTTCGTCGCTGCGCAGCCGATCGCGGTAGCGGGTCATCCAGTCACGGTAGAGCTGGCGACGTTCCTCGCGCCCGGCAAAGTGGCGCATGAAAGGATAGAAGCTGTGCGCGTGCAGGGTAAACGCCCAGCCGCGCTCATGGCCGCGGTCGCGGGCGCTGCGCTCGGCCAGGCGCAGCAGGGTATCGGGCAGGCCGTCGAGCCGTGTACCGTCCTCGATCAGCAGTTCGTGGCGATGGCTGGCCGAGCGCCGGGCACGCGCGTAGGTTTCGTCAAGTGCGGCAAGCTCAAGGTCAATCTCGCCAAGTCGCTCACGATCTGGCTGGTTCAGATGGGCTCCGGCGCGGCGAAAGCGACGCCAGGTTTCCATGGCCAGTCGTTGCTGCTCCGGCTCGGCTGCTGCCGGCAGGTTTTGCTGAAGCGACTCAATGCGTTCGTACAGGGCACGGTCGGATAAAACCCGCCGCTGGTGTCCGCTCAGCCGGCTGGCCATTTCCGCAGCAATCTCTTCCATGCCGGAGTCGTCGCTGACCGCCAGCAGGCCATACCACAGTCGCGCGATTCGACCGATGGCGCGCTCGGCAGCGATCAGGGCCAGGAGCGTGTTGTCGAAAGTTGGCGGCTGCGGCTGGTCAGTAATTTCGCCAATGGCGCGGTTGGCAGCTGTAGTGGCTGCCTCCAGCGCGGGCAGAAAGTCGTCAGCGCGGATTTCATGGAATGGCGGCGCACCCAGCGGCGTGCGCTGGTCTGATTCGATGGGGTTGGTGCGCAGTGCCGTTGCCGGACGCTCGGCGATCTCGCGGACCGGCCCGGGGCCTTCGTCCGCCTGCTGATCGCCGCAGCCGGCCACAACGCTCAGCATCAAAGTCAGCAGGCCGATTCGGATTATCGTCGTGCTCATGGCGTGGGCATGGTACTACAGGAATAAAACGGCGGTATGCTTGAGTTTCCGAATGTAGGCCACACGGAGAATGCACACATGACAATCCAACGCTTGCTGGTTTTTGGCGCCACCGGAACGCAGGGACACCCGGTGGTTGAGGCCGCTGTTGAGGCGGGTTTCGAGGTGCGCGCGGCCTGCCGTGATCTGCAGATTGCCGAAGAGCAGTTGCCGGGGCGGGTCGACAAGGTCGCCGCTGATTTGCTCGATGCCGAACAAGTCCGTGCGGCAGTGGCCGGCACCGACGCGCTTTTCTTTCATCTGCCAACGATGCCTAATTTGCCCGAGTCGACCCGGATCGTCGACAACGTGCTTGCCGCCAGCCGCGCGGAGGGGCTTGAGCGCATCGTCTTTACCACCAGCGGCTACTGCGGCGAGGCGATGCCGCCAGGGCCGTTTGTCAGCAGTATGCGCCGCCTGTGCGAGCGTCTGCTGTCGTCAGACCAGCCGGTGGTGATTCTGCGTCCGAGCCTGTATCTGGCCAATCTGGTTTGGCCGCATATCATTCGCGAAATCCGCGACCACGGCCGGCTCAGCTATCCACCGCTGCCGGTAGACCACCGTATTAGCTGGACGGCTACGGAAGATCAGGGACGGGTTGCGGTGGCCTGCCTGACGGCTGATGTGGTTGGAGAAGAGCTCGATATTGCCAGCCCGGAAGCGCTGACCGGACCGGAGCTGGGGCAGTTGCTGGCCGAGGTCTATCGGCGTGAAGTGCACTTTGCTCCGGTAGCCAGCGATGCATTTGTCTCGGGCCTGAGTCAGCTCACCGGCAGCGCGCACACCGCGACGGTCATCGCCAGCGTGTACGAGGGCTACGCCAGCGTTGAGGGTGGTTTGATGATCGGCAGTGACATGCTTGAGCGGCGTCTGGGCGTGAAACTGACGCCAGTCAGTCACTGGGTGCGCAATCGGCTGGGCTATCTGCTCGATATGTACAGCTAGGAAATTGCTTGCTCCAGAGTGCCGCGTGTCTAATCCCAGTCTTCCCAGTCCTCATCCAGGAACTGCTCGTAGTCGGGAAGCTGGCTTTCGCCTTCGTGGATCAGGTGGTCGCGGCGCTGCAACCAGCCGTCGCGCATGAAGCTGTAGGAGTCGAAGGCTGATTCGAGGTCATCGTCGAGCGGCAGCAGCGAGTGCCGGATCTGGATGACGTTGAGTCCGATCAGAACGTAGGACGATTCTTCCAGCGCCAGGCGCCAGGCGACGTTGGCGTAGGCGTCGGGAACCCGGCCGATGCCGTCGCGCAGGGTTGATGGGCCCAGAAACGGCAGCACCAGGTAGCGACTTTGGTTCCAGCCCCACACTGCCATGGTCTGGCCGAAATCTTCGTCGTAGGTCTCGATGCCGCCGGCGCTGGCGATGTCAAACAGACCGCCGATGCCGTAGACAGTATTGACAAAAAAGCGCTTGAGCTGAGTGCCGGCATCAACCGGGCGGCCCTGCAGCAGCAGGTTGAGCATGGTCACCGGCGAGCGCAGATTGGTGAAAAAATTGCGGATTCCGCGCTGGGCTGGCGCCGGCGTGATCTTGTCATAGCCTTTCGCCAACGGCCGGAGTACGGCCCGGTCGGCGGCCATATTGAAGTCATGGATGTTGCGGTTGAACGGTTCCCAAGGGTCGTGCGGGTGGCGTTCTTCAGGGGGCGGCGCGGTGGTGGCACAGGCGGACAGGGCCAGCACGAGGCCGATGACGAGAAAAGAGCGGCCAGGTAAGCGGAAATTCATGGTCAGGACTCCTGGTGAGGCGCTGTGCCTGGCTGATCCGACCAGCCGAGCAGGTGATCAACCCCGGTCAGACGGGCGATGGTTCGCAGGCCTTCCGGTGGTGCATGAAATTCAATGCGCCGCCCGTGGCCGACGGCTACAGCCTGCCATTCGACCAGCAGGGCGACGGTGCTTGAATCGCTGGCCGTCAGGCCGCCAAGATCGACGACGGCCGGCGGGCTGCTTTCAATGCGTGCCTGATAACGACGATGAACATCCGGCACTTCGTTCAGGCTCAAGCGGCCTTCGAGGCGGATGTGCTCAGCCGGCTCATTCATCGACATCAAGGGCGAGCTGGCCGCTGTCCAGACGTTCCAGCACGTCCGCAAAGCTGGAACTCCTGATTTCCTGATCAATCTGCGAACGGAAAGTGGCGACATAGGAAATGCCTTCGACAATGACGTCAAACACTTTCCAGCCCGACTCGCCCTTGCGCAGCACGTAGTCGACCGGGGCGCGCTGTCCGTTGTCGAGCAGCACGCGGGTGCGCACCCGCGTGGCGCGCTCGGTGTTGTCGCCGGCCAGCGGCAGAAATTCGACCCGGCCGTGCAGATCGTAGTCAAGCAGGGCCGTGGCATAGCGATTCAGAAGCTGGTTGATCAGGGCGTCAGCAAAGGCCTCAACCTGTTCGCGATCCCTGCCGCGACTGTGCCGACCCAGCACCAGGCGGGCTGAGTAGATTGTGTCCATGGTCGGTATCAGCACGGATTTGACATCCTCGCGCAGCGCGGCCTGATCTTCCTGGTAGCGGTCGCGATTTTCGTCGAGCATGGTGGCCAGCTCTTCGGTGCTGGCTTTGATGAGCGCCGCCGGGCCGTCATCGGCCAGCGCCGGGGCAGCAATCATGAACGGCAGGATGATCAGCACAATACGCAGCATTACTCTTCTCCTTCACTGTTGAACATGTAGCGGCCGATGAGCTGTTCGAGCACCATTGCCGAGCTGGTGATCATGATGGTATCGCCGTCAACCAGCGGCTCGAAGGAACCACCGGGCTCCAGGCCGACGTACTGGTTGCCGAGTATGCCGCTGGTCAGAATCGACGCCGAGGTGTCTTCGGGCAGATTGTCGTAGCGCTGGCTGATCTGCATACGCACCTTCGCCTCAAAGGTTTCCGGGTCGAGGGTAATCGATTCGACCATGCCGACGCTCACCCCGCCCATGCTCACGGCCGCGCGCGGTTTCAGTCCGCCGATGTTGGCAAAACTGGCGTTAAGCGTATAGCTGTCGCCAGAAGCCACGCCGCGATCGGTGGCGTGCAGGGCCAGGAAAATCAGTGCGGCGATGGCCAGCAGCAAAAAGATTCCGGCGGTCAGTTCGATCTGGTGGGATGATTTCATGTTCGACTCTCAGAGCATGAGTGCAGAAAGGATAAAGTCCAGCAGCAAAACGGTGATGGCCGTGGCGATGACCGTCTGTGTGGTGGCCAGCGCCACGCCTTCACTGGTGGGCCGGGCTGACCAGCCAAACCACACGGCCAGCCAGGAAGCAATGAAACCGAAGCACACCGCCTTGAGCATGCCGCCGCCGAAATCACGCATCAGCTCGACCGAGGACTGCATATTGCCCCAGAAGCTGATTGGGTCGCCGCCCATCATGAAAACGGCGAAGAAAATGCCGCCGACAATGGCGGTCAGGTTGAATACCAGCACCAGGGCGGGCAGGGCAATCATACCGGCCAAAAGGCGCGGCTGGACAATGCGCTCGATTGGATCAATTGCCATCAGATCAAGTGCATCGAGCTGTTCGGTCGCGCGCATCAAGCCAATTTCGGCGGTGATTGAGGTGCCGGCACGGCCGGCAAACAGCAGCGCGGCGAGTACCGGCCCGAGTTCGCGAAACAGCGACAGGGCCAGCACCGTTGAAACCGCGTCGGCGGCGCCGAAGCGGGCCAGGGTGTCGTAGGTCTGCAGGGTCAGAACCAGGCCGACAAAAAAGCCGCTGATGACGATGATGACCAGCGAGCGCACACCGGCAAAGTAGACCTGGCGCAGGATCTCGGCGAACTGGCGACGCCCGAAGCGCATCCGCGAGATGACGGTGAGCAAAAACAGACCGGCCCGGCCGAGCTCACGAATCGGGGCGCTGATGACAAGCAAGCCACGCTGCGAACTCATCACCGGCCTCCGTGTTCGAGCAACTGGCGGTCAATGGCGTCGGCCGGGTAGTGGAACGGCACGGGCCCGTCGCTGTGGCCTGCCATGAACTGGCGCACCAGCGGGTCATCGCTGGCGGCCAGCTCGGTCGGTGATCCGGTGGCAATGATCGAGCGATTGGCAATGATGCAGGCGTGGCCGGCCAGGGCAGCGACCTGGCGGACGTCGTGGGTTATGACGACACTGGTGGTGCCCAAAGCGGCGTTGATATCCCGGATCAGGCGCAGCGACACGCCCAAAGAGATCGGGTCGAGGCCGGCGAAAGGCTCGTCATAGAACATGATCTCGGGGTCCAGAGCCATGGCCCGAGCGGTGGCCACTCGGCGCTTCATGCCGCCCGAGAGTTCGGCCGGATACAGGTCAGCGGCACCGCGCAGGCCGACCATTTCAAGTTTCATCAGCACCAGGCGGCGGAGCAGGCCCGGGCTCAGTTTGCTGTGTTCGCGCAGCGGCAGCGCGACGTTGTCAAAGGCGGTCAGGTCGGTAAACAGGGCGCCGTTTTGCAACAGCACGCCGATGTTGCGCCGCAGACGGCCCAGCGCCTTGCCGCCGAGTTGATCAACACGCTGTGAGCCGATGTGAACCTGGCCGGCATCCGGTTTGAGCTGGCCGGTGGCCAGGCGCAGGACGGTGGTCTTGCCGGCGCCGCTTGGCCCCATCACTGCGGTCACCTGACCGGCCGGGACGTCAAGATTGAAGTCTTCCAGGATCGTCCGTCCGCCGAGGCGGACGGTAACGTCTTTCAGCGAGATCGCTGTCGATTGGCTGTCGGTCATCGGCTGTGTTTCGGTCTCGCGCTGTAGAGGGTGTGCCGCTCGCAGTGCCCTGTCGGAGGCTGCCTACAGGATATAACGGCTCAGGTCCTCATTGCCTGCCAGATCCTTGAGATAGCGATCCACGTAGTCGCCATCAATGATCACGTTCTGGCCGGAATTGTCGGGCGCACTATAGGATATATCTTCCAGAAGGCGCTCCATGACCGTGTGCAGTCGACGCGCTCCGATGTTTTCGGTCGATTCGTTGACGGCAAAGCTGATTTCGGCCAGCCGGGTTATGGCGTCCTCGGTAAATTTCAGGGTCACGCCTTCGGTTTCCATCAAGGCGGTGTACTGCTCGGTCAGGCTGGCATCGGGTTCGGTCAGGATGCGCTTGAAATCATCGGCTGACAGCGCCCGCAGCTCAACCCGAATCGGCAGGCGGCCCTGCAGCTCCGGCACCAGGTCGGAAGGCCGGGCGACGTGAAAGGCGCCCGAGGCAATGAACAGGATATGATCGGTATTGACCGGCCCGTAGCGGGTGTTGACGGTCGAGCCCTCGACCAGCGGTAACAGGTCACGCTGCACGCCTTCGCGCGAGATTTCGCCCGAACCCCCGCCTTCGGCCCGGCGCGCAACCTTGTCAATTTCATCAAGGAAGACAATGCCGTGCTCTTCGGCCAGGCTGACGGCACGCTGCTTGACTTCTTCTTCATTGATCATGCGCGCCGCTTCTTCCTCGATCAGCAGCGGAATGGCGTCCTTGATCTTTAGCCGGCGCTTTTGCTTGCGCTGGCCCGACAGGTTGGAAAACATCTGCTGAAGCTGACCGGTCATTTCCTCCATGCCCGGCGGGGCCATGATTTCAACGCCGATATTGACGTCAAGGTCAAGCTCGATTTCGCGCTCATTGAGCTCGCCGGCCAACAGTTTCTTGAGCATCTTGCGGCGCGTCTCCGAGCCGCTGTCTTCGGCCTCCTGGGGCGCATTGGCAAAGCCGGTGGATTTGGGGCGCGGCAGCAGGATATCGAGCACCCGTTCGACGGCGGCGTCCTCGGCGCGTGAGCGAACCTTGGCCATCGCCTCTCCACGGGCCAACTTGGCGGATACATCGACCAGATCGCGGATGATGGATTCGACGTCCTTGCCGACGTAGCCCACCTCGGTGAACTTGGTGGCTTCAACCTTGATGAACGGCGCCCTGGCCAGGGTGGCCAGGCGACGCGCAATCTCGGTCTTGCCGACGCCGGTCGGCCCGATCATCAGGATGTTCTTGGGCGTGATTTCGGGCCGCAGCTTTTCATCGACCTGCATGCGCCGCCAGCGGTTTCTGAGCGCAATGGCCACCGCGCGCTTGGCATCGGCCTGGCCGATGATATGGCGATCAAGCTCCTGAACGATTTCACGAGGAGTCATCTGGGACATGGTTTATTCAGCTCACTGGGTGTCGAGGGTTTCAACGGTGAAGTTGTGGTTGGTATAGATACAGATCTCGCCGGCAATCGTCAGCGCCTCGCGGCAGATTGTTTCGGCATCAAGATTGCTGTGGCGCAGCAGTGCGCGTGCCGCCGACTGGGCAAAGGGCCCGCCTGAGCCGATGGCGATCAGGCCTTCCTCTGGCTCGATGACATCGCCGTTGCCGGAAATAATCAAGGACGCTTCATGGTTGGCCACCGCCAGTAGCGCTTCGAGCCGGCGCAGCATGCGGTCGGTGCGCCAGTCCTTGGCCAGCTCCACGGCAGCCCGGGTGAGGTGCCCGGAGTGCATTTCAAGCTTGCTTTCAAAGCGCTCGAACAGAGTGAAGGCATCAGCCGTGGCGCCGGCAAAACCGGCCAGGATCTGCCCCTGGTAGAGCCTGCGGACCTTGCGCGCATTTGATTTCATGATGGTGTTGCCCAGCGTGACCTGGCCATCGCCAGCAATGACTACCTGCTTGCCGCGCCGAACCGAAATGATGGTGGTGCCGCGATACTGCTCCATGATGAACTCGCTGCCCGTGGATGAACCCACAACATGGGGTCAGCCGGGCGGCAGGTCAATTGCCGGACCTGAGAGGTTCCCTACTCGTTCGAGTCGCGTTTCCGGGCGCGCGGGTGGGTCTGGTCATAGACCCGCGCCAGATGCTGGAAATCAAGATGGGTGTAGATCTGGGTGGTCGACAGGTTAGCGTGGCCGAGCAGCTCCTGAACGGCGCGCAGATCGCCCGAAGATTCAAGAATATGCGACGCGAAGCTGTGCCGTAGCTGATGCGGATGAACGCGCTGATCCAGCCCCTGGCGCTGTGACCAGTAGGCTACGCGCTTCTGAACGGCGCGGACGCCCAGCGGCCGGCCTTTGAGGCTGGTAAAAACGCGCCCCTGATCTGCACCGGCGAGGCTGGCGTGAATGCGCTGCCAGCGCTGCAGGGCCATGATCGCATGACTGCCGATGGGCACCAGGCGCTCACGCTGGCCCTTGCCCATCACCCGCACCAGGCCCTCGTCCATGTCCAGCCGATCCCAGCTCAGCCCGGCCAGCTCGCTGACCCGCAAGCCCGATGAATAGAACAGTTCGAGCATGGCCCGATCGCGTGTGGCCAGCTCGTCTTGTTCGGGGATGTTGAGCAGGGCCAGGACCTGATCGACATCAAGCACCTCGGGCAGTTTGCGTTTTGTACGCGGCGCGCGCACGCCCTGGGTCGGGTCGTCGCTCAGCACGCCTTCGCGGCGCAGGTAGCGAAAAAAACGGCGCAGGCCCGACAGGCGGCGCTGGACACTGCGCGGATCCAGGCCGCGGCGATGTTCGCTGGCGGCAAAGGCGCGCACATCGGCCATCTGGATGGCTGCAGGCGCGCTGATTTCGCGCTCCTGGCACCAAGAGGCAAGGCGATCGAGATCGCGTCGATAGGCGTCAATCGTCGCCGGGCTGAGTCCGGCCTCGTTGGCGGCATGGGACAGAAAGGCGGAAATGGCCGCCCGGATATCCACCTCAGGCGCGCTTGCGCAAATCCGCTTGGTCCTGCTCCAGGCGGTAGCGGATGGTGGTCCCGAGCAGCTCAAGAAACAGGGTGCCCATATCGGGGTGAAAGCGTTCGGCGGACGCCGAGCCGATCGCCAGCAGGCCGATCGAGCTGATCGGCACCAGTGCCGCCGAGCCGACCGAGCCGTGCTGTCTGGGGAAAAGAAACTCAATCTTGGCGCGGGTAAAGCGGCCAAACTCGATGCGGTCATTTTCAAGCAGGGTGTCCAGCCAGTCGGGATGGTCGGCGGCAATCGGCCTGACCGCGTCGATGTCGCTGACCGCGTCGTGGCTATCGAGCAGGTACAGGTGGACACTGAGTGCGTCAAAATCACTGGAGAGGCGCTCCATCAGGCGTTCGATGAATTCCCCGGCCGAGCCGGTCGTCATCACCTCCAGGGTAAGTTGGTGGAGGCGCTGCATCAGGCGCTCGTTTTCCCCGGCAATGCCGGCCAGGGTTTCAAGCTGGACGCGCAGTTTCTGGTTCTCGCGCCTGAGGCGCGCGACCTGCAACTCAATCAGCGAATCGACGCCGAGGTGGTGCGGCACTTCAAGCTGATCGAGCAGCTCAGGATGGCGGCCGAGAAAATCCGGGTTGGACGCCAGCCATTCGCTGATTTGCCTGTCGTTCAGTGTTGAGCCGTCGGCCATGGGATTACTCCTTGAAATACTTCGCGCGCCGGTCCGGTAATCACTACCGGCGATGTGCCACCGTTCCAATTTACCACAAGGCTTCCACCCGGCTGGTCAACCTGGAGCGGTGAATCCACGTCGCCCGAACGGATCAGGATGGCCGCCGCGGCCGCCGCGCCGCTGCCGCAGGCTGGCGTGGGACCGGCCCCGCGCTCGAACACGCGCAGTTGAATGCGGTCGCGCGACTCGACTCGGGCCAAACCGATATTGGCGCTGCCGCCGGCGAGCTTGTCTTGTCGGCCGAGCAGCTCGGCCAGAGTGGCCAGACGCTCGTCGCTCGGCCTGGACGTTTCGACAATCAGCAGGTGCGGATTACCCAGGCTCACGCCGTGAACGTTGATACTGCGCCCCTGATCGTCAAGTGTCCAAGGCAGCGCATCGAGCCCGGCAAGGCCGAGCGAGGTGGAATCAAAGTGCGCTGCACCAAGACTGGCTGAAATCGCGTCGGGATGTTTGAAAACAAGGTGGATACGGCCAGCGGCAGTTTCGACGTCCAGCGGTCCGCTGAGGTTGTCGTGACGCGCAAACCACAGCGCGACGGCGCGCATTCCATTGCCGCACTGTTCGGCCTGGCTGCCGTCGCTGTTGAAGATATCGATGCGGCAGTGCACGTCGGGGTTGGTTGCGGTCCGCAAAATCAGGAGCTGGTCGAAGCCGACACCGGTGCGGCGATTCGCTATGGCGCGAATTTGTTCAGGCTCGGGCTGGAATGACCGCTTGCGGGCGTCGATCAGGACAAAGTCGTTGCCGAGTGCCTGGAGTTTGCTGAACGGCAGCTGGGCGTCTTTGCTCGAAGCCACCGGCTCAGTCCTCGGCCTCATCTTCGTCCGGCGCGGAAGGGCTCGTCTCCACTTGTGATGCAGCTTGTGGTGCAGGCGGCTCGTCGGGCAGATACAAATCGCCCTTGAGGCCGCAGCCGGACAGGGCAAGCAGGGCGCTCAGCCACAGAATGGCCGCTATGAAGGGTACACTGGCACGCATGAATGATTCGAGCACTCCGAAACTTGAACGCATCGTGGTAGAAACCGGTTCAGACCCGCAACATGCGGTGATCTGGCTGCATGGCCTGGGTGCCGACGGCCATGATTTCGAGCCGATTGTACCGCAGCTTCGTTCGGCGGCCCGCCGTCCGGTGCGCTTCATTTTTCCGCATGCGGCGATGCGGCCGGTCACCATCAATTCCGGCATGGAGATGCGCGCCTGGTACGACATTCGTGGCCTGGAGATCGATCGCAATCAGGATCAGGTCGGGATTCTCGCCTCGCTGGCCGCGGTCGACGCCCTGCTCGACGAGCAGATTGCTGCCGGCATTGCACCCGAACGTCTGCTGCTGGCCGGCTTTTCCCAAGGTGGCGCTATTGCCCTGCGCTGCGCCCTGGCGCGTACGCCCGGTCTGGCTGGCGTAATCGCTTTGTCCACCTATCTGCTCGGTGCGACCAATCTGTCCGAATGGCTGTCCCCTGCGGCCCGAACAACGCCGGTGTTCATGGGTCACGGTACTCAAGACCCAATCGTGCCGATGGCGCTGGGCCAGTCCAGCGCACGTCAGCTTGAAGCAGCCGGCATCAACATTCGCTGGCAAACCTGGCCGATTCCACACGCGGTCAACGCCGAAGAAATTCAGGCCATCGACGAATGGCTGGAGCAGCGCCTGGCATGAAAGAGCTGAACGTGCTGATCGTCGACGACGAAGCGCCGGCCATCGAACGCCTCGCACGGCTGATTGAGGCGGAGCACGGCGCGCGGGTCTGCGGTCAAGTGAGCGACGCTACGGCAGTCGAGGGCGCCTGCAAGACCGCGCGGCCGGACGTCGTCTTGCTCGATGTTGAGATGCCCGGCCTGGACGGAATCGAACTGGCCCGCCGCCTGCGCCTGCTGGAGCCGTCGCCGGCGTTGATATTTGTCACGGCCTATGAGAATTACGCCGTCGAGGCCTTCGAGCTGGCCGCCGTGGATTACCTGGTCAAGCCGGTGCGCAGCGAACGGCTGTCCCGAGCCCTGAAGCGCGCGCGCAGCCGGCCGCCCGGTTCAAACCAGATGCTGCGCACCCGGCTGGGCGATCGTCTGCTGTCGATCCCGCTGGCCGAAATTCGCGCCCTGATCGCCGAAGACAAGTACACCGTTGTGCACTTCAATGAAGGCGAGGCGCTGATCGATGATTCTCTGGTCAGTCTGGAGCAGCGCTTTCCCCGGCACTTCATTCGCGTCCATCGCAAGGCCCTGGTTGCCCGGCGCTATGTGCGCGGCCTGGTGCGCGATTCCCGAGGCCAGGAGCGGGTTGATCTGGACGGCTGCGAACTGCGTCCCCCGGTCAGCCGCCGCCGGCTGGCCCAGGTCCGAAAAACATTTGAGTCGGTATGAATAGAATCAGAATTGCCACGCGAAAATCCCTGCTTGCCCTGTGGCAGAGCGAACACGTCGCCGAACAGCTCCGAGCCCGCTATCCGGGTCTGGATGTGGAGCTGGTGCCGCTGAGCACACGCGGGGATGAAATCCTTGACCGCTCGCTGGCGGAAATCGGCGGCAAAGGCCTGTTTCTTAAAGAGCTTGAGCGTGCCGTGCTCGACGATCAGGCCGATATCGCCGTGCACTCGCTGAAAGATGTTCCGGCCAAGTCACCGCCGGAGTTCGAGTTGGCCGCCTGGCTGCCACGGGCCAACTGGCGCGACTGCTGGATTACCCGCGATGGCCGCTCACCGGAGGAGCTGGCGCCAGGCGAGCGGGTCGGCACCGCCAGCCTGCGTCGCCAAAGCCAGATTTTGGCCCGCTGCCCCGAGCTGGAAGTGATTCCGGTTCGTGGCAACGTGCAGACTCGCCTGGCCCGGCTGGATAGCGGTGACGTCGATGCGCTGATTCTGGCCGCAGCCGGCCTGGAGCGGCTCGGCATCGTGCGCCGCCACAGCCAGATGCTGGAGCCGCCGTCGTTCCTGCCTTCGGCCGGGCAGGGCGTGATCGTCGTCCAGTGCCGTTCCAACGAGCCGCAGACGCGTGCGCTGCTTGAGCCGCTCAACTGCCCTGAAACCGAGCTGACCATGCGCGCCGAACGCGCCGTCATCGCCGAGCTGGGCGGCGACTGCCGCATGCCGCTGGCCGCATTTGCCCGCCTCGATCAGGACCAGATCGAACTACAGGCCCGCCTGGCCAGTATCGATGGCCGCCAGGTGCTTGATGTGCAGCTCAGCGGCAGCGTTCGGGAGGCCGATGCGCTGGGCCGCAAGGCCGCCCGGGAGCTGCTGGCCCTGGGCGGGCAGAAGATTCTTGACGGGTTGTGAAGCCGGATCATTTGTTGATCTGCTGAGGGTATGGACATTGCGATTCATTTGTGTCAGAGTGCACTCTAAAGGTGGAAACAACGCGTGAACTGATACGATTTAATTTCCGGGCGTCATCCACGGCTCAATTTGTCGAGGTGCGTCCCCCTACTGCCAACGCCAACACGCAAGCCCCCAGCACTTTGGCAAGTTGCGCCAGACGCCCGGATTCTTCTTTACTGAGAGCCTGCCCATGTGGCAGGCTTTCGTTTATTTGAGGGCAGGGTTGGTATGACGGAAAAGCTGCTTGTACTGATCACGCGAACGCGACCGGCGGCGGAGGCCCTGATCGAGCGGGTGACCGAACTCGATCATGAGGCGCTCGAATGTGCTCCCTTCCAATTGAATGGGCCTGAGCAGCCCCGTCAGACGGCCGCCGACCTTGCCGATGCACTGCCGGCTGATCGGGTCATCATGACCAGCCACGAAGCGGTTCGTCAGACCGTGCGGCTGGTCGGGGCCGACAGCTTTCGCCGCTCGTTGGTTATCGTGCCCGGCGAAGGCACGGCCGCGGTGGCCCGGGAGCTGAACCTCGAAAACGTCATTTTTCCGGAGCGCCACGGCACCAGCGAGGCCATGCTGGCCATGCCGGAGCTGCGCGATGTTGACGGTCTTGATGTACTGATTCTTGCCGCCGCTGGCGGCCGCAGCCTGATGGGTGAGACCCTGGCTCGTCGCGGAGCGGAAGTCGAACGCATCCACGTCTATGCTCGCGTGCCTTGCAAGCTGCCGGCCGATATTGATCAGCGAGTTCAGGCGGCCAAACGACTGGTCACGCTGGGAGCGAGCTGGGAAGCCGTTTCGGGCCTGACCAAGGGCCTCGGCAGCGCCGCCCGCTCGGTGGTCAAAGCTGCGCCGCTGATCGTTCCCTCGCAGCGCGTCGCCGACTATGCCGCGCGGCTCGGATATGGCCGGCTGATTGTCGCCAGCGGGGCCGGGGATGAGGCCATGCTGAGTGAAGTTGAGCGCCTTGCCGAGAGCTGAATGGCCGCACTCGATTGTCTCTTGACGACATGGCGCGCCTGATTTGCGTTAACCTCAGAACCTTCAAAACTGCACCGCGCTTCCGGGCGCCAAGCCGATGACCGAAAGCAACAAGACCTCCGCCGCCAAGGCTGCCGCTGATGAGCCGTCCGGGGCGATCAAGACCGAGGCGACTCCAACCAACTCTGATTCTGGGCCACAACCGACAGCGGACGTGCGCGCGACCGGCTCCGGACGGGGCCTGACGCTGGTCGCCCTGGTGCTGGCGCTGACCGGGCTGGGCCTGATCGGCTGGTTCTGGTGGCAGCAGCCGGCCGTTGATGAACGCGTCGAATTGGATGCCTTGAGCGCCCGGGTTGATGCCCTGGCCAGCGATGGGCAGCGAGCCCTGACGCAGATCGACGCCCTGAATCAGCGTATGACAAGTCTCGAAAGTGGACTCGAAGGGCGCATACGGGAGCTGGAAACCCGCCCGCCGGCAGTCGACGAATCGCGCCTTGAAGCCTTTGATCGGCGGGATGCCGGTATCGAAGCGCGCCTGGACGCACTTGAGCAGGATCTTGCGGCGCGCATTGATACGTTGAGCGCGCGCCTGGAAGCGCAGACCGGCCAGCCGGAAACCGATTTTGACGAGCAGGTCCAGCAGCACCATCGTGAGCTGGTCCTGCACGAAGCGGCGAGCCTGCTGCGCATCGGCCAGGGCCTTGCCGAGCTGGGCGACGACCGGGTTGGCGCCCGCCAGGCTTATGACCGGGCGGCCGCCAGACTCTTGACTCTTGATGACCGACGTGCAGCACGTCTGCGCGAAGCGGTGGTGCGTGAAGCCGAACTGCTGGCCGCCTCCAGCGGCCCGGACTGGGTAGAAGCTGTGGGCCAGATCGCTGCGCTGAGCACCGCGGCGGCGGACTGGCCGCTGGTTGATCAAGAGATTGGTGCCAACGACAAATCTACGCTCGACGAGGCTGGCGATTCTGAGGGCTGGTGGAGCGGGATTGGCCGCGCCCTAGGCAGTCTGGTGAAAGTCACGTCGCGCGAACAGGCCGTCTTGCCCGATTCGGTGGTCGAGTCCCTGCGCGAGCGTCTCCAGCTCTATCTCGCCGCCGCCGAGGTGGCGGCCGCGCGGCGTAACGCTGCCGAACTCGCCCAGCATGCCCAGGCCGCGCTGGAACTGCTTGAATTGCGCTTCAATACGCTCGACCCGGCGGTCAAGCGGGCCAGCGAAGTGCTGGCCGGACTGGCGCACATCACGGCCTCGGAGCGTCCCGATCTCGGCGCTGCCCTGGCCGAGATCGAGCGTAGTCTGGAGGCCCGGTGAAGCGCCTGCTGATCCTGCTGCTGGTCGCCCTGGCGCTGGTGGCCACCGCCTTGCTGGCTCCGTTTCTGCTGGAGGACCCCGGGCGGGTTCAGCTTGAGATCGGCCCCTGGCGCATCGAAGCCTCGGTGCTGGTTCTTGTCGCTGCGGTTATCGCCACCTGGCTGTTGCTCTCGGTGCTGGTCGGGCTCGCCCGTATGCCCGGCCGCCTGGTCCGTCGCGGTCGAGAGAGCCGCTCCCGGCGCCAGCTCGAAAAGGGCTTTCTGGCTTTGACCGAAGGGGACTGGGTGAGCGCTGAACGCGCGCTGGAAAAATCCCTGCGCCATCGAGATTCGACTGCCGGCCTGCTGGCCGCGGCGCGCGCCGCCCAAGGTCAGGGGGATGAGGCTGGCCGCGATCGCTGGCTCGCCCAGGCCGATCGTCGCTACGGCCGCCGCCATTTTGTGACCGGCCTGGCCCGGGCCCGTCTGCTGCTGGCCGAAGGGCGCGGCGCGGAAGCAATTGCCATTCTGGAACGTCTGCATCTGAGCAAGCCGCGCCATACCGGCGTGCTGCGCCTGCTGCTGGAGGCCTACCAGGATCTGCAGCGCTGGCGCGATCTCAGGTTGCTGGTTCCGGCCCTGCGGCGCGGCGGAGTCATCGACCGGGATCGATCGGACGAGCTGACCGCCGTTGCGGCCGGTCGCGAACTCGCCCAGGCAGTCGATATCGATGCGTTGGAGTCGAGCTGGAAAGAGCTGCCAAAGAAACTGCGCAAGCGATCGGAACTGGTTGCTGCGTATGCCCGCCGGGCCGCCGAACTGGGACGTGTCATGCTGGCCAGCGACGTGTTGGAGCGCAAATTATCCGAGGGGCCCAACGATGAACTCCTGGCGCTTTACGCCCGCGCCGATGAAGGTGAGCACAGCCATCGCATCCGGCGCTGTGAGCAGTGGTTGGCCGAGCACCCGGACCATCCGGGCCTGCACCAGACCCTGGGCTTGCTGTATCTGGAAGACCGCCAGTACGACAAGGCCCGCGCCAGTTTGGAACACGCGGTGCGCGAACGCCCCAACAGCGAGGTTTATGCGGCTCTGGGACGGGTTCTGGACCGGGCCGGCAAGCTGGAGGCCGCCGCCCAGTGTTACCGCAATGCGCTGAGGCTGCGAGACGGACGCGGCGCCGAACCGCTGGCGGCGCTGGTTGGGCCGGAATAGGAAGGCTCAAGTCTCAGGGCGGTTTTCCAATACACGCTTTTTAGCCTTGAGCCTTGCGCTCAGCCGGCCTTTAACCAATGCATGGAAAACTGTTTGTCCGGATCAAACCACAGCCTTTCCGAGCGCAGCCCGGCCAGTTCGGCCAGTTCGGCGAATGACTCGGGTGAGTATTTGTGGCTGTTTTCGGTATGAATGGACTCGCCGGCTGCAAAGTTGAAGTGCCGATCACCCAGGATGATGGTCGTCGGCTGACGGGCTACCAGGTGCATCTCGATCCGGTTTTCGCGAGCGTTGAATCGGGCCTCGTGGGCGAAAGCGTTTTGATCCACTTGCGCTGAGAGCTCGGTTTGCAGACGGTTGAGCAGGTTGAGGTTGAATTCTGCGGTCACGCCCTGGGCGTCGTCGTAGGCGGCGAGCAGGCGCTCGACGGGTTTGAGCAGATCGACGCCAATCAGAATCGCGCCGTTTGGGCCAGCCATGCGCCGCATTCTGGCAAGAAAGGCAATCGCTTCGGCGCGCAGGAAGTTGCCGATTGTGGAACCGGGGAAATAAACGATACGGCGCTGTGCGGGCGGATCGAGTGTCAGCGCTGCGGCATCAATCGAGCGGGTGTAATCGGCCTGAATGGGGCGGATTTCCAGCTCGGGAAAACTGTTTTCAAGGGTCCGGGCCGAGTCGGACAGGGCACTGGCCGAAATTTCGATTGGCGTATAGGCGCGCGGCCTAGTCAGGGCCGCGAGCAGTTTGCGGGTCTTGATGCCGGCGCCTGAGCCAAACTCGATAATATGCGCATCCGGGCCGATTCGCTCGGCAATCTCGGGGAGGTGGCGCTCGTGCAGGGCCAGATCGGCACGCGTGACGTAGTACTCGGGGACTTTGTGCAGTTCGGCGAACAGCATCGATCCGCGCGCATCGTAGAGGTATTTGCTCGGAATCGAGCGCGGGCGCTGGTCCAGCCCGGCAATTACGTCAGCCCTGAAACGGGCGCTGGCCGCTTGGTCGTTGCTCATGGCCAACGCGCCAGGCGCAGGCCGCTGAACTGCCAGCGATCGCCCGGACCAAAGAAGTTTCGGTAGCTTGCGCGCAGATGGCCTGTCGGGCTGGCGCAGCTTCCGCCGCGCAGCACCATCTGGTTGATCATGAATTTGCCGTTGTATTCACCCACGGTGCCGGTCAGAGGCCGGAAGCCGGGGTAGGGTGAATAGGCACTGGCAGTCCATTCCCAGACCTCACCGAACATCGCGGCGGCCTGGCCGGAGCTCGGCTGGACTACGCCTGGATGCCAGCGTTCGCTTTCGGCCAGGTGACCATCGGGCCCGGCGCATTGGGCAGCGTGTTCCCATTCGGCTTCGGTGGGCAGTCGGACACCGGCCCAGGCAGCATACGCGCTGGCTTCATAGAAACTGATGTGCGCCAGGGTTTCGGCCGGGTCGAGCTGGCGCAGTCCGCCGACCGTGTGCAGATGCCAGACGCCGTCGATTTTCTTCCAGTACAGCGGCGCTTCAATCGCTTCGCGTTCTCGCCAGGCCCAGCCGTCCGACAACCACAGGGCGGGGTTGTGATAGCCGCCGTCGTTGATAAAGGCCAGGAAGTCGGCGCAGTCAAGCGGCCGGGAAGCCAGCTCAAACGCGTCAAGCAAAACCCGGTGGCGCGGCGTTTCGTTGTCAAAATGAAAGCCGCCGCCGCTGCCGATCCCGGTTTCAGAGGCGTCAAAACGAACCCATTCCAACGGTGCAACGCTCTGGTTTGACCGCTCCGGCACTGGCATCCATCCGGGGT
>CALEIM010000027.1 GCA_937876395.1 uncultured Wenzhouxiangella sp. | reverse complement strand
TCCCGTCGCGACCAACAGCTTCCAGCTTCAGCGCGGACCCCTTCTTCGGGACCAGCAGGCAGCGCGAACGGAGGTCGTGGCCCCGACTCTCCGAGGCGAGCACGGCCAGAAGCCCGAGCGCGGCGAGCGCCGTTCGAGCTTCAGTAGCACCCGCTGGGAACCCGAGCCGACGCAGCGACGCGAGCGAGATCACCACGGTGTGCTTGGCCTCGTCGATGGTCACACCACCGGCGATCGTGTCGATGCTTGGCGTGACGTTGCCGTGGTTGACCTCGGAGGGCTTGCCCTCCTTTCCGAACTTGATGGCCTCGCCCTTGTCGTTCTTCTTCGCCTTCTCGAGGTCAGTCGTCCAGCGCTCATCGCCGTCTGCTTCGTAAATGTCGGCGGCCTTCTTCAGGATGTTGAGTGGGTCGATGCGGCTCGTCGACTTGCTGCCCGGGGCCGCGTTGATGCCCACAATCTCCGAGACCAACGCGCGCTGGAACTTCGCGCCGAGCCCGCCCTTGGGGCCGGTGCTGTCCCACAGGCCGAAGACGAGCCCCGTCGGGCACGCCTTGAACAGTGCCGTCGCGTTCTTGGTGCTCGCGTCGGTGAACGACTTCCCGATGTCCGAGAGGCGAAAGAGCTGACCATTGAGCAGACTGTCGCGCAGCAGGGCGTCTGCAATGCGGTGAGGCGCGGTGAGCGAGGTGACCTTGCCCACCTCGGGCGCGGTCGCCGAGAAGTCCACGGTTACCACCGGCAGCGTGATCTTCTTCTCATCCCACAGGGCTTGCAGAGCCTCTTCCATCCGGTTCGCCTGGCTCTGCACCGAGTCGATGAGCACGCAGGTCACGTTCTCGCCGTTCAACCGCCGCGTCTCGAACGCGTACTTGGCGCCCTGCTTCGTGTTCGTCTTCTCGATGGCGTGGGTCGGCGGGAAAACCTTGTCCCCTGGGCCGCCGGCCGGCTCGAGCGTCGCCACGCCACGGATGGCGACGGTGTCGCCGGCTACGAGTTCCTTGAGTCGTTCAACGTTCATTGACATCGGAGTTCTCCTGTCTATTTCCATTTATATTTATGAAAAATATATTATGTGGCGTTCAACAAGCAGGGTGTGTGGTGTTCGGCTTGGTTTTATAACAGGTGGCAAATGACGGTATTCGCGCTGTTTATGGTCTGTTTTTTTATACATAACAACCTCTCGCTGACAAACACCACTCCACACGGGAGGCGGCGGTGTCGGGTTTGTCGACTTCCGGGCGTGGGGGGCCTGGAAGCTTGGTTGCTGGTTTGGTCGGAAAGTTTTTGTTGCGCCCTTTGTTGGCTTGAGCCTAGCACATTGTCTGGTGGAGGCCAAGCGGGCCTCTTCAGGCAGGGCCTGAGGTTTTGTCATCGCGTTTGCCACACTTCAAGCTCCACCCGGTCCCATGGGCTTTGGGCTTGCTGCAGGCGGCTGATGCGTGCCGAAAGTTGAACTTTGCGATCGAGCAGTTGGGCAATGGCGTGGTTTTGGCGGGCGGGCAGGTAGCCGAGTTTGCGCTGTCGCCAGTCCACGCGGACGGCTTGTTTGTCGTAGGGGTTTTCTGGTTCGCGGACGAGTTGCACGGTTTGGCCGACGCGCAGGCGGGGCCACAGTTGTTCGCCGTGGTGGTACTGGAATCCGGCTAGCGGTGAGGATTGGATCAGCAGGTCCTGTGCTGCCGCTGCCTGGCGTGCGGGCAGCAGGCTCAGGCCGGGCAGGGCGGCCAGCATGGTCAGCAGTCGACGGCGATCCACGGAATTGTCCCCTTGGTAGAAATAATGCGGATGGTGGTTATACCGCGAGTGGGGCTCATTTTCTGATCCGCGGCGATCAGGGTGTTCGGAATCGACCGGATCAGTATCTGGCCAGACTGGCTTCGAGCTGTTGGCGGACGGCGTGGCGCAGGTTTTCAGGGCCGATGACTTCTACGTCCGGTCCATGGCGCAGGATGTCCATGATCAGTTCGGTGGGGTTGTCGTAGGGCAAGGTCAGTTCGAAGTGGCCGTCGGGCAGCCAGCGGCTGGTCTGTTCGGGGTGCCACTGCTCTTCGGCCAGCCAGCGGGCGCGTTCGGGAGTGAAGCGCAGAATGGCCTGGTGTTGGCCGGGGCCGGAGAAGATGCCGTAGGCGCCAGAATAGGCGGCCAGGGTGGGCTCGTCGATGTCGCGCGCCTTGTCCTGCAGGGTGACCATGCGCTCGATGCGTTCAAAGGCGAAGCTGCGCAGGGCGTCGCGGCTGTGGCACCAGGCGTCCAGGTACCAGTTGTCGCGGTAGTGAGTCAGGCGCTGCGGCGAGACATCGCGTTGACTGTGTTCGTTGCTGCCGCGGGCGTGGTAGTCCAGGCGCATGCGCTGGCGACGCATCAGCGCGGTGCAGGCCTGGCGAAAGCGGTGTTTGTCGATCGGACGCCTGGCGCTGGCAGCAATGCGGACTCGTTTGACCAGATCAATGCTGCCGGCGCGGCGGTGTTCGAGAAGGCTGCGAATGCGACGGCGCAGCGGGGCGATTTCGGCGCTGAGCAGGCCCGGATCAACCTGGGCCAGCAGATGATGAGCGCTGAGCAGAGCGTACAGTTCGGAGGCGTTGAACCACAGGCCGGGCAATTCGAACAGACCGGCCTTGCCGTCTTTTTCAAGCAGGTAGCCGCGGCCGCGTATGGTCTGGATCGGCGCACCGAATTCTTCACGAAGTTTGTGGAGGATGCGCTTGACGGTGGGCTCGGAACACTCCAGACGCTCGGTCAGCGCCTGCAGCGAAATGGGCGTTTGACGGTCATGCAGAATGCGGTAGAGATCGTAGATGCGATCGAACTTGTTCATGCGCCGCGCCCCTCGGTTTGTGGTTGAAGGTCGGCAGACAGATGCGTCCGCCGACCTGAGCAAAGCCTAGAACATAGTTCAACTGTGATGCAAGCCCCGATATAGGCTGACAACCGGACGCAGCCTTAGCCCAGCCGGCGCAGTTTTTCGACCTGGATGGTGAGTTCGTTGACTTTGGCCTGATGAGCATTTTGCCGGTCGCGTTCTTTGGTGACCACGGCCGGTGGGGCGTTGTTGACGAAACGCTCGTTGGCGAGCTTTTTGCTGACGCTGTCCAGGCCCTGCTGTTCGCGTTGAAGCTGTTTTTCCAGGCGGGCCAGTTCAGCACCGATATCGACCAGGCCGGCGAGCGGAATGAGCAGGCGCAGTTCGCCGGCCAGGGCGACGGCGCAGTCGGCGCTGTCGCGTTCGGGGCCGACTGATTCGATGGATTCCAGGCGGGCCAGGCGGCGAATCAGGGTGTCGAAACGCTGCAGTCGTTCGTGATCTCCGGCGCTGCCTTGCTGGACCAGCAGCGGCATGGCCTTGCCGGGTGAAAGATTGAGTTCGGTGCGCGCTGAGCGGATGGCCGAGATGATGGATTTGAGCCATTCGGCGTCGGCTTCGGCTGATTCATCCAGGACGTGGGCCTGCGGCCAGGTGGTCGCCATGATGCTGTCACCCTGGGCGTTGGCCGGCGTTTTGACCTGCTGCCAGATTTCTTCGGTAATGAAGGGTACGAAGGGATGAAGCAGGCGCAGGGTGGTTTCGAGCACGGTGGCCAGCGTGTGGCGGGTGGCGTTGGCCGTCGCCGGATCTTTGGCGGCCGCGTCTTCGGCCAATGCTGGTTTGGCCAGTTCCAGGTACCAGTCACAGAATTCGTGCCAGACAAATTCGTGCAGGGTCCGGGCGGCCAGATCGAAGCGGTAGTCGGCCAGGGCGCTGTCCACCGCGTCAATGGTGCGGCTCAGGCGTGAGTGAATCCAGCGTGACAGGGTGTCGAGATCGGCTTCGGCCGGCGCGGCTAGCGGCTCATCGCCGGTGTTCATCAGGGTGAAGCGCGCGGCGTTCCAGAGTTTGTTCAAGAAGTTGCGGTAGCCTTCGCAGCGCGCCAGGTCGAATTTGATGTCGCGGCCGTGGCCGGCCAGGGCGGTGAAGGTGAAGCGCAGGGCGTCGGTGCCGAAGGCCGGAATGCCGTCGGGAAATTCGTCGCGGGTGTTTTTCTCAATGGTCCGGGCAAGCTGTGGCTGCAGCATCGAGCTGGTGCGTTTTTCGATCAGCGCGTCGAGTTCAATGCCGTCGATCAGGTCGATGGGGTCGAGCACGTTGCCCTTGGACTTCGACATTTTCTGCCCGTCGCGGTCGCGAATCAGGCCGGTGATGTAGACCTGTTCAAACGGCAGTTTGCCGGTGAAGTGGCGGGTCATCATGATCATCCGGGCAACCCAGAAAAAGATGATGTCAAAGCCGGTGATCAGGACCGAGCTTGGCAGGTAGCGCTCGAATCCTTCGTTGCGCATCCACTCCTCATTTGGCCAGCCAAGCGTTGAATGCGCCCACAGGGCCGAGGAAAACCAGGTTTCGAGCACGTCGCTGTCCTGGCTCAGTGCGATGTCTTCGGCCAGCTCATGCCGGCGGCGCACCTCGGCCTCATCGCGGCCGACGTAAATGTTGCCATTCTCGTCGTACCAGGCGGGGATGCGGTGGCCCCAGCGGAGCTGGCGGGAGATGCACCAGTCCTGCAGGTTCTCCATCCAGTGGCGATAGGTGTTGACCCAGTTGGGCGGCACAAATTCGATCTGGCCGGATTCGACCGCCTCAAGACCGAGTTCGCCAAGCTCCTCCATCTGCACGAACCACTGGTCGGTCAGATAGGGTTCGATGATCTGGCCGGAGCGATCACCGCGCGGCACCATCAGTTTGTGCGGCTTTTCTTCGACCAGCAGACCTTCGGCCGTCAGGTCATCGATGATCTGCCGGCGCGCGGCAAAGCGATCCAGGCCGCGGTAACGCTCGGGCACCTGTTCGTTGAGCTCGGCGGTTGGCGTGAAGATATTGATCGGGTCAAAGCCGTGGCGCTGGCCGACTTCCCAGTCGTTGAAATCGTGGGCCGGCGTGATCTTGACGCAGCCGGTGCCAAATTCCATGTCGACGTAGTCGTCGGCCACGACCGGGATTTGCCGGCCGGTCAGCGGCAGTTCAACGGTCTGGCCGACCAGGTCGGCGTAACGTTTATCGTCGGGATGGACCGCCACGCAGACGTCGCCGAGCAGAGTTTCGGGGCGGGTGGTGGCGACGATGACATCGCCGGTGCCGTCACTGCGCGGATAGCGAATCGACCACAGCGAGCCGGATTCTTCGCTGTTGACCACTTCCAGATCCGAGATTGCGGTTTGCAGCACCGGGTCCCAGTTGACCAGGCGCGGGCCGCGGTAAATCTTGCCTTCTTCATACAGGCGCACGAAGGTTTCGATGACCGCCGCGCTTAAGTCCGGATCCATCGTGAAACGCTCGCGCGACCAGTCGGCCGAGGCGCCCAGACGGCGCATTTGTGAGGTGATGGTTGAGCCGGACTGCTCCTTCCATTCCCAGACTTTTTCAATGAACGCCTCGCGCGTGTAGTCGTCGCGCTTGCCGCCTTCGGCCTCGATCTGGCGCGTGACCACCATCTCGGTGGCGATGCCGGCATGGTCGACGCCAACCTGCCACAGGGTGTCGCGGCCGCGCATGCGCTGGTAGCGAATCAGGGTGTCCATCAGCGTGTGCTGAAAGGCGTGGCCCATGTGCAAGGTACCGGTGACGTTGGGCGGCGGCAGCAAAATAGTGAACGGCTCGCCCTGGCCGGTCGGTTTGAAAAAGCCGCGCTCTTCCCAGTACGGGTACCAGCGCTGTTCGATGGATTCGGGAGTGTAGGATTTTTCCATGTTGATCGTTTGGCTTGGTCGGCGGTGGCCGTTCTTTATTTCAATACGTGATGCTGAAGTTTCGCGCCGCGCTGCTTCCAGGCCATCCAGCGTTCCCGCAAGCGCTGCTTGACGGTTTCATCCGGCGGCACGATTTCTAAAACGCGCTGAAAGCGACCCTCGGGCAGGGCGGCCGTCGGGTCGAGATTGATCAGGATTTCGGCCTGCTCCGGGGCGTCCTCAAGCAGGCGAATCGGCGCGTTCGACGCCCCTGGCTGGTGCGGCAAAAAACGGCCCGGCGGCGTCTCCCAGAGTTGTTCGTCGAGCCGGGCCAGCGCGTCGGGAGTGCCGATGATGGCGATGTCCCGACTGGCCGGCCAGGCCTTCGAGACCAGCACGGCGGCGACATAGAGCGGATCGCTGAAACGACCGCCCATTTCGTAGAAATCTACGCGCACGACTTTTGCAGCTTGGCCTAGTTCTTGACGCCGTCCCAGCCGCCGGCGCGATCCACCAGCCAGTCGACCAGCAGTCCAACCGGCCGGCCGGTGCCGGATTCCGGCTTGCCCCATTGCCAGGCTGAACCGGCGATATCGATGTGCGCCCAGCGCTGACCATCGGTAAAGCGCGACAGAAAACAGCCGGCAGTAATCGAGCCGGCCGGCATGCCGCCGACGTTTTTCATGTCGGCAAAAGGCGAATCGATCTGCTCCTGATAGTCGTCCCACAGCGGCAGGCGCCAGCAGCGATCAGCCGAGCGTTGGCCGGCGCTCAGCAGCTCTTCGGCCAGCGCATCGTCCTGGGTCATCACGCCGCTGGCGTGGTGGCCGAGCGCGACCACGCAGGCGCCGGTCAGGGTGGCCAGGTCCACGGTGACTTCGGGTTGGATGTTTTTCCCCGTCCAGCTCAGCGCGTCGGCCAGGATCATGCGGCCTTCAGCGTCGGTGTTGTGAACTTCGATGGTCTTGCCGTTCATTGCGGTGACAACGTCGCCGGGGCGATAGGCGCGGCCGTCGGGCATGTTTTCCACTGCGGCAACGACGCCTTCGACGTTGATCGGTAGATTGAGCCGGGCCACGGCCTCCATGGTGCCGATGGTGGCGGCCGCACCGCCCATGTCGAATTTCATCTGTTCCATCAGGTCGCGCGGTTTGATCGAGATGCCGCCGGTGTCGAAGGTCACACCCTTGCCGACCAAAGCCAGGGCCGGACTGCCGTCGGGATCGCCTTTCCAGCTCAGGCGGATCAGACGCGGGCGATTGGCGCTGCCGTCGGCCACCGCCATCAGCGCGTTCATGCCGAGCGCGCGCATTTCGTCTTCTTCCAGTACTTCGACGCTCAGGCGCTGGTGCGTTTTGGCCATGCCAGCGGCGGTTTCAGCCAGGTAAGCCGGGGTGCAGATGTTGGGCGGCAGGTCGGCCAGGTCGCGCGCCAGACGAATGCCGGCGGCGATGTCAGTGGCCGTGGCAAGCTGGCGTTCAACGTCGTCACCGGCCGGAAAGCTCACGCTGTCGGTGGCCGGCGGTGCATCGTCGCCGGGCTGTTTGGTGGCGCTGTAGACGTAGTCGGAATAAATCAGCGCAATGCCGGTTTGACGCAGCGTCCAGTTCGAGCTGCGTCCGCGTACCGCGCAGTCGGCCAGCAGGCAGTGCGCCGATGTCGCGCGCGAACCGCGCAGCGCCTTGCCGGCGGCCTTGACCGCCTTGTCGAAAGCCACGCCGTCGCGCTGGTCGGCCTTGCCCATGCCAGTCAACAGCACGCGCCGCGCGGCAATGCCGGGCACACCGTGCAGGAGCAAAGTCTGGCCGGGCTTGCGCGGCAGCTCCTGGTCGCGCTCAAGGCGTTCCAGCAGGCCGCCGGACGCCTGGTCAATTTCCTTGGCGGCAGCGCCGAAGCCTTCGTTCTGGCCAATGCCGATGATCAGGCAATCCGTTGCAACGGCGCTTGGAGCCGCGTCGGTAGTAGTAAACTGCATGGTTGATTCTGCTCCGGGAATTAGAGTGAGTCGCTAAATGATACTGGCAGTCCCCCATTGTAACCATTGCCGGCCGGGGCCTGAATGCTGATTCTGCAGCGCTACGTGCTGCGTCAGGGTCTGGCCGCCAGCGTGTTGAGCCTGATCGTGTTTCTGGCCGTGGTCAGCGCGCTGTTTCTGGCCGAATTGCTGGGCGAGGCCGCGCAGGGTGAACTGCCCGGCGCCAGCGTGCTGCTGATGCTCGCGCTGCGCATGCCCGAAGCAATCATGCTGGTCGGGCCGTTGGCCCTGCTGACCGGGGTGCTGCTGACTCTGGGCCGTCTGCAGGAAGAAAGTGAGCTGGTCATTTTTCGCAGCGCCGGCCTGGCGTTCAGTCAACTGCTGCGTCCGGTTGCCGTCATCGCCCTGCTGTGGGCCGGCGGCCTGCTGGTAATCTCCGGATGGGTGTCGCCAATGGCCGTTGACCGCTCGGCCGATCTGCTCGCCGAGGCCGCCCGCAGCGCGATGGTTGCCGGCCTTCAGCCGGGCCAGTTCGATCGTCTCAATCAGGGTCGGACGACGGTTTATATCGGCGGAATCGAGCGCGGCAGCGAAGAGCTCAGTGATCTGTTCATTCACCATATCGAAGGCGACAGCAGTGAGCTTCTGACCGCGCGCAGCGGCCGGCTGTGGGTGCCTGACGCCGGCGGCGGGCCTTATCTGCTGCTGGTCGACGGGCGCCAGGTGCATCACGGTTGGCCGGGCCTGGACGGGCCACTTCGCGAAATGCATTTTGAGTACAACGAGCTGCGCCTGCCGACCCGGGAGGACGCCGGTGTGGAAGGCGAGTCACGCATTCTGCTGCCCGAACTGTGGCTGGCTGAGAGCTCGGCCGAGCGGCGCGAGTGGCACTGGCGCCTGGCCGCCCCGATTGCCGGTTTGCTGCTCGGCATGCTGGCCTTGCCGCTGGCCGCGCGCAGGCCGCGCCAGGGCCGCTATGCCAGCGTGGTCGCCGCGCTGCTGCTTTATCTGGTCTACAGCAATACGGTGCATGCCGGCTTGATCGTCATGGAGCAAGCGGATTCCATGGACGGCCCCGGTCTGTGGCCGATTCACGCTGGCCTGGCTGTGCTGGTGGGCGTGCTGATGTGGCGCTACCGGAGGCACTGGTGATGTTCGGCATACTGGGCCGCTATCTCGGCCGCTCGGTGTTGGTCTGGGTGCTGCTGGTCACGCTGCTGCTGGGCGGCCTGTACACCCTCATCGAACTGCTCCGTGAAGCGCGTGACCTGACCGGCGATTACGGCCCGCTGCAAATGCTGTTTTATATGGCGCTGACCACCCCGAGCCGGATTTACGATATTTTTCCGTTCGCTGCCCTGATCGGCACCATGCTGGGTCTGGGAGGTCTGGCGGCGAGCAATGAACTGGTCGCCATGCGTGCGGCCGGACACGACCGGGTCCAGATCATGGCCAGCGTGCTCATGGCCATCGGTGGCGGGCTGCTGCTGCTGTTTTTGATCGCCGAGTTTTTTGTGCCCGCGATGGAGTCGCGGGCCAGCGCCCAGCGCGACCAGCTACGCAGCGGGCAGGTGCATCTGGGCAAATTCGGGGCGCTGTGGCTGCGCGACGGGCCGCTGCTGATCCGCATCGGCTATTCAGCCTGGTCGGCCGATGATCGTCCGGAGTTTGGTGATCTGCTGCTCTATCGCCTCGATGCAGACCGGCGTCCGGTCGAGGTTATGCGCGCCGAATCAGCCACCCATACCGGCAGCGACTGGCAGCTACGTGGCGTGACCGGTCGCGACATGTTCGGGTCCGACGCTGTGGCTGAGCCTTACCCGGATCAGCTCGACGTCGGTTCGACTCTCAGCTACGATCTTTTTTCAACCGCGGTGAGCAAGCCGCGAATGCTGGCCATTGCGGATCTGGCGGCCATGATCGGCCTGCTGGAGGCCAATGATCTTGACACCAGCCGTTACCGCCAGGCGCTGTGGAACCGGATTTTTTACCCGCTCAATGTGCTTGCCATGGTTTTGGTCAGCCTGCCGTTTGCGTTTCGCGGCGGGCGACAGGGTGGGCGTGGCTTGAGTATTTTTGCCGGACTGTCGCTGGGCCTGATGTTTTTTGTTGTCAGTCGGCTTGTTCACGGCACCGCGATGCTCTGGCCCGGTCCGCTGTGGCTGCTGCTGATGATGCCGGCGCTGTTTTTCGGCATTATCGGCCTGCTGCTGATTCGGCGACTTTAAGCTCAAAAGTGGTTGTCGGGCTGCTGGCCACGCGGTACAACAACCAGCCGGGTGCCCGAGGCCAGGTCGGGCCAACCCCGACGCTGGGTGTCAAACAGGCAATGCAGATAGCCCAGCCCGGCCACAGCCAGCGCCGGCCCGGCCACCAGAAAACGTACCAGCAACGCGCCCCAGCCCGGCGGTTGGTGCGCGCTGACCAGGTGAATACGCCAGGCTTTCATGCCCAGTGTCTGGCCTTTTCGCCAGCACACGCCGAAGTACAAAAACCACGCCGAAAGCAGATACATCTGGAACAGCAGGTTGCCGGTGTCCACTTCAGCGCCCAACGGCACGACAATCAGATAAGTGGCTACCATGAGTATGGCAACGATCAGCAAACCATCGTAAAGCATTGATGCCAGACGGCGAAACAGTCCGCAGGGTCGTGGGTCGCCGACCGGAAGTGAGGGTTTTTCAAGGAATTTACTGGACATGATATTTGACGTGGGGCCAAGATACGGTTAGTTTCCGCATTCCGGCAACTCGGTGCGGGCCTTTCCTTGAGGCAATCGCCTTTCAATTTTGGGGTGTGCGCTGTATTCTATTTCGATTGTCGGCCAAGGCCAACATTGAGACGTTTGCAAAGCCACGATTTCAAGAACTAGCGGATACGATAATGTCACTATATTCAAAACCCATGTCACGCCTGCTGCTGCTGGCTTCCGTGCTGTTGCTCGGTGCCGTTGCAGTGCATGCGCAGGTCCTCGACCGCAGCATTGACGTCGAGAATCAGATCACGCGCCAGGCAGCCCAGGCGCAGGAGCAGATCAACCAGGTTGACGACGAGACCCAGCAGCTGGTCGACGAGTACCGACGCGTGCTCAGCGAAACGCAGAGCCTGCGCCAGTACAACACCCAAATGCAGGCGGTGGTCAATAACCAGGTTGAAGAGATCGAGTCGATCAACGAGCAGCTCACCGGCCTCGAGCAGACCAACCGGGACGTCGTGCCGCTGATGATCGAGATGGCCAATACGCTCGGTCAGCTGGTCCGCGCCGATCTGCCCTTCCGGTTGACTGAGCGCAGCGATCGTGCTGCCAATATTGTCGACATGCTGGATCGCTCCGACATCACCAACTCCGAAAAATATCGTCTGATCATCGAGTCTTATCAGGCTGAGCTGGAGTACGGTCGGACGATGGAAACCTACCGGGGCGCCTTGCCCGACGGCCAGCAAGTCGAGATACTTCGAGTGGGTCGTACCCTGCTGTTCTGGCAGTCGCTCGACGGTCGCACCGTCGGCTGGTGGAATCCCAACAGCGGTCAGTTCGAGCAGCTTCCCGATCGTTACCGCATCCCGATCAGCGACGGCCTGGCCATCGCCGGCAACCAGGTGGCACCGGACCTGATCCGTCTGCCCGTGCCCGCACCGGAGAGTGAATAATGTTCAAGTCCCGAATTCTTTTCCTTGTGCTGGCGCTGGCACTTCCCCTGACCGCCAGCGCCCAAAGCACCCTTGATGAGCTGCTGCAGCAGGTTCAGCGGGCTTCCCAGGAAGAGCAGCGCATCGATCAGGCGCGTCTGCAAAGCTTCATCCGCGAGCGCAATAACCAGCGAGCCCTGCTGGAGCAGGCGCGCGCCGAGCTGAACTCCGAAGAGCAGCGTTCGGACCGTCTGCGCAATGAGTTTGACCAGAACGAACTGGCGCTCGTTGAACTGGAGACCACGCTTGATGAGCGCATGGGCAATCTGGGTGAGCTGTTCGGCGTCGTGCGCCAGGTCGCCGGCGACATGCGTGGCAACATGGAGCAATCCATGGTCAGCGCTCAGATCCCCGGCCGCAGCGAGTTCTTTGCCGACCTTGCCGAGCGTCGCGAACTGCCGACCCTGACCGAGCTGCGCCAGCTTTGGTACGAGATGGTGCGCGAGATCGCCCAGTCCGGCAAGGTGGTGAAGTTCACAGCCGACGTCATCAACGCCGACGGTATTAACGAACCAAACCGCGAAGTTGTGCGGGTTGGTGTGTTCAACGTCGTGTCCGACGGCAACTTCCTGTTGTGGGATGGCAATCAAGGCCTGCTCGTTGAGCTGCCGCGCCAGCCTGCCTCACGCTACCAGTCGCTGGCTCAGGACCTGCAGGATGCCGCACCCGGCGAGGTGGTTGATATGGCCATCGACGGAACGCGCGGCGCCATTCTGGCCCAGGTCGTGCGCTCGCCGAACCTGATGGAGCGCATTCGCCAGGGCGGCCAGGTTGGTTATGTGATCATCATTCTGGGTATCTTTGGCGTGTTGTTCGCCCTGTGGCGCGGTATCGTGCTGACGATCAAGGGCAGTGGAATCAAGCGCCAGACAAAGCGCGATACGGCCGATAGCGGCAACGCACTCGGACGCGTCATCAAGGTCTATGAGGATAATCCGGACCAGGATGTCGAAACCCTGGAGCTCAAGCTCGACGAAGCCATTTTGCGTGAAACCGGACCACTGGAATACGGTCTGCCACTGCTCAAGGTGCTCTACGTTGTGGCGCCGCTGCTCGGTCTTTTGGGCACCGTGGTCGGCATGATCCTGACCTTCCAGCAGATCACTCTGTTCGGCACCGGTGATCCGCGCATGATGGCCGGCGGTATTTCGATGGCTCTGGTCACTACCGTGATGGGTCTGGTCGTTGCTATTCCGCTGACCCTTCTCCACAGTCTGCTGCAAAGCCAGGCCCGCGCCATGATCCAGACCCTGGAAGAGCAGGCGGCCGGCATCATTGCCCGACTCGCAGAGCGTCGTCATGGTAGCGGTAACTAATTTTTTCGCAGCAATCCAGGGCTTCATCGAGCTCGGCGGGAACGTCCTCTGGGCGATTCTCGTCGTGCTCCTGATGATGTGGGTCCTGATCATCGAGCGCTACTGGTATTTCTTTCGGGTGCTGCCCAGTCGTCGGCGCGCGGCCGTCGAGGAATGGCAGGCCCGGAGCGATCGCCAGAGCTGGCATGCCAGCCGCATTCGCGACGAGTTGATCAGCAGGGTGTCAATCGAGATGAGACACAATGTGCTGACCATCCAGACCCTGATTGCAATCTGTCCGCTGCTGGGATTGTTGGGTACGGTGACCGGTATGGTTGCCGTGTTCGATGTGATGGCTTTCTTCGGCACGGGAAATGCCCGGGCGATGGCTGCCGGGGTTTCCCAGGCGACAATCCCGACCATGTCCGGCATGGTGGCCGCGCTTTCGGGCCTCTACTTCGGTACGCATCTTGAACGCAAGACGCTGATCGAGGCCGAGCGCCTTGAAGACTTGCTGAGTTTTGATTGATGCAACCGCGTTGACAACAGGTTTATTGGAACATGGCACGCAGACACGCAACCGATGAAGAACCCGAAATCAACATCACGCCGATGCTTGATATCGTGTTCATCATGCTTATCTTTTTCATCGTCACGACCTCGTTTATTCGCGAAACGGGGGTTGAGGTCGACAAACCCAGTGCGATTTCGTCGGAACCTCGGCCGCAGGGCAATGTTCTAATTGCCATAAGAAACAATGACGAGATCTGGATGAATCGGCAGAATATCGAAATGCACGAGGTCAGAGTCGAGGTTGAGCGCGCGCGCGCTGAAAACCCGGAATCGGCCGTTGTGATTATTGCCGACCGTCGGTCCCGCACCGGCATGCTGGTGCAGGTCATGGACCAGGTTCAGGCTGCCGGAATTAACCGGATCTCGATATCCGCCGACGAGGAAAGTGCGAGGTAATTCATGAATCCTGGACTTCGCTATACCGTCGCTTTCGTGTTGGCCGTGGTGGTCACACTGTTGACGTTCTATCTGATGCACACGCTGATCTCCGGCGCTGATGGCGAACGCGAGCAGCTTGATGCGCCGCCGGGCATTCGCTTCGGGCCGGTCGAGATTGACGAACGGGTCGAAACCCGTGATCGCCGCCGCCCACCGCCGCCGCCGCCGCCGGAACAGCCGCCGCCGCCGCCGGAAATGCAAATCGCCCAGATGGAACAGCAGGCGCAGCAGATGCCGCAGCTTGATTTGCCCCAGCTTGATTTGTCGATGAGCGGATCGGGGCCGTTTTTGGGTGCCATGGGCCAGGTTGATCGCACCGAAGAAGGCGATATCATCCCACTGGTTCGCATTCAGCCGCAGTATCCGCGTGATGCAGCCATTGCTCAGATCGAAGGCTGGGTGCGCATTGAGTTCACGATTGACGAAACCGGCTCGGTGCGTTCGCCGCGGGTCCTTGAATCTCGTCCGCCGCGGGTATTTGATCGCGAAGCGATTCGGGCCATTCTGCGCTGGAAATTCAAGCCGCGGGTGGTTGACGGACAGCCGACAACCCGCCAGGCAACCCAGATTATTGAGTTCACGCTGGATGACACACGATGAAGCCAATCCGCATCATTTTGTTCGCATCGGTTCTCCTGATCTCCGGCCAACAGGCGTTGGCGCAAACCAGCGTGGCGGGCTTTCAGTGCGGCGTGGAGCGCGAGGTGCGCGCCGGCGCGTTGACCGAAACCACCTACAACCGCCTGACGCGAATCTATGAGGCGATCGGCGAGGAGCAGTACGGCCAGGCCTATGAGGATCTGGCTGCGCTCCTGGAGCGCTCCCGCCGCGATGAGTACGAGCAGGCCGTCATTCTGCAGGCGATGGCCTTTGTGCGCGCTCAGCAGGAGCGGTACCCGGAAGCGATCGACCTGTTTCAGCGCGCCATCGACCTCAATCGGCTGGGCAATAGCCAGCATTTTGAAATGATTCTGCAGGTCGCCCAGTTGAACTATGCCACCGAACAGTATCGCGAAGCCTTGCGACAGCTCGATATCTGGTTTTGCGTTACGTCGGATGGTCAGCAAAATCGGGATACTATCTGGGTCATGAAGGCCAGCATCCATGCCCAGATCGACGAGTTCAGGGAAGCACTTGTCGCCATTGATCGGGCCATTGCGTTGAGCGATGAGCCGCGCGAGAACTGGTATCAGCTCAAGCTGGCCATGCATTTTGAGCTGGAGGAGTACGCTCAGGGTGCCGAGGTGCTTCAGATTCTGATCAACATGAGCCCGGAAAAGAAGGACTACTGGGTTCAGTTGGCGTCCATCTACTCGCAGCTCAATCGCGATCGTGATTCCCTGGCGGTTTTGGCGCTTGCGCACCGCGAAGGCTTGCTCGATCGTCAGTCCGAGTACATGCAGCTCGCCAGCCTGCAGCAGGAGTTTGATTTTCCGCGCAAGGCGGCGGAAGTCATGCAGCAAGGGCTGGAGACCGGTATTGTCGAGAGCACCCGTCGCAACTGGGAAATGGTCGCCGGTGCCTGGTATTCCGCGCGTGATCTTGAACGCGCGCTGGACGCTTATGAACGCGCCGGCGCGCAATCCTCCGACGGCAAGCTGGATCTGCAGCGCGCTTTCATCCTGACTGACCAGGAACGTTGGGAAGAGGCGCTGGAAGCGGTTGAACGCGCACTGCGTTTGGGTGGTCTTACCGACAGCCAGGCCGGCAACGCTTATCTGCTGCTGGGAACAGCCCGTTTCAATTCGGGCAATGACAGTGGCGCAATTGATGCCTTTAACGAAGCGACAAAGTATGGCAGAGTAGAGCGAGCTGCTCGAGAGTGGATGAACCACATCCGTCAGGAGCGCTCACGCCAGGGCAGTTGAGCAAACTGATCACGACCCAGGGAGGTCCGCGTCATGCAAAGTAGTGAAGAAACTCACGTAGAACAACAAGTGCCCGAACAGGGAAGCGCCGAAAGCGCTTTGGCGTCGGCGCCGGTCAAGGTTTCCAAGAAGAAGGCTTCCAAGAAGAAATCTTCCAAGAAGAAGGCTTCCAAGAAGAAGGCTTCCAAGAAGAAATCTTCGAAGAAGAAGGCTTCCAGGAAGAAAAAGGCTTCCAGGAAAATTATGAGCGGCGCCGAAACTGGCGATTTCTCACGGATTCTTGCGGCCGTCGAAGAGCTTCGTGAAGCACTTCGTGAGCTTGCTGCCGATCAGTTCCAGCAGCGCCGGCAGATGGCCGAGGATCTGCATGAGGCTGCCCGCAGCGGCCTGTCCGAGTTCGAAGCAGCGGCTCGCGACACCCTGAGCCGTCTGACCGGAAAGGCTTGAGCCCAAAGACCGTCAGCGCGGGGGCGGACAACGCCCCCGACGCTCTGCCCGGAGCGCTGATAGACCACTTTCTGGACACGCTGTGGGCCGAGCGAGGCATATCGCCGGCAACCGCTACGGCCTATCGCGATGACTTGCGGCGTTTTTTCCACGATCGCACCGATTCTCTGGTCGGCATTGGCCGCGACCAGATACTGGCCCGGCTTGGTCGACGTCTGCGTTCAGGTGCCAGCACCTCCAGCGTACTGCGTGAGCTTTCCTGTTTGCGCCAGTTTTTTGCCTGGGCACAGCGCGAAGGACTGATCCAAAGCAATCCCATGACTGATATTACCGGGCCGCGCCCGCCCCGAGCCTTGCCCGGCACGCTTACCGCTCGCCAGGTCGAGGCGCTGTTGGTCGCGCCGCCGGCCGCTACCGATCTTGGCCTTCGCGATCGCGCCATACTGGAACTGCTCTACGCCACAGGATTGCGGGTCAGCGAGCTCGGCGGTTTGACCCTGTCGAGGGTTAATCTCGGCCAGGGCGTGGTGCGGGTCATGGGCAAGGGCGGGCGTGAACGCCTGGTGCCATTGGGCGAGGCGGCCTGCCAGGCGCTTGATCAGTGGCTGGCTCGCCGTAGCCGGTTGGGTCCGGTTGCTGAGAATCTGTTTGTTTCTCGCACCGGCCAGCCGCTCAGTCGCCAGGCCATCTGGCAGCGCGTTCGTCTGGCCGCGCGCCGGGCCGGTATTGACGAACCGGTCTATCCGCATCGCCTGCGGCATTCCTTTGCGACCCATCTGCTCGACAACGGCGCCGATCTGCGCGTCGTCCAGATGCTGCTCGGGCATGCTGATCTTGCCACAACCCAGATTTATACCCATGTTTCACGGGCTCGCCTCAAGCGTTTGCATCAGGCGCATCATCCGCGTGGATGACGATGAAACTTGTTGCTGTCATCGCGTTCCAAGGATCAGCCAGCGGATGCCGACCGTCCTGCGCGACGCTCCACCAGTCATAGACCAAACCAACGAACTGCCTTTTTTCAGGAGTAACTGATGAGAAACCTTCCAGCCCTGCTTGTGATTCTGGCCCTGTCCGGCTATGCCAGCGCACAGGAAGTGAATGCCGTTGAACAGCGTATTCGCGCTCTGGTGCCCGATATCAGCAGTTTAGCCATCGCTGAAACGCCGGTGCCGGGCATGGTGGAGGTTCAAGTCAACAATGACGTCCTCTACATGTCTGATGACGGTCGTTACCTGATCCAGGGACGTCTGATCGATCTGGACACCCAGACCGATCTGACCGATGCCACCAAGGCCGCCCTGCGCATGGAACAGATCGCCTCGCTGGATGAGGCTGACATGGTGACGTTCGGCGAGCCGGGTGCAGATTACGAGCTGATGGTGTTCACCGATACCGACTGCGGCTATTGTCGCCGGCTGCATGAGCAGATCGACGAATACATTGCCGAAGGGATTCGCATCAAGTATCTTGCGTTTCCCCGCGGCGGCATGAATTCAGCCACCTTCGAGACGATGCAATCCGTCTGGTGTGCCGACAACCCTCAGCAGGCCATGACTCTGGCCAAGAGCGGTCGCAGCGTGCCCAAGGCCGAGTGTGACAGCCCGGTTGAGGAACAGTATCGTTTCGGGCAGGCCATTGGCGTAACCGGAACGCCGGCTTTGCTGCTGTCCGATGGTGCTCTGATTCCCGGCTATGTCCCGCCCCAGCAGCTTCGCCAGCGCCTCGACAGCATGAGTGGCGCCAACTGATACAGTCGTTTGTCTGGCTGTCCGGGCTCAGCAGTGCGCGGCGAGCGTGGCCTATAATGACAGGCTGATTTTTTTGCTTTCAATTCCGGGGTCTGCGCATGATTTTACTGCTCGGCAGGGCGTCACTGCCGTCGTTTCGCCTGGCCCAGACTGCCGAGGCGCTCGAGGCCGTCATCGGGCGGCCGGTCAGCCTTTCGGCCCACGAACTGTATCTGATTGACAGTGATGAAATTCCGACCGAGCCGCAGCGCGGCCGGCTGTTGGCGCTGTTGTCTGCCGAGGTTTTCAGCGTAGACGAACTCGGGGATGACCAGCTACTGGTCGTGCCCCGGCCCGGCGCCGTCACCCCATGGGCAAGCAAAGCCGGCGATATTCTGCGCCGCTGCGGACTGGCCGCACAGGCTCGCATCGAGCACGCCACCTTGTTCGAACTGCACGGGCTGAATCGCGACAGTCTGCCACTCGACGCGCGCGAGCTGCTGCACGACCGCATGACGCAAGTTGTAGTCGAGCGTCTTGCGGAACTCGATACCTGGTTCGATCACGCCGAGCCGGCTCCACTGGGTGTCATTGAGCTTGGCGAGGAACCCTTGCCGGTGCTGAATGAAGTCAATCGCTCCCACGGCCTGGCCTTGAGTGATGAAGAGCTCGACTACCTGGCCCGTGCCTACCGGAATATGGGTCGCGATCCGAGCGATGCCGAACTGATGATGTTCGCCCAGGCCAATTCGGAACATTGCCGGCACAAGATTTTCAACGCCAGTTGGACGGTCGACGGCCGCGCGCTCAACGACAGCCTGTTTGGCCTGATTCGCCAGACCCATGCGGCCACCCCCGAGGGCACGCTGGTTGCCTACGACGACAATGCCGCGGTGCTCGAAGGCTTCGAGGTTGAGGGCTTGACCACGCTTGCGGATGCCCCGGCCTACACCCGCCAGCCGGCGCACATGCATATTCAGATCAAGGTCGAGACCCATAACCACCCGACTGCGATTTCGCCCGATCCGGGTGCCGCGACCGGCTCCGGCGGGGAAATCCGCGATGAGTCAGCCACCGGGCGCGGCGCGCGTCCGATCGCCGCGCTAACCGGGTTCACCGTTTCTGATCTGCGCATACCCGACTGGACTCAGCCCTGGGAACTCACTTTGGGAGCGCCGCAACGCCTGGCCAGCGCGCTCGAGATCATACGCGACGGGCCGATCGGGGCGGCGCGCTTCAATAACGAATTTGGCCGGCCGGCCCTGCTTGGCTATTTCCGAACTTTCAGCGCCCGGATCGACGGTCGCCTGTGGGGCTATCACAAGCCGATCATGCTCGCCGGTGGCAGCGGCATGATCGCTGATGGCTTGACCGAAAAACTGCCGCTGGCGGCCGGCGATCGCATCATCGTACTCGGCGGCCCGGCCATGCTGATCGGCCTTGGCGGCGGGGCGGCCTCGTCGATGAGCTCGGGTCAGTCCGATTCCGAGCTTGATTTTGCCTCGGTGCAGCGCGGCAACCCGGAAATGCAGCGGCGCGCCCAGGAGGTGATCGATCGCTGCTGGCAGCAGGGTGCGGCCAATCCGATCAAATCAATTCATGACGTCGGCGCCGGCGGCCTGTCCAATGCGATTCCCGAACTGCTCTACGACGGCGGCGTCGGCGGAAGTCTGGAGTTGCGCGACATCCCGACCAACGACCCGGCCCTGTCGCCGATGGAGCTTTGGTGCAACGAGGCACAGGAGCGCTACGTGCTGGCGGTCAGCCCGGAGAACCTGGAGCGGTTTGCCGCGATCTGCGCGCGCGAACGCTGCCTTTGGGCCGATCTGGGACCAGCCACCGACGATGGCAATCTGATGCTGGCCGACTCACTCGGTGAGCGCCCGGCGGTCGATATGTCGCTGGAGGTGTTGCTCGGCAAGGCACCGCGCCTGCACCGCAACGCAGCCAGCGAGGCCGCAGGCAGCGAAGATATGGATATCCACGGCATTGACCTCAACGCGGCCGTTGACCGGGTTCTTGCCTTGCCGGCAGTGGGCAGCAAACAGTTTCTGATTACCATCGGCGATCGGACCGTCGGCGGGCTGAGCGTGCGCGATCAGATGATCGGACCGCACCAGGTCCCGGTGGCCGACTGTGCCATCAGTCTGCTCGGCCACAGCTCCAATGCCGGAACGGCCATGGCGATGGGCGAACGCACTCCGCTGGCAGTCCGCGATGCCGCCGCCGCGGCGCGCATGGCGGTGGGTGAAGTGCTGACCAATCTGGCCGGAGTCCGGGTGCGTCAACGCTCGCATATCAAGCTGTCGGCCAACTGGATGGCCGCGGCGGGTGCGCCGGGTCAGGACGCCGCCTTGCGTGCCGCAGTCGAGGCCTTGAGCGCAAGCTGTCAGGCGCTGGATCTGGCCGTCCCGGTCGGCAAGGATTCGCTGTCGATGCAGACGGTCTGGACCGACCAGGGCGAGGAGCAGCGCATGATGGCCCCGGTTTCACCAGTGGTGACCGGCTTCGCGCCGCTGCCCGATGTGCGCCGGCATATCACCCCGCAGCTTGTCAATCGGGACGACAGCAGCCTGGTGTTGATCGATCTTGGGCGCGGCCGCCTCGGCGGTTCAGCTCTGGCCCAGGTCTATTCCCGCCCGCTGGGTGCCGTGCCCGACCTGGACGATCCAGCCGCCCTGGCCGCGCTGTTCGATGTCGTTCAGAATCTGCTCGATGCCGGCCAGATTCTTGCCTGCCACGACCGCTCTGACGGCGGCTTGTTTGCCTGCGTGCTGGAAATGGCTCTGGCCGGTCGCTGCGGGGTTCGCCTGGAGCTCGATGTGCCAGAAAATGACCTGCTGGCCGCCCTGTTCAACGAAGAACTGGGCTTGGTGCTGCAGCTTGCCGAAGGCGATCTGGCCGAGGTCGAACAGGCCTTTGCGACCGCCGGGCTGGGCGCGCAGTTTTCTGTGATCGGTCGGATTGATGAGCGCCCGATGCTGGGCGTGTACTCGGCCGGCCAGCCGAAACTCGAGCGCGACCTGCCTGATCTGGCCCAGCGCTGGGGCGAGCTGAGTTATCGCATGCAGCGCCTGCGCGATCATCCCGACTGTGCCGATGAAGAGTTTGCCCGGCTGGGCGACTGGTCGCATCCGGGTCTGGTGCCTCAGCTCAACTTCGACCCGCCTGCGCCTGTGGTGAATCGGTCCGGTACGCTGCCCCGCGTTGCGATTTTGCGTGAGCAGGGCGTCAACGGCCAGCGAGAAATGGCCAGCGCCTTCATGATGGCGGGCTTTGAGGCCGTCGACGTTCACATGAGCGACCTTGAAGCGGGTCGTCAGCGGCTGGCCGATTTTCACGGTCTGGCCGTGTGCGGCGGCTTCTCCTTCGGCGACGTGCTGGGTGCCGGCCAGGGCTGGGCCCGCTCGATTCTGTTCAATCCGGAATTGCGCCAGCAGTTCGAGAGCTTTTTTGCCGATTCCGGGCGTTTTGCCCTGGGCGTATGCAACGGCTGCCAGATGCTTTCGGCCCTGCGTGAAATCATTCCCGGTACCGCGGCCTGGCCGGATTTCGTGGCCAACCGCTCACGGCAGTTTGAAGCCCGTTTGAGTCTGGTGGCTATCGAGGAAAGCCCTTCGCTGTTTTTTGCCGGCATGGCCGGCTCACGCCTGCCAGTGGTTACCTCGCACGGCGAGGGGCGTGCAGACTTTGGTGCACTTGATCCAGCCGCCGCGCCGATTGCCGCGCGCTATGTGACGGCTGCAGGGGCCGCGGCGGCCAGCTATCCCGACAACCCCAACGGGTCACCGGACGGGATTACCGGCCTGAGCTCGGAATCCGGGCGGGCGACCATTTTGATGCCCCATCCGGAACGCCTGCTCAGACAACTCAACTATTCCTGGGCACCGTCTGAGTGGGGCGAACTTTCACCGTGGATGAAGATGTTCCACAATGCCCGGGCATGGCTGGAATAAGATCGGATCAATGACGGACGACAATCGCGAGCAAGACACACCGGATCTGGACACCGACAAGGACGCGGGCAACCCGGTCCGACAGATGTTCTGGTTGGCCCTGCTGTACCTGCCGCTGGGATTTTTTCTGTGGTTTGTGCTGGCCAGCGGATTGATGTTTCCGGCGTCGCGTCTGGTTGAATGGCTGCTCACCGGGCTGTATCCGGAGCTGTTTGCGCGCGTTGTCCAGCTTGGTTTCCACTTCGAGATTCAGACCCTGCTGCTCATGCCGCAGCAGGTTGATGGGCGCACCGCGGCGCTCAACCTGGAAGCCAACCCGATGATCTACGCCTGGGGCCTGGCGCTGCTGTTCGGGCTGATCATGGCCACGCCGATGTCGGTGCGCCGCCGCCTGATTCAACTTTTGGCCGCGCTCGCCGTGGTGACCCTGGTGACCGCCTGGGGCGTGTTCTGGGAAGTCTGGCGTGATCTGGCCTTTTTGTACGGCCCACTGGGGGCTCAGGCGGTGCAATCGAGCGGCCTGTCGCCGACCACCATCGCGCTGTGCTATCAGCTCGGGTATCTTGTCCTGCCCGGGGTGGTGCCGATTGCCGCCTGGATCCTGATGAATCGCCCGTTTATCGAACAACTGGTTCGGCAGCGGTGATTATGTAAGCTTGATAAGCTTCCTTAAGGTAAACCTTTTCAGGCGCCCACTGTCTGTTTGAGGCATGCGTCACAGGCCTTCGCGCCGAAGCCTGGCCGCCAGAACCAGAGTTGGATCATGGAAACCGAAGCACTGACTGCCACTGACGATACCGATCTGCTGCCGAGTATCGGCGACCACCTTGAGGACCGCGCCTCCGATCTGTGCCAGCTAATGATCGAGCAAGGCCGGCTGCGCGACGAGGATTTGCAGCGTGCGCGCGCCTATCGCGAACAGCACGGCGGCAACCTGCTCACCCTGCTGGTCCGGCTGGGGCTGGTGTCCGAGCGGGATCTGGCCCGAGCCCAGTCCGAGCTGCTTGAAATCGAGCTGGTAACCGAGAAGGAGTATCCGGAAGACGCGCCGGTCATCAATTCGGTTTCCGTGCGCTACATGAAGCAGCAGCACCTGGTTCCGGTGCGCATCGACGACCACGAGGTGGAGGTCGTCATGGCCGATCCCTGCGACGAGTTCGCGCTGCGCGCCATCAGTATGGCGACCGGTCGCGAGGTTGTTCCGCGCGTGGGCGTGACCTCGGAAATCGACAACACCATCGAGCGTTATTTCGGCGGCGGCAAGTCGGCCATGGGCCAGATTGCCGAGCATCTTGGTGGTGAAGGCGCGGGCGAGGACGAGCAGGACGTCGAGCATCTGCGCGACCTGGCCAGTGAGGCGCCGGTCATCCGCCTGGTCAACCTGATTTTGCAGCGCGCGGTTGAGTCGCGCGCGTCCGATATTCATATCGAGCCGTTCGAAAATCGCCTCAAGGTGCGCTACCGGATCGACGGGGTGCTGCAGGAGGTCGAGGCGCCGCCGGCGCGATCCACCGCAGCGGTCATCTCACGCGTCAAGATCATGGCCCGGCTCAATATTGCCGAGCGCCGTCTGCCCCAGGATGGGCGAATCATGCACCGGGTGGGCGGCAAGGAGCTGGACCTGCGCGTGTCCACGGTGCCGACCGCGCACGGTGAATCGGTGGTCATGCGAATACTTGATCGCGAGGCCGTGGTGCTGGATTTCTCCAGCCTCGGGTTTGCCGAAGACTCGCAAAAGATCTTTGAGCGCGAACTGGAAGTGCCGCACGGCATCATTCTGGTGACCGGGCCGACCGGTTCGGGTAAAACCACCACGCTGTACACCGCGTTGTCCAAACTCAACACACCCGAGCGCAAGATCATCACGGTCGAGGACCCGGTCGAGTATCAGCTTGAAGGCGTCAACCAGATCCAGGCCAAAGCCTCGATCGGCCTGGACTTCGCCCGCGCGCTGCGCTCGATCGTGCGTCAGGATCCGGACGTGATCATGATCGGGG
>CALEIM010000026.1 GCA_937876395.1 uncultured Wenzhouxiangella sp. | reverse complement strand
CCGTTTTTTGCGATTTTTGATTGTCTGATCGACGGCCCGGCAGCCATCGCTCGAGCGCCTCGCGCCGCGCCTCTCCCGGCAACAGCCCCTGCAGCACCGCCACGCCGTCTTCTCCGGCCACAAGGTCTACGCTCCCGACGGGGTCGGAGTGCTCTGCGGTCCGAGGGATTTCCTCAACGCCGCCCCGCCCTACCAGACCGGCGGCGACATGATCGAACAAGTCTCGATCGAGGGGACCACCTTCCGGGGCGTCCCAGAGCGGTTCGAGGCGGGCACGCCGAACATCTCGGGCGCGATCGGTCTCGCCGAAGCCTTTCGCTACCTGGGCGGGATCGACTGGCCCGCCGCCCACGCCTACGAGGCCGATCTCGTCGCGCACGCGCTCGACGACGGCGTCGTAGAAGGGCGCGTCGCGCAGGATCAGGATCTGCGCGTCGAAGATGGCCGCCGAGTCGTCGCCCAGCTTTTCGCGGGCGAGCGTCCCGATCTTGGTCAGGTCGCGCTCGGTCGTTTCCGCGAGTCGGTCGATCAGCGCGCCGATCTGCTGCACGATGACCGGCGCGAGCAGGTTCTGCCAGTGCTGATCCACGGCGACGCAGCCATCGCCGGCCAGGGCGTCAACATGGAGCTGCTCAACATGTCGCAGGCGCGCGGCTTCGCAGTCGGTGGCACTTTTCACGTGGTGGTCAACAACCAGATCGGCTTTACCACCTCGAACCCGCTGGATGCACGCTCAACGCTGTACTGCACCGAAGTCGCCAAGATGGTTCAGGCGCCCATTCTGCACGTCAACGGTGACGATCCCGAGGCCGTACTGTTTGCCACCCGGTTGCTGGCTGATTTCCGGCGCGAGTTCAAAAAAGACGTCGTGCTTGACCTGGTCTGCTATCGACGCCTCGGCCACAACGAGGCCGATGAGCCGGCCGCAACCCAGCCACGCATGTACAAAACCATTCGCGAGCTCGATTCAGTCAGCACGCAGTACGGCAGACGGCTGATCAAGGAAGGTCTGATCGAAGAGAAAGGCATCAGCCAGGCCAACGCGGCCTACCGCGAGAAACTGGATGCCGGTGAGCCGGTGGTTGAGCTGCTGCCCGAAGATCAGGCGCTGCCGACGGTCAACTGGCAACCCTATCTCGACGGCCAGTGGCGGGAGTCGGTGCAAACCGGCGTGCCCGCAGCCGCCATCAGCGAGCTGTCCGAACGCCTGACCACGCTCCCGGACGGCATGGTGCTGCATCGGCAGGTGGAGCGCATTGTAGATTCCCGGCGACAGATGGCCGCTGGCGAGATCCCGATGGACTGGGGCTTTGCCGAGACCATGGCCTATGCCAGCCTGATCGACGCCGGTCACGGTCTGCGTCTGGTGGGCCAGGATACCGGCCGCGGCACCTTCTTCCATCGCCATGCCGTCCTACACAACCAGAAAGACGGCAGCTCGCTGCTGCCGTTGGGCGAGCTTCACGAGGATCCGCGCCGCGTAACCGTGATCGACTCGCTGCTGTCGGAAGAGGCCGTGCTCGCCTTTGAGTATGGCTTTGCGACTGCAGAACCAACCACCCTGGTCATTTGGGAAGCGCAGTTTGGCGACTTCGTCAACGGCGCCCAGGTCGTCATCGACCAGTTCATCGCCTCGGGCGAAGCCAAGTGGGGCCGTTTGTCCGGCCTGGTAATGTTCTTACCGCACGGCTATGAAGGCCAGGGCCCGGAGCATTCCTCGGCCCGTCTGGAACGCTTCATGCAGCTCTGTTCGGGCGTCAATATCCAGGTCTGCGTACCGACCCTGCCGTCGCAGATGTTCCATATGCTGCGTCGCCAGATGCTGCGCCGCTTCCGCAAGCCTCTGATCGTGATGACGCCCAAATCCCTGCTCCGTCACAAGGCTTCAACTTCCACCCTTGATGACCTGGAAAACGGCAGCTTCCAACTGGTGATCGACGACCCGGCCCAACCGGATCCGGATGCGGTCGAACGCGTCGTGTTCTGCTCCGGCAAGGTGTATTTCGACTTGGCCAGCCAGCGCGATGAAGACTCGGTCGGCAGCGTTGCCCTGGTGCGCGTCGAGCAGCTCTACCCTTTCCCGCGCGAGGAAGTTCAGGCCATCATCGCCCGTTATGCCAAGGCCCGAGACGTCGCCTGGTGCCAGGAAGAGCCGAGAAATCAGGGCGCCTGGTTCCAGATTCGACATCATCTGCAAGCCTGCGTGCGCGCAGGGCAGGAGCTGGGTTATGTTGGTCGACACGGTTCGGCATCGCCGGCGGTTGGTTACTATCAGGTCCATCTCGAACAACAAAAGCGACTGGTCAGCGAGGCGCTGACCCCGAACAAATTCACGGAGTAAGTCACTGATGAGCGTTGAAGTAAAAGTCCCCATTCTGCCCGAATCCGTCTCCGATGCCACGATTGCCAAGTGGCACAAAAAGCCCGGTGACGCCGTTGAGCGCGACGAGATTCTGATCGACCTGGAAACCGACAAGGTTGTGCTGGAAGTCCCGGCCCCGGCCAATGGCGTGCTTGAAGAAATCAAGGCCGAGGAGGGCGAAAACGTCACCGAAGGCCAACTTCTGGGCCTGATGAAAGAAGGCGATGCGCCAAGCAAGCCGGCCGAAAACGACGGTGACGGCAAAGACGAAGACGAAACGGCGCAAGCTCAAAAAACCGGCGGTGACGACAAAAAGAGCCTGGCGGGCAAATCTGGAGATCAGGATCTGCCGCCTTCGGCGCGGCGCCTGGCCGCCGAGAATGACCTCGACTCAAGCCAGATTGAGGGCAGCGGCCGGGGCGGTCGAGTGACCAAGGGTGACGTGCTCGGTCACATGGCCGGCGGCGCAACCGGGCCGCGCGCCGAAGAGCGCGTCAAGATGTCGCGACTGCGCTCGCGCATTGCCGAGCGCATGAAGGAAGCGCAGACCACTGCCGCCATTCTGACCTCGTTCAATGAAGTCGATCTCAAGGCCGTCATGGATATCCGACGCCGCTACAAGGACGATTTCCAGAAGCAGCATGGCATCAAGCTGGGTCTGATGTCGTTCTTCGTCAAGGCCGCCTGCGAGGCGCTGCAGAAGCATCCGGTGGTCAATGCCTCGGTAGACGGCGACGAAATCGTCTACCACGGCTATCAGGACATCGGTATTGCCGTGTCCACCGACCGCGGCCTGATGGTGCCGGTGCTGCGCGACGCCCATCGCATGGGCCTGGCCGACATCGAACACAGCATCGCCGACTACGCTGAAAAGGCGCGCAGCGGCACGATCAAGCTTGAAGAGCTGCAGGGCGGCACCTTCACCATCACCAACGGCGGCGTTTTCGGCTCACTGCTGTCGACGCCGCTGCTGAACATGCCGCAGTCGGCCATTCTCGGCATGCATACCATCAAGGAGCGCCCGGTGGCAGAAAACGGCGAGATCGTCATTCGCCCGATGATGTATATCGCCCTGTCCTATGACCACCGCATCGTCGACGGCAAGGATGCCGTTCTGTTCCTGGTGGCCATCAAGGAAGCACTCGAAGACCCGGCGCGCATGCTGCTGGGACTGTGAGACAAAAACACCATCTGCTGATACGAACACGATCTGAACTTGAACAAGGAAATTTTTGAGCATGGCTGAACAGGACTACGATCTGATCGTCATTGGCGGCGGCCCCGGCGGCTACGTCGCCGCAATTCGCGCCGCTCAGCTGGGCATGAAGGTGCTGATCGCCGATGACCGCCAAAATGCCGATGGCAAGCCCGCACCCGGCGGCACCTGCCTGAATATCGGCTGCATTCCGTCCAAGGCCCTGCTGGATTCGTCCAAGCACTTTGCCCACCTGAACAATGATTTTTCCGCCCACGGGATCGAGGTCGAAAAAGCCGGCATCAACGTCGGCCGGATGATCGAGCGCAAGAATGCGGTGGTCAAGCAACTCACCGGCGGCGTCACCCAACTGCTCAAAGCCAACAAGGTCGAGTTCGTCAACGGCCGCGGCAAGCTGCTGGCTGACCGAAAGGTCGAGCTGAAACCGCATGACGGCGACGCGCGCACGGTTGAGGGCAAACAGGTCATCCTCGCGGCCGGCTCGGTGGCCTTCTCCATTCCCGGAATTGACATCGACGGTGAGCTCATTGTTGACAACGTCGGCGCACTGGAATTTGACAAAACGCCCGAGCGCCTGGGCGTTATCGGTGCCGGCGTGATCGGCCTGGAGCTGGGCAGTGTCTGGTCGCGCCTGGGCAGCGAAGTGATGCTGTTCGAGGCGCTGGAAAACTTTCTGCCGTCGATCGACGCGGACATGTCACGAGTGGCGGCGCGCGAATTCAAGAAACAGGGCCTGGATATCCGTCTGGGCACCAAGGTGCTCGGTGCCGACGTCAAGGATGACAAGGTCACGGTCCGATTTGAGGACAAGAACGGCGAACACAGCGAAACCTTTGACCGCCTGTTGGTCGCCGTGGGCCGCAAGGCCGCCAGCGCCGGCCTGCTGGCCGAAGATTCCGGCGTCAAACTCACCGATCGCGGCCAGGTCGAGGTCGACGATCACTGCCGCACGGCCGTCGACGGAGTCTGGGCCATCGGCGACCTGGTGCGTGGCCCGATGCTGGCCCACAAGGCATCCGAAGAAGGCATTGCTGTCGCCGAAACCATTGCCGGCGGCTACGGTCACTTCGGCCTTGATAACGTCCCTTGGGTGATCTATACCGACCCCGAAATCGCCTGGGTCGGCCGCACCGAAGCGCAGCTCAAGGAAGCCGAAGTCAACTACCGGGCCGGCAGCTTCCCGTTTGCCGCGTCCGGTCGTGGCCTGGCGATGGGCCACGCTCCGGGCAGCGTCAAGGTGCTCGCCGATGCCGAAACCGATCGCCTGCTCGGCGTGCAGATCGTCGGCCCCGGCGCCTCGGAGCTGATTGCCGAATGCGTGGTGACGATGGAGTTTGCCGGCGCCAGCGAAGACCTGGCGCGCATCATCCATGCGCACCCAACCCTGTCGGAAGCCGTCCATGAAGCTGCCCTGGCGGTCGACAAACGCGCGATCCACAAGGTCAATTAAGCACCCGGCGTTGCATGAACAGCATTCCTGAAACCTTCCGGGCCCTGCGTATTTCCGACGACGAGAGCGGCTACCGCTCCGAGCTTGTTGAGCAGGCAATTGACTCGCAGTCCGAGGGCGACGTAGTCATTCAGGTCGCCTGGTCAAGCGTCAACTACAAGGACGCCCTGGCCGGCACCGGCAAGGGCAGGATTCTGCGCCGCTTCCCGCTCAACGGCGGCATTGACGCCGCCGGCTGCGTGCTCAGTTCGACCAGCAAGTCTTTCCGTGAAGGCGACGAGGTGTTGATCACCGGCTGCGGGCTGTCGGAAACCCGCGATGGCGGCTACAGCGAATATCTGCGGGTGCCGTCCGAATGGCTGGTGCCGCTGCCTGATGGTCTGAGCATGCGTGAGGCCATGCTGATCGGCACGGCTGGATTCACCGCAGCACTCGGCCTGTGGCGCATGGAGGCCAACGGCCAACGGCCCGACCATGGCACGCTGGCGATCACCGGTGCCAGCGGCGGGGTAGGCTCGCTGGCAATCGACATCTACTCACAGGCCGGCTATGAGATCAGCGCGATCTCGGGCAAGGAAGACGAGTTTGAATGGCTGCACTCGCTCGGCGCTGCCCAGTGCATCTCCCGCCACGAGCTCTACTGGCCAGAATCAGCTTTGGCCTCGGCCCGCTTTGCCGGCGCGCTTGACACCGTCGGTGGCGACATGCTCTCCGGGCTGACCCGGGTGATTGAGCCCTGGGGCAATATCGCGGCCTGCGGCATGGCCGGAGGCATCGGCCTGACGACCACCGTGATGCCCTTCATCATTCGCGGCATCACCTTGCTGGGCATCAACTCCTCGGCCTGCCCCTACGCCATTCGCGAAGAGCTGTGGCAGCGATTGGCCAGCGACTGGCGACCGCGTCACCTGGACCTGATTGCGGCACCCGAAGTCAGTCTCGACACCCTGCCCGCAGCCTTCGATCAACTGCTTTCCGGCCAGGGCCGTGGGCGGATTGCGGTACGGGTTGCCGATCTTTGATTTTGCTCCGACAGCCACCGGATCAATCGGCGCCGTTTCGGGTATCATGACAGTTTGTCATCGTGACTAAAATAATCGCCTAGAAAAGGGATAAGGAATGGCCAAGATTCTGATCGTTGACGACTCCGAGACCCATCTGTACTCGATCCAAAAGATCGTCGAGGGCGGAGGGCATGACGTCATCACAGCCAGCAGTGGAGAAGAAGGGGTTGAACAGGCTCAGGCACACCGGCCCGACGCTATCCTGATGGACATCGTAATGCCCGGTCTGAACGGGTTTCAGGCCACCCGACGCATTGCCAAGGATGAAGCGACGGCTGGCATTCCAGTCATCTTCGTGACCACCAAGGATCAGGAAACTGACCGGATCTGGGGCATGCGCCAGGGCGCATCGGCCTATATCACCAAGCCGGTGGATAAAAAGGAATTGCTGAAAGCGATCGACACCGCGCTGAGTGTCTGAAGTCAGAACCTTTTGCTGCAGGCGCTCAATCCGGATTGCGCGCCTGCTATTGTGAATTGCGCATCTGAATTGCGAATCTGAATTGCGAATCGCGAAAAATCGGGCTGGCGAGCAATCAGCCGCCCGACCCGTAGCGCACCGGATTGACGCCCTGCGGCTCGATCCAGCCAAGCTGAAATGCGATCCACAGCAGGATCAACAGCCCCAGCGACAAGCCTACTCGCCAACTCAGGCGGCGGACGGTACGCTCGCCCTCGCCCGTGTCCTTGATCAGAAAATAGAAGCTCGTAGCCAGGGTGTACAGAATTACCAGAAAAGCACCAATAATCAGGATATTGCCGAGCAAGGGAACACTCCTTGGCGAATCAATCCTGCATTATAATCCCCTTCGGCCATGAACAGCCCGGCATCTCTCATAATCCGCTGGATGCCGCATATCGCGGCGCTGCTGGTGATTGGCCTGTGCCTGTGGCTGGCTGACTGGCAATTTGATCGCGCTGATGAAAAACACCGGCTGCTGCAGGCTTGGGAAGACGCTGCCCCTGCTTCGCTGGGCCAACCAGCCGGCGAGCTGACGGCCCACCAGAGCATTGAAACGTTCGGGCGATTCGACAGCGAACGGCATATCCTGCTCGACAATCAGATTCGCGGCGGTCAGGCCGGCGTTCACGTTTTCACGCCATTCAAGCCTGTGGGGATTGACCAGCTGTGGCTGATCAATCGCGGCTGGCATGCCCTGCCCTCACGCCAGGCCGCTGTGCCGCCGATTGAGACCGACGCTGAGCCACAGGCCATCAGCGGCCGAATTGCCGATCCGCCACGAGTCGGGGTACAACTCGGTGAAGCCGGCCCGCTGAATCCTGAGCTATGGCCGAACCTGGTGACCTATCTTGAACTTGAGCAGGTCGAAACAGCCTTGGGAAGCAAACTCAGCGAGCACATCATTCTGCTTGACCCACAGCATCCGCAGCACCTGACCGGCGATGCCTGGCAGCCGGTCGTTTTCGGCCCGGACCGCCACCGCGCCTACGCCTGGCAATGGCTGACGATGGCGCTGGCGGTGTTTCTGATCTGGATCACACTGTCCTGGCGAAGCCGTAGAAAATGAGTAAAGCAACCTTGATCGCACTGTTTGCGGTTTTTCTCGCCCCCGTTCTGATTGCCGTTGGGCTCAACAGCCAATGGGTCGACTGGCGCCCCGGCGGCACACAGAATTACGGCAAGCTGATTGAGCCGCCCGTGCGCCTGCCGGAGTTTAATCTGAGCACTGCCGACGGCGAAGCGCTCAGCCGTGACGTGCTGGCAGGCCAGTGGCAGCTTCTCCACTATCGGCCGGTCGGCTGCGATGCAGCCTGCCTGGAGGCGCTCTACTGGATGCGCCAGGTGCGGCGGGCGCAGGACCGTCATCAACCCGACGTTGCCCTGATGCTGGTCACACCAGCCCGAATCGACGCGGACACGCTGGCTGAAGTTCAGGAGCTGGCGGCTGATTATCGAGTGGTTTCAGCCCAGGCCGGTGCGGTGCTGTCCCAGTGGCTGCCGCACGACGGCGAGGGCGTGATCAGCTACATCATCGACCCGCGCGGCCATATAATACTGAGTTATCCGTCCGAGGCGGATTTCAACGGCATGAGACGCGATTTGTCGCGCCTGCTGAGCTGGACCCACAATGCGTCCGAATAGTCGGTTCGCGCTATACCCCCAAAAGATTTCATGACTGCAGCAACTGCATCAATCCGGCAGCAAATGCGCTCCTTTCTGGGCCTGTGCAAGCTCCGGGTGGTCTCCCTGATCGTGTTTACCGCCGTGGTCGGCATGGCGCTTTCCGTACCCGGCATGATCCCGCTCAACGCCCTGATCTGGGGCACGCTGGGCATCGGCATGGCCGCCTCTTCGGCTGCCGCGATCAATCATCTGCTCGATGAGCGCGCCGATCGGATCATGGCGCGAACGCGCAACCGACCCCTGCCACGCGGGCAGCTCAATCGTCGTCAGGCACTGATATTCGCTCTGGCATTGGCGATTGTCTCGATGCTGATCCTGTACTTTCTGGTCAATCCGCTGACCGCCGTGCTGACCTTTTTCAGCTTGATCGGCTACGCGATTATTTACACCGCCTGGTTGAAGCGTGCAACGCCGCAAAATATCGTGATCGGAGGCGCCGCCGGCGCCGCACCACCGGTACTTGGCTGGGTTGCCGTAACCGGCGACATTCATGCCCACGCCCTGATCTTGTTTTTGATCGTGTTTGTCTGGACACCGCCGCATTTCTGGGCCCTGGCAATTCATCGCCGTCATGACTATGCCGCGGCCGACGTGCCCATGTTGCCGGTCACCCACGGCGTGGCCTTTACCCGCTGGCAGATTCTGTTCTACACCATCATTCTGATCCTGGTCACGCTGCTGCCGTGGCTGACCGGCATGAGCGGCCTGGCCTATCTGGTTGGCGCCATGATTCTCAACCTTGGATTTCTTGGCTACGCGATCGCCATCATGCGCTCCGATGACGAGCAGTTGGCGATGCACATGTTCAACTACTCAGTGGTCTATCTGATGGCCCTGTTTGCCTTTTTGCTGGTAGATCACTACTTGTTCAAGCCTGCTGCGCAAGGACTGCTGTTGCAATGACCGAAGAACGTACCCGCCCCACCCCTCTGCACGCGCTGGAATCACACGACGACTTCGTCGCGCGCCATATCGGACCGACCCCGAACGACGTTGAGCGCATGCTCAAAACCATCGACAGCCCCTCGCTAGAGGCGCTGATGCTGAGCACCATGCCGCCGTCGATCCGCAGCAAAGGCCCGCTCGATCTGGCGCGCAGCGACAACGAAGACCGGGTGCTTGAGCAGTTGCGCCGCATGGCCGAAAAGAATCAGGTTAATCACTCCATGATCGGCCTGGGGTATCACCCGACACTCACGCCGCCGGTCATCCTGCGCAACGTGCTGGAAAACCCGGGCTGGTATACCGCCTATACCCCTTACCAGGCCGAAATTTCCCAAGGTCGGCTTGAGGCCCTGCTCAATTTCCAGCAGATGATCATGGACCTGACCGGCATGGAGCTGGCCAACGCCTCTCTGCTGGATGAAGGCACGGCCGCCGCCGAAGCCATGGCCATGCTCAGGCGCGTCAACCGAAAGAATGCCAGCGACGTCTTTCTGGTTGATGCCAACTGCCTGCCGCAGACAATTGATGTAGTCCGCAATCGCGGCCAGCATCTCGGCATTGACGTTCAGGTCCACGCCGACCTGCACACCGCGCTCAAATCCACCCCCTGTTTCGGCATTCTGACCCAGTACCCGGGTGCCGACGGTGCCCTGGTGCCGCTCAAGCCGCTGGTCAAGGCCGCCCATGCCAACAGCGCGCTGGTCGCCGTAGCTGCTGATCCAATGGCGCTCGTGGTGCTCGAATCACCCGGCGAAGCCGGTGCCGACGTCGTGATCGGCAACAGCCAGCGATTCGGCGTGCCGATGTCCTTTGGCGGGCCCCATGCGGCCTTTATTGCCACGCGCGAGGACTATCGTCGCAACATACCGGGACGGATTATCGGCGTGTCCAAGGACCGCCACGGCAACACCGCGCTGCGCATGGCCCTGCAAACGCGTGAGCAGCACATCCGCCGCGAAAAGGCAATGAGCAATATCTGCACCGCGCAGGCGCTGCTGGCGGTCATGGCCGGCTTTTATGCCGTCTGGCACGGCCCGCAGGGGCTGAAGAAAATTGCTCAGCGGATTCATCGTCTGACGGCCATTGCGGCCACCCGCCTGGTCGAAGCCGGATTTGAACTGGAGCACAGCCAGTACTACGACACGCTCAGCGTGCGGGTTGCCGAGCCCGGGCGTCAGGCCATCATTGACCGCGCCCGACAGGCTGGCATCAATCTGCGCATTGATCGCGCCGGCTTTCTTGGCCTGAGCGTCAATGAACAGACCCGACGCCACCATATCGTGACCCTGCTGGCCGTTTTCCGCGGCACGACGAGCGACGAGATTGCCCGGCTCGACGGCAACGATCCAGCCGATTTCCACGCCATTCCAGAAAGCCTGCGTCGCCAAAGCCCGATACTCGAACACCCGGTCTTCAGCCGCTATCACTCCGAAACCGAGATGCTGCGCTATCTCAAGCGTCTGGAAAATCGCGACCTGAGCCTGGTGCACGCCATGATTCCACTCGGCTCCTGCACGATGAAGCTCAACGCCACCGCCGAGATGATGCCAATCACCTGGCCGGAATTTGCCGAACTTCACCCGTTCTGCCCTGAAGACCAGTCGCGCGGCTATCGCCAGCTCACCGACGAGTTCGAAGGCATGCTCGCCGAGATTACCGGCTTCGATGCGTTTTCCCTGCAGCCCAACGCCGGCTCTCAGGGTGAATACGCCGGCTTGCTGAGCATCAAGGGCTGGCACGAAGCCAACGGCAATTCCGAGCGCACCGTCTGCCTGATTCCTTCTTCAGCGCACGGCACCAATCCGGCCAGCGCGCAGATGACCGGCATGGATATCGTGGTCGTCAAATGCGACGCGCAGGGCAACATCGATCTGCAAGACCTGGCCGCGAAAATCGACACCCATCGCGAACGTCTGGCCGCGCTGATGATCACCTACCCTTCAACTCACGGCGTTTTCGAAGAGAAGGTGGTCGAAATCTGTGACCGGATCCGTGACGCCGGCGGCCTGGTCTATCTTGACGGAGCCAACCTCAACGCCTTGGTCGGATGGTCCAAAATTGCCGACTACGCCGATGTCTGTCATTTGAACCTGCACAAGACTTTCTGCATTCCGCACGGCGGCGGCGGCCCGGGGGTAGGCCCGATCGGCGTGCGCACGAAGCTGATTCCCTTTCTGCCCGGCCACGGCAGCGGCCTGCTCGATCCCGACTTCGGCAGCAATCTTCCGGTCGCCGCCGCACCCTGGGGCAGCGCCGGGATTTTGCCGATTTCCTGGGTCTATATCCGCCTGATGGGCAGCGATGGGCTCAAACGTGCTACCGAAGTGGCCGTGCTCAACGCCAACTACATCGCCCGTCGCCTGGCCCCCTATTACGACATCCTCTACACCGGTCGCAGCGGCTACGTTGCGCATGAATGCATCGTCGATCTGCGCCCGTTCAAAGACAGCGCCGATATCAGCGAGGAAGACGTCGCCAAGCGCTTGATCGACTATGGTTTTCATGCCCCGACCATGTCGTGGCCGGTATCTGGCACGCTGATGATCGAGCCGACCGAAAGTGAATCATTCGAGGAGATCGAGCGATTTATCCAGGCGATGATCGCCATTCGCGCCGAAATTGACCGCATTGCCGCCGGCGATTGGGATCGCGACAGCAATCCGCTGAAAAATGCCCCGCACACGATCGAAGAGCTGGGCAGCGACGACTGGCCGCATGGCTACAGTCGCCAGCAGGCCGGCTGGCCGGTGCCCTCGCTTCGGCACGGCAAATACTTTGCTCCCGTAGGCCGCGTCGACAACGTCTGGGGCGACCGCAACCTGATCTGTTCCTGCCCGCCAATGGAAGACTGGATCGAGGCTGATCCGGAGTAAAACGCAGCGGGCCACGCAACAAGTGTCGCGTGGCCCGCTGGTTTTTGAATCTACCCGGGGCCTGAACGGCCCCGAGCTCAGGTTTTTTTGATTGCTCAGTCGATCTTGACCGGCGGCGCGGGCCGTGCCGGCAAGCGCGGCGGATCGGCTTCGATCTGCTTGAGCACTTCCTCAATCGCCCGTTCAAGCTGCGGATCTTCACCGGCGATCACGCTGGCCGGATCGTTTTCCACTTCGATGTCGGGCGTAACGCCCTCCCCCTCGACCGCCCATTCACCGCCGGTATTGAGAAAACCGAACTCAGGTACGTTGACCGAACCGCCGTCAATCACCGGACCGTGGCTGGTGATGCCGACTACGCCGCCCCAGCTTTTCTTGCCGATCAGGGGTCCTAAACCGGCATTGCGGAACTGCCAGGGGAAGATGTCGCCGTCGGAGGCCGAGTTCTCATCAAGAATCGCCGCCATATGTCCGTTGAATGCCTGATAAGGATAGGTGGTGGCATTCGGCTGGGTGCGTGAATAGCCCAGGGCCAACGGCCGCCGCGCCAGGCGCTCGATCAGCATTTGGGAGACGTTGCCGCCGCCGTTGGAGCGCACATCGATGACCAGGCCCTGCTTGTCGATCTGGCCATAGAACCATTTGATGAACTCGCGGATACCGTCCGGGCCCATGTCCGGCACGTGCAGATAGCCGACCCGGCCATCGCTGGCTTCGCTGACCCGGCGGTGATTGTCGAGCACCCAAGCCAGGTAGTGAAGTGAAGTCTCATCCGAGATCGGCTCGACCAGCACTTCGCGAGCATTGCGTCCATCGGCACGCTCGGACACGGTCAGGACCAGCGCCTGGCCGGCCGGCAGAGTCAACGCCCGGTAGATGTTGTCATCGGCGCTCAGGGAAGTGCCGTTGATCGCCAGGATATAGTCACCTTCACTCAGCTTGAGATCAGCGGCAGTCAGCGGTGAGCGATAGCGCGGCTCATCGTTTTGCCCGTCCAGAATACGAGCAATGCGATAACGGCCGCCGTCTTTCTCGAATCGCGCCCCCAGCAGGGCTACGCTCGGGCGCTCGGGCAGGCGCTCATCGCCGCCGCCTACATAGGCGTGCGAAACGTTGAGTTCGGCGATCATTTCGCCCATCAGGTAGTTGAGATCGCTGCGGTGTGCGATGTGCTGAAGCTGTGGGCGGTAGTGCTCGCGCAGCGCTTCCCAGTCATAGCCGTGCATATTTTCGACGTAGAAGAAATCGCGGAAACGACGCCAGACCTCATCGAAAACGGTAGCCCATTCAGCGACCGGATCGACGTACATCTTCAGGCCCGAGGTCAGGGCATCAACGGGTTCCTTGCCCTCCTGGGCAATATCGTAGACCTTCCAGCCATCCGAGCGCACCAGCACCCGGCGAGCGTCCATGCTGACATCCATTCCGTGCACACCGCTGGCAAAATCAACCAACTTTTTATCGTCGAACTTGAACAGCTTCAGGCGCGGCGCAGTTTCCGGGCCTCGACCGTAATAGAAGGCATCATATTCAGCGAACAGCAGACCTTCTTTGGCCACAACCAGGCTGCTGTAGTTGCCAGCCGCGATCGGCACCCGAACCAGGCGTTCGGCCAGGCCATCGAAGTCAATCCGCGTCGGCCTCGATTCGTTTTCCCTGCCATCGTTGCCATGGTCCGAATTGCCGTTCAGGCCAGGCTCTTCGGCATCTTCAGGCGCAAAGGGATTGTCGCTGTCCGAGGCCAGCAGAAAAGCGTAAATGCCGGTTACGCGATTGGTGGCGAAATTCCATTCACGCCCGGAGATCTGCGGGGCAAACTCGCGGTCGGCCAGGAAGTAAAGGTGCTGGCCATCGGGTGAAAAGCTCGGCTCGTATTCGGCGAACAGGCCGTCGCTCAGGCGATGGGTCTCATCACCGCGGACGCTGTAGACGTGCAGCGAACGCAGGCTGTTGGGTTCGGTCAGGCTGAAAGCCAGCCAGGCGCCGTCCGGTGACCAGGCATAGTCACGGTTTCGCCAGCCTTCATCACGGGCCACGTGCTTCAGGCCACCGCGGCCGTTGGCAGCCAGGACGTAGATGTGGCCGTCCTTGTCGGACACGGCGATGTGCTCGCCGTTTGGCGAAAATCGCGGGTGGGAGTAGCGGGTCTGATGGCCGTCGGTCAACTGGCTCGGCTCGGCGCTGCCGTCGGCCGGAACGGTGTAGAGCTCCTCTTCACCGCTGATGTCGGACACAAAAACGATGGTTTGGCCGTCCGGTGACCAGTCGGCTTCACGATCATGGGCCGTCGAGCGGCTGGTCAGATTGCGGGTAACGCCTTTGTCGACCGGGGCGCTGAACAGATCACCGCGCGCCTCGAACAGCACACGCTGACCGGTCGGGCTGAGTCGGTAGCCGTGAATCTGGCCGGATACATCGGTCAGGCGCTCACGCCGGTGCAGACCGTCGTCTGGCACGTGAATATCCAGCCCGCGGTCCGCGCCGTTGCGGGTGTCGAACAGGCGCAGCCGCCCGCCGTGTTCATACACGATCTGGCCTTCCGGGCCGGCGCTGGCCCAGCGAACGTCAAAATCGCTGTGGGACGTGAGCTGCTCAGTCACGCCGTCGTTCGGATTGATGCGGTAGAGATTGAGGGTGCCGTCCTGGTCAGAAACAAAATAGGCCTGGGAGTCAATCCACATCGGATCACGTTCGGTGCGCGCATCGTCAGTGAGCTGATGGCCCTGACCTTCGGCCAGATCAAACAGCCACAGATCCTGCGCCCAGCCGCCCTGGTAGCGCTTCCAGGTGCGGAAATCGCGAAACAGCGGAGAGTACAGAATCCGGCCATCGTCGGTATAGGTACCGGCGCCAGACATTGGCATCGGCAGCGCTTCGGGCAGACCGCCTTCAAGGTCGACGGTGAAGAGCTGGGCGCTCGATGAACCCCAGGCGTCGCGCTGTGAGCGAAACAGCACCGCATCACCTTCGGGCGTCCAGCCGTAGACCTGGTTGTCATAGCCCCAACGCGGCGGCAGCGGCCCGACAGCCGGATACCAGGTCAACTGGCGCGGCTCACCGCCGCTGGACGGCATGACATAGACCTGCTCATCTCCGCCGTATTGGCCAGTAAAGGCAATCGAGCGCCCGTCCGGCGAAAACCGGGCGAACAGCTCCAGTCCGGGATGCGCGGTCAGGCGCCAGGCGGTCCCCCCTTCGGTCGAGGCAGCCCACAGATCACCACCGTGAGTGAACACGAGCTGGTCGCCGTGCACCGCGGGGAAACGCAGCAGTTTGCTCTGCTCGGCGGTGGCGTTTTCTGCCGAGACAAACAGCAGCGCGAAAAACAAAACCGGCGCCAGGACGGCGCGTGACATATTGACAATCAAAGGATATCTCCAGCCTGGATGCAGGCGGCGATCATAGCTTGTTAACGATCCGGCTGCGTGTGAAGAAAGTCATGGCCCGGATGTCGGGCCATGACTGCCTGGAAAGTGCAAACCTAGACTATGTCGGCGTCGTCCAGCGGGTCGATGTCATCATCTTCTGAGGCCTCCACCCGCGCCAGGCCGATAAGTTGTTCATCGTCACCGAGGCGAATCAGGGTCACGCCCTGAGTATTGCGGCCCAGACGCGAAATCTCGGCGGCCGAGGTACGCACCAGGGTGCCGGCGTTGGACGTGAGCATGACGTCATCGTCCTCGCCGACCGCCAGGGCGGCGACCAGCGGGCCGTTGCGCCCCTCGGTCTGAATGCCGATCACGCCCTGCCCGCCGCGGCGGTGAAGCGGAAACTCTTCCAGCGCGGTGCGCTTGCCAAAGCCGTTGGCCGTACCCAGCAGCACATCGCCCTCATCGACAACCAGCATTGAGACGACTTCCTGATCGGCTTTGAGACGAATACCAACCACACCACGCGTATGGCGGCCCATCGGGCGGACATCCGACTCATGAAAACGCGCGGTCTTGCCCGCCGAGGAAAACAGCAGAATATCTCGCGTTCCTTCGGTAAAGGCGACGTCGATCAGCTCATCACCCTCGTCAAGCCGCACCGCCCAGATGCCGTTGGAGCGAATATTGGCAAAATCCGACAACGGCGTTTTCTTGACCAGTCCGGCGCGGGTCGCGAAAAAGACAAACCAGTCTTCGGGAAACTCGCGCGTCGGCAGCACCGCATTGATGCGCTCGCCCTCGTCGAGCGGCAACAGATTGACCATCGGCCGGCCGCGGCTGCTGTGACCGGCCTGCGGCAGCTCATACACCCGGGTTTTATAAACCTTGCCGGCCGAGGTGAATACCAGCAGGGTGTCGTGGGTATTGGTGACCCAGAAACGTTCGACGAAATCCTCGTCCTTGGTGCGCGCCGCCGATCGCCCGCGGCCACCGCGCTTCTGGGCACGGTAGCGATCGAGCGGCTGATACTTGGCATAGCCGGCGTGCGAAAGCGTAACGACCACGTCTTCCGGCGTGATCAGATCTTCGATGGTCAGGTCGAGGTAATCACGGACGATCTCGGAACGGCGCTGATCATCAAACAGATCGCGCACCGCTATCAGCTCCTCCTGAATGACCTCCATTAGCGCGTCCGGCTCGGACAGAATGCGCATCAGCTCGCGGATCGTATCCAGAATGCTCTGGTACTCCTCGGCCAGCTTTTCCTGTTCCAGGCCGGTCAGCTTTTGCAGGCGCAGATCGAGAATCGCCTGGGCCTGCTGCGGAGAAAGCTGGTAGCCCTGCTCACTCAAGCCATACTCGGGCAGCAAATCTTCCGGCCGCGACAGCTCGGCCCCGGTCTGACCGAGCAGGGTCCGGACCATTCCGGCATCCCAGCGCTTGCCCTGCAGGGCTTCGCGGGCCTCGGCCGGCGTTTTTGAGGCCTTGATCAGGGCAATGACTTCATCCAGATTGGCGATGGCAACCGTCAGGCCTTCGAGCAGATGAGCGCGCTCACGCGATTTTCTCAGCTCATACAGACTGCGCCGGGTGACCATTTCCCGCCGATGGGCCAGAAATGCGGCCAGAATCTGCCGGATATTGAGCAGCCGCGGCTGGCCGTCCACCAGAGCGACCATATTGATGCCAAACACCGTTTGCATCTGGGTGAGCTGGAACAGGTTGTTGAGCACCACCTCGGCCACCTCGCCACGTTTGAGCTCAACGACCATGCGCATGCCGTCCTTGTCCGACTCATCGCGCAGCCCGGAAATACCCTCCAGACGCTTGGTCTTGACCAGCTCGGCAATTTTTTCCAGCAGGCGCGCCTTGTTGACCTGATAGGGCAGTTCGTTGACCACGATCCGGCTGCGGCCGGTGTCTTCGTCCACCTCGATCTCGCTGCGGGCGCGCAAATAGATGCGACCCCGGCCGGTGTGATAAGCCTCGTGGATGCCGGCCGCGCCGTTGATGATCGCTGCAGTGGGAAAATCCGGCCCCGGCAGGTGTTCCATGATTTCATCGATACCAATCTCGGGATCACGAATCATCGCCAGCAGGGCACTGATCACTTCACCGAGATTGTGCGGCGGAATATTGGTCGCCATGCCCACGGCAATACCCGAAGCACCGTTGATGAGCAGATTGGGCACGCGCGTCGGCAGCACCATCGGCTCATGCTCGGATTCATCGTAGTTGGGGCTGAAGTTGACCGTGTCCTTGTCGATATCGGCCAGCATCTGGTGAGCAATTCTTGCCATGCGCACTTCGGTGTAACGCATGGCCGCGGCCGAATCGCCGTCAATCGAGCCGAAGTTGCCCTGGCCATCGACCATCATGTAGCGCATGGAAAAGGGCTGCGCGAGGCGCACGATCGTGTCGTAGACGGCGCTGTCCCCGTGCGGATGGTATTTACCGATCACATCACCGACCACGCGGGCCGATTTCTTGTACGGCTTGTTGTAGTCGTTGCCCAGTTCATGCATGGCAAACAGCACGCGCCGATGGACCGGTTTGAGGCCATCCCGAACGTCCGGTAGCGCCCGTCCGACGATCACGCTCATGGCGTAATCGAGATAGGATTGACGCATTTCGTCTTCCAGGTTGATCTGGAGTACTTCGCGTGCCATTTCGGCCATCTGTGATAACCCTGAAAGTTGTTTAGATTCTCATGGTAAGCATTTGAAACAAATGCTTTTAATTGCTCAGCATCCGGACCAGCTTGAACCCGGGAAACCAAGCGCAACAAACGTTAAATCATACCACAGAGCGCTGATTTCAGGGAGATTCGGGGTTCGGCGAAGGGGTGAAACCGTACGGCGGTCGATGCACACCCTGATCGGTGACGATGCAGTCAATCAGTTCACCGGGCGTAATATCAAAAACCGGGTTCCAGGCCCTGAAGCCCACCGGCAAATCAGCGCGGCCGATGCCGGCGGCTGACCATATCTCGGACTCGTCGCGCTGCTCGATCTTGATGCCCTGCCCGCTGGCAAGCTCAGTATCCACCGTTGAACCTGGTGCAACGACCATCATTTTCACGCCGTAGTGGCGCGCCAGCACCGCCAACATGCAGGTGCCGACCTTGTTGGCCACATCACCGTTGGCCGCAACCCGGTCAGCTCCGGTAATCACCCAGGCAAGCTGGCCGCTGGCCATCAGCGCTGCGGCCGCGCCCTCGACAATGATGCGAAACTCGATGCCCTGCCGAGCCAGCTCCCAGGCCGTCAGGCGCGAACCCTGCAGCCAGGGCCGAGTTTCATCGGCAAAAACCCGATCGATGCGGCCCTGTTGCCAGGCCTCAGATATAACGCCCAGCGCGGTACCGATGCCCCCGGTAGCCAGCGCCCCGGTGTTGCAGTGGGTCAACACCCCCGAGCCGGGCTCGATCAGGGCGGCACCGGCCCGGGCCATGGCGCGATTGGCCTCGACATCCTCACGGTGAATGCAAAGCGCCTCGGCGGCCAACTGATCCGGGTCGACCTGACCGGCCTGCGTCGCGCGGCGACGCATGCGATTGAGGGCCCAGCTCAGATTGACGGCCGTCGGGCGGGCCACTTCAAGGCGCTCCAGATCCGTCAGCCAATCGCCCATCCGACCCTGGCAGCTGCGCGCCGCCAGTGCCGCGGCGTAGGCCGCACAGATGCCGATGGCGGGCGCGCCGCGCACGACCAGTCCGCGGATCGCATCGATGGCGGCATCCGTATCAGCAATCTCCAGCCAGCTTTCCTGCATCGGAAGCTGACGCTGATCGAGCAGAAAAAGACGGCCGTCGGTGAATCGGATCGGCGTTGTGAAAGACTCGTCCTGGAAAGAATTCATGGGTCGGGTCGCTGACATTTATAGCGTGAAACCGTATTATGGGCGATTGCCACACCAATGGAGTCATCAGACCACCATGCGAACCCTGTTAGCCTTGCTGCTGTTTGTCGCCCTGCCCCTGGCAGCCGAAGAAACCCCTGAACCGGCCGCGCCGGAAACACTAGCCACGGAGAATCCTGTCGTGATCCTGCACACCAATTTCGGACCGATCACCGTTGAACTGTTTGACCAGGACGCGCCCAAATCAGTCGCCAATTTCCTGCGCTACGCCAATGAAGGCCACTATAACGGAACGATATTTCACCGCGTAATCGAAAACTTCATGGTCCAGGGCGGCGGTTTCGACGCTGATTTCAACCAGAAGCCCACCGCAGACCCGATTGAAAACGAGGCCGACAACGGCCTGGAAAACAGCCGCGGCACGCTGGCCATGGCACGCACCAATGACCCGCATTCGGCCACCAGCCAATTCTTTATCAACGTGGTTGACAACACCTTCCTCAACCACCGCAACAAGATGTCCGGCCAGACCTGGGGCTATGCCGTGTTCGGAAAAGTCACCGACGGCATGGACGTGGTCGATCGCATCAAGGCGGTAGAAACCACCTCGCGCGGCATGCACCAGGATGTGCCGGCCGAGCCGGTCGTGCTGGAACGGGTGGAGCTCCCTGAGTAATCAAGCACCGATTTACCTGGTAGCCGACCTGCATCTGCACGCCGAGCGCCCGGAAACCACGCGCCTGTTTTTCGACTTTCTTGACGGGCCGGCGCGTGCTGCCCGGGCGCTCTACATTCTCGGTGACCTGTTTGAAGCGTGGATCGGTGACGACGCCGGCGGCCCGCTGGGTGACCAGGTCGCCAGGCACCTGGCCGCCCTGGCGCGCGCTGGCACCCGGCTTTATTTCATTTGCGGCAACCGCGATTTCCTGCTGAGTGAAGACTTTTGCCAGCGCGCGGAAATGCGCCTCCTGGAAGAGCCTGAACTGCTGGAGCATGGTGACCATCCCATTTTGCTGTTGCACGGCGACGTGTTGTGTACCGACGATGTCGCCTATCAGCGCTTCCGCCGCAAGGTACGTCAGCCGAGCTGGCAGCGCCGCATTCTGTCGCGCCCGATCTGGTGGCGGCGCATGTTGGCACGCCTGGCCCGGCTGATGAGCCGTCGGCACACCGGCAATACCGAGGCAGAAATCATGGACGTCAATGCCGACACCGTGCACGCAACATTTCGCCACCATCAAATACAGCGAATCATTCACGGCCACACCCATCGCCGTGCTATTCATCAGCTCAGCATCGACGGGCGCCATTGCCAGCGCATCGTGCTTGGCGACTGGCACGAAACCGGCAGCGCGGTTTGCATTGACGAGGATCAGATCTCGATGCTGACCATCGCTCCTGCAGCGGGCGGCAAGGTCGAACTGCTGCTGCACGAGACCGCCGCGCCGCTGGTCGGCCCATAAAGGGTCAGCCGCTCTTTCCCTCAACCCGAACCACCCCCAAGATTTTGTCAGCCCACCATGTCTGAGCGATTTTCCGTATTCAATCCGCCGCGCGCCGCTGACGGCCGCAGCGACTGGCCACTGCTTGAAGGCCTGGCACTGGCGCTGGCCATTTCGACGCATGCCGGGCGCAAGGGCGGCCCGCTGCTGGTCGCCGCTCCCGACGGCTACTCGGCGCGCCGCCTGCGCGACGACGTCAATGAGCTGGGCCAGTTACCGGCCGAGCTGTTTCCGGACTGGGAAATCCTGCCCTATGATCTCTACTCCCCGCACCCGGACCTGATCTCGCGTCGACTGGATCTGCTCGCCCGCCTGCCCGGCATGAGCGAAGGCATCGTCATTGCACCCATTACCGCGCTGATGCAGCGCCTGCCACCGGTCGCCTGGGTGCAGGGCCAAAGCCTCGATCTGAGCGTTGGCGAACAAATCGACAGCGCGGGATTTCGCCAACGCCTGCACGCGGCCGGATACCAGGCCGCCGAGCAGGTCTGGCAACCGGGCCAGTTCGCCGTGCGCGGTGCGGTTCTGGACCTTTGGCCGATGGGGCGTCCCGCCCCCTATCGCCTGGAACTGTTCGATGATGAAATCGAATCAATCCGCAGCTTCGACGCCGAAAGCCAGCGATCCACCGCCCGGCTTGAGCGCATCGAAATGCTGCCCGCGCGCGAATACCCCTTTGACGACGACGCTCGCAAGGACTTCCGCCGCAATTTTCGCAACCGATTTGACATGGATCTCCGCCACGCTCTGCCCTATCAGGAGGTCGGCGCGGGCCATCACAGCCAAGGCCTGGAACAGTATCTGCCGCTGTTTTTTGAATCGACCGCCCAGCTTGGCGACTACCTGCCCCGGCCGCATCGCCTGCTGCTGCTGCCCGGCCTGGACAGCGCTGCGGCCGACTACTGGCGCGATATCGAATACCGCTACGAACAACGTCGCGGCGATATCGAACGGCCCAAGCTGGCCCCCGATGAGCTGTTTGTTTCGGCCGACGAACTCATCCCCGCCCTGAACGATGATGCGGCGGTACGCATCACACGTAGAGTGCCGGCGGCTGAAACCGCATCGGCCGCCCCGGTGCTGGATCTGGACGAAAACCCGGAAGACGCGATTGCCGCACTGGAAAAAATGAGCGGTCGGGTGGTAATTGCTGCCGATACCACCGGGCGTCGCGAGTTGATCCGCGACGCGCTCGCGGCCGGCGGACTGCGGCCGAAACTGCTCGATTCCTGGGCGGCTTTCCTGAGCGGTGACGATCGGATTGCAATCATCGAGATGCCGGTCTCGGGCGGCTGCCGTCTCGGCGAGCGCGGGATTACCATCCTGACCGAAAGCGAGCTGTTTCCCGGCCATACCCGCAGCATCCGGCGCGAGCGACGCAGTGGCCAGGATCCGGAGTCGATGATCAAGAGCCTGACCGATCTTCAGGCCGGCGCTCTGGTCGTTCATCTGGAACACGGCATCGGCTGCTACCTGGGCCTGGAAGTACTCGACGCCGGTGAGATCGTGGCCGAATACCTGTGCCTGGAATACGCCGGCGGCGACAAACTGTACGTGCCGGTGACCGACCTGCACCTGGTCAGCCGCTACACCGGCGCCGACCCGGAGCGGGTCGAATTGCACAAACTCGGCAACGATCGCTGGGCGCGCACCCGGCGCAAGGCCGCCGAGAAAGTGCGCGATGCCGCCGCCGAACTGCTCAATCTGCAGGCCCGGCGCGCCGCTCGCCAGGGTCATCGCTTCGAGATTGACCGGGGCCTGTACGCGCGCTTTTCCGCCGGCTTTGAATACGAGGAAACCGAAGACCAGCAAAACGCCATTGACGCGGTACTGGCTGACCTGGCGGCAAAAACGCCGATGGACCGGGTCGTTTGCGGCGACGTCGGCTTCGGCAAAACCGAAGTGGCCCTGCGTGCCGCTTTCGTTGTTGCTCACGGCGGTCGTCAGGTGACCATGCTCGCTCCGACCACTCTGCTGGCCGAGCAGCACTTTCGGACCTTCTCTGATCGCTTCGCCGACTGGCCGGTCAATGTGCGCCTGCTGTCCCGCAGCGCCGCTGCGCCGGGTAAAGTTCTTTCCGGCCTGGAGGACGGCACCGTCGATATTGTGATCGGCACCCACCGCCTGCTGCAAAAGGATATTCATTTCAAGGATCTGGGCCTGGTGATCGTCGATGAGGAACAGCGCTTCGGGGTGCGCCAAAAAGAGCGCCTCAAGGCGCTGCGCGCCGAAGTTGATCTGCTCACCCTGACCGCCACACCCATCCCGCGCACGCTCAACATGTCGATGGCCGGCCTGCGGGACATGTCGATCATTGCCACGCCACCGGCCCGGCGGATGGCGGTTCGCACCTTCGTTTCCGAATGGGACACTGCCACCATCCGCGACGCGGTCACGCGCGAGTTTCAGCGCGGCGGGCAGGTCTATTTCCTGCACAACGAAGTGCGCAGCATGGCCCGCCAGGTGGCCGAACTCGAAGACATGTTTCCGGGCGCGCGGATCGGCATGGCTCATGGCCAGATGCCGCCCGGCGAGATGGAGCGCACCATGCGCGACTTCTACGCACGCCGCATCAACCTGCTGGTTTGTTCAACCATCATCGAAAACGGCATCGACGTGCCCACGGCCAACACCATCATCATCCACCGCGCCGACAAGTTTGGCCTGGCCCAGCTCCATCAGCTGCGCGGTCGCGTCGGACGCTCGCACCACCTGGCCTATGCCTACCTGATCACGCCGCCGTGGAAAACCCTGAGCGGCGATGCCAGAAAACGCCTGGAAGCAATCCAGTCGCTTGAGGAACTGGGTGCAGGCTTCGCCCTGGCCAGCCACGATCTGGAGATTCGCGGTGCCGGCGAACTGCTTGGCGAAGAACAGTCCGGTCAGATTGAGGCGATCGGCTTTTCCTTGTACACCGACCTGCTCAACCGCGCCGTTGAGGCGCTCAGAAACGGCGAGGAGCCCGATCTGGACGAACCGCTGTCGATCACCAGCGACGTTGACCTGCACCTGACCGCCCTGATCCCCGAATCCTGGCTGCCTGACGTACATCAGCGCCTGGTGCTCTACAAACGTATCAGCCAGGCCGACAGCGAACGCAAGCTCAACGATCTGCAGGTCGAAATGATTGATCGCTTCGGGCTGCTGCCGAGCGAGGTCAAAAACCTCTTTGCCACCGCCGAACTGAGGCTGCGCGCCAGAAAACTCGGCATCAAGCGCATGGAAATCGGCCCGGCCGGCGGCCGGGTGGAGTTCAAGAGCAAACCGGATATCGACATGGGCGAACTACTGAAGATGATCCAGAAAGAATCCCACAGCTTCGAACTACCCGCCAATGATCGGCTGCGCGTCAAAGGCGAGTTCGAGCCGATTGAAGACCGCTTCCACCTGGCCGAAGAACTGCTGGAGCGGCTCGCACCAAAGCAGCGCAGCGCCGCCTGACGCCTGTCGGCGCCTGGATCAAAACCTGCGTTAACCTCAGATGGCGCAGATTGACACGGGTTTGAAAAGCCAGAAGCCGGTCGCCATGACGAGTCGGTTTTCGGTGGGATCTCAGGCTTTCAAGCAAAATCCTTGAATCGCCAAGGCGCGAAGCAGGAAAGGACGCAAAGAGAGACGGGGAAAGATCTCGCAATCTGCGGTGTCAGTGGTTTTACCTGGGCACGGCTGCGATTCATGGCCAACGAAGGAAAATATTTGGCGAAGTTGTTCGGTCAACGGCGCTAAAGAGCCTAAAGACCTCTTATTCCAAGGAACGCCATGAAGACTGTCATTTTCCTGATCGCACTGTTTGCGCTTGTTCTTTGCCTGCCGTATGCGCAGGCAGACGAATCTGCCCGCTCGGTTTTTACAGTTACCAACACGGCCAACAGCGGTGCCGGGAGCCTGCGCCAGGCCATTGTGTCTGCCAACTTAAGCGAGCAACCAGCTACTATCCTGTTCGATCTTCCCGGCGACGGGCCGCATGTGATCGAGCCCACCAACCTGCTGCCGGGCCTGACCGTACCGACCACGATCGACGGCCTGAGCCAAATCGGTGCCGACTGCAGCGCCTGGCCGCCAACACTCAAGATTGAGCTCAGCGGCGCCATGCAGTCGGGCGGGACCAGCATCGGTCTGCGCCTCCAGGCCGGATCGGATGGTTCGGAAATACGAGGTCTGGTGATCCGCGGCTTCAATAACGACAACTCCAGCACCGGTCTGTGGATTGCCTCAGGTGACAATCACGTTGCCTGCAACTTTATCGGCACAGATGTTACCGGCACCCAGGCGGATGGCAACACACGTGGCATCAACCTGGCATCGGCGCAGAACAACGTGATTGGCATGCTGGCAGACTGGACCGGGCAGCATGAACGCAACCTGATCTCCGGCAACACCAATTCCGCTATCACCACGACTGGCAATGCCGCCAACGACAACCGTATTTCAGGCAACTGGATCGGAGTTGACGTGACCGGCAATGCGGCGCTGGCCAGCTCCACCGGCATTCGTATTGGCGCAGTCGCAGGAGGCGCTTACACTGAAAATACCATCATCGGCTATGGCGGAGTCGGTGATCCGGTACTGATGCGCAATATCATCTCCGGCCACAGCGGCCGCGGAATCGACTTCAGCTCCACGACGAGATACATTCACATCGCAGGCAATTATATCGGTCTCAACGCTCAGGGCAACGCCGCGGTTCCCAACGGCAATGGCATCGAAAATAGCGGCGGCCATCCCAGCTATCCACACCAGCATCATCTCATTGGATGGGATGGCACGCCCGGTCAGCGTGCGGCTCAGCGCAACGTTATTTCGGGCAATAACTTCAACGGAATAAGCTTTAATTTTTTCAACAACTTTGGCAATGAGCATGCCGTCGTCGGCAACTGGATCGGCACCGATGCCCAAGGCGACACCGCCATACCCAACGGCACGTACGGGCTGAGTTTAGGCGGCGGCACGGCACCGAGCCGGGTGCTGGTTCACGGCAACCGCATTGCCAACAGTTCCAACAGCGGAATCCAGCTCCATGCCAACTCACCCAGTCAGCACCCCACCTTCTGGAACGGGGTCACCAATCCCAATCTTCCCAACTTCGATTCAAGCGACAACTGCATAACTGACAATGATCCGGCCATCAAGCGAACCGGCAACGCAACGCCCCTGGCACTCACCTTCATCAATAACTGGTGGGGCGCTGACAACGGCCCGGGCGGTAGCGGTGGCGGCAGCGGTGACAGCATCCCCGGCTCCGTCAGCTATCAGCCCTTTCTACTTGAACCGCCGGAACACTGCGGTATTTTGTCCGTTGCCCCGGCCCTGCATCTGAGCCCGACCGAGCTTGACGTCGGGGACGTTGAAATTGGCAGCAGCGCTGGCCCGTTGAATGTAACGCTGCAGAATCTCGGCAACGGCACCGCCACAGCGCTGGACTTCCAGGTCAGCGGCAGCGGCTTCAGCGTCGATACCGGGAGCTGCAGCGGAAACCTGCCGCCCAATGAGAACTGCCAGTTCAGCGTCAGCTTCACTCCTGAATCGGTCGGCACCGCAAGCGGCGAGATCAGGATTCTTGCCGCCGGCGAGGAACAGGCCACACTTGCCCTGTCGGCCAACAGTTTCCGCCTGATCGAGCCGGATGCCAACGGCATTCTGTACATAGATGGCAGCGTCAGCGGCGGCAATCAGAGCGGAGATTCATGGATCAATGCCCTGCCCGATCTGAAATCCGCCCTAGACTGGGCCGCGGACGACTGGGACCCGCTTGATGGCGATCTGCAAATCTGGGTGGCCGAAGGTGTGTATACACCAACCAATGATCCAGGCGAGCTTGAGGCAAGTTTCGTGCTGGTTGACGGTGTGGCCGTTTACGGCGGTTTTACCGGTGTGGAAACCAGCCTCGATGAGCGCGACTGGGTCGATCATTTGACGGTATTGTCCGGCAGTGTCGGGGCCGCCAACATCCAGAACGTGCTGTTTGCCGAAGACGTCGGTCCGTCAACCCGGGTTGACGGGTTTACCGTCAGCGGCGGGCGGGCAGTGTCCTTTGAAGGCGGCATTCCGGCGCTCGGCGGCGGCATACACATGCTCAACGCTGAGCCGATCATGTCAAACATGATTTTCACCGACAACCATGCACGCTCAGGCGGCGGTGCCTACATGGACACCAGTTCGCCGCTGTTTATCAACGTGCTGTTCTACGACAACCATGCAGAAGGCCTGGGCGGCGGCGGTGCATTCAATAATGCCAACAGCCATGCCCGCTATATCAACTGCATCTTTTACGCAAACTTCGCCGACGGCTTGCTGTTCCAGACCTCAGAGGGTGGCGGTATGTACAACTGGAACGGCAGCAGTCCGGAAATCATCAATTCAATCTTCTGGGCCAACGATTCCAATCAAGGTGAGGCCCAGATCCACGGCCCCGAAGGCGGCTGGAACGGCTTTACCAACGAAGCCCGCATCGCCCATTCGATCATCGAAGGCGGCCTGCCCGAAAACACCATCGACAATGGCAACAACCTGTTCGATGACCCGCTGTTCGTCGACGCCAGCGTTGCCAACTTCAAGCTTGAACGCGAATCACCGGCGGTCAACGCCGGCGATCCGGCCACCGATCTGGCCCAGTTTTACGGTGGGCCGAACGATCCGCTTGATCTGGCCGGGCAGCCCAGGGTGTTTTCGGGTCTTGTCGAAATGATCGATATGGGCACTCATGAGTTTCAGGGTGATCCACCTCTGCCTTTGCTGAGCCTCAGTCCACCTGCGCTGGACTTTGGTGACGTAGCCGCAGGCCAGACCAGCAGCCCGGCCAGCGTGACCATCACCAACGGCGGCGACGCAGCGCTGCTGCTTGACAGCATCAGCGCAGTCCCACTGCCGTTTGCCGCCGCTGGCGGAAGCTGCGGTACAGCGCCAATCTCGCTTGACCCGGCCCAGAGCTGTGAGCTTGAGTTTGTCTACAGCCCGACAGCAATCGGCACGGATGGCGCCAGCCTGAGCCTGACCAGCAACGCTCCATCCAGCCCGAACACCCTGACCCTTGAAGGCCGGGGCATGGGCGCTCTGATCGAAACCGACCCGGAATCCTTTGCCATCACGCTGGTCTTGACCGAAGACAGCGAACAAAGTCTGAGCATTGGCAACCCCGGCAACCAGACGCTGGACTGGACCGTCAGTATCGACTCAAGCTGCGGCGCCGGCGAGACCATCACCTGGATCAGCTTCGAGACTTCCGCTGACAGCACGCCGCCGTCGACAAGCACGGGCTTTGATTTCACCATCGACACAGCCGGCCTTGGCCGCGGTCAGTTCAGCGCGGTAGCCTGCATTGCCAGCAATGCATTTGAACAGCCCCTGGTTGAAGTGCCGATCGCACTGACCGTCACCGCGCCATCGCTTGCTTTTGACCCAGCAAGCCTGGACTTCGGCGATCAGCAGATTCACTCAGCCAGCCCGGCGACGAGCGTAACGCTGCACAACAGCGGGGATGCCGACGCCACGGAGCTTGAGTTTGAGCTGCCAGCGACATTCAATGCAGACAGCAGCGCCTGTGGCCCGACTTTGCCCGCTGGCGAAAGCTGCCTGCTCAGCGTCATTTTCCTGCCTGCCGGTACCGGACCGGTCGCCGAGCAGCTCGGTGTCAGCAGTGCCCAGGGCGCGATGGCCGTGCTGGAACTGTCCGGAAACGGCGTGGATGAACGCCCGGATGCAATCTTTGCCGATCGCTTCGCCCAGCCCTGACGCTGATGCCCATGACCTGGCGCTGACGGTCCCGCATAAACCGCAGCGCCAGGTCAGATCACGGAGTTCTGGGGTAGACTAGGCGCCTCTCCAGACGCTGGGACTCGCCTGGTGGAAAATCGGGAACGGGAACATGGTCAGCAGCGGGAGCTGACTCGACTTCTGCACCAGTGGCAAGGCGGCGATGCCGCCGCCCGTGATCAGCTTATGCCACTGGTCTACGATACCCTCCACCGCCTGGCCGACCAGCAGTTCGCACGCGAGCGCCCTGACCACACTCTACAGCCCACTGCGCTGATTCACGAAGCCTTTCTGAACCTGGACCGCAGCAGAATTGCCTGGCAGGATCGTCAACATTTTTATGCCATGGTGGCCAGCACCATGCGCCATGTTCTGGTGGATCATGCGCGCGCCAGGCTGCGCCAAAAACGCGGCGGTGATCGCCTGCGCGTTGATCTTTCCGGCGACGAGATTCCCGCCCCGGCAGCGGATGCCGACCTGCTCGCTCTGGACCACGCGCTGTCCCGGCTGGCCGGGCGCAGCGAACGCATCTCGCGGGTGCTTGAGCTGATTTATTTCGGCGGTCTGACGCGCAGCGACGTGGCCGACTTGACCAATACCTCACCACGCACGGTTGATCGCGATCTCAGCCTGGGCCGCGCCTGGCTGCGCCGCGAACTCGACGGCAGTGCCTGATTCGGCCGATCACTACTGGCAGCGCATGGAACGACTGTTTCACGACGCGCTGGAGCAGCCGGAAAATCAGCGTCGGTCCTGGCTGGAGGAACAGGCTGGCGATTCCCCGCCGCTGCTCAGTGAAGTGCTTGAGCTTTTGTCGGCCCATGAGTTGGCCGATGACGATGACAACTCACGCATGGACCAGGCAGTCGTGGAAACTGCTCGCAATCTCACCTCACATCAGCTTCCCGGCCGCGGCCACCGTCTGGGTTCCTACCGGGTTCTGCGCTGCCTCGGCCAGGGCGGCATGGGTGCGGTATACCTGGCCGAACGCGACGATGAGGAGTATCGACAGCAGGTCGCGATCAAGGTCATTCGCGGTTTTCCAGGCGATCAGGAGCTGCAAAGCCTGCGCCGGGAGCGGCAGATCCTGGCTGAGCTCAGCCACCCGAACATTGCCCGTCTGCTCGACGGCGGCAGTACCGAGGACGGCCAGCCCTACCTGGTCATGGAGTACATCGACGGGCTGGATATTCTGCAATGGTGCCGTGAACACAATGCCGACCGGAGGCAGCGCATTGACCTGATGCTCAAGATCTGTTCGGCAGTCCATTTCGCCCATCAGCACCTGATTGTTCATCGCGACATCAAACCGGGCAATGTCCTCATAACCACCGACGGCGAGCCAATTCTGCTTGACTTCGGCATCGCCAAACTGGTCTCCGAACCCGATCAGGAGCTCACCCGGAGCGCTTGCTTCTACACCCCGGGCTATGCCAGCCCGGAACAACTACGCGGCGAGCGGGTCACCACGGCTGCAGATATCTACAGCCTGGGTCGTCTGTTGCTGGCCGCGTTGGGTGTCGACGTCAGCCGCGCCAAAGCCGACGAAGAACGCGGTTTGCGGCGCGCCCCATGGCGACGCGAACTGCCGCGCGACCTGGCCGCGATCATTGATCAGGCCATCCGAACCGAGCCGGCGCAGCGCTACCCCACCGCCTCGGCGCTGCGCGCCGACCTGGTGCGTTTCCTGAATAACCGGCCGGTCAAGGCGGAACGCCGGCGCTGGGGCTATCGTCTCGGGAAGTTTATTCGCCGCAATCGCCTGGCCGTTGCAGTCGCCGTCCTGGCCGTGGTGATCAGCGTCGGCCTGCTCACCCGTCTCGTCAATGAGTATGAGCGCGCCCGCATTGCCGAAAGCACGGCCAGGCTCGAGGCCCAGCGCGCGGAACAAAGCTCGAATTTCCTGCTTGAACTGCTGGGCTCAATTGAACCTGAATATGCCGACGGCGCCGATACCGAACTGATGCGTCGGGTGCTTGAAACCGCTGCCGAACGCGCTCCGCTGGAACTCACCGGCCAGCCCCTGATTCTCAGCGACATCGAATATGCCATCGGCCACGCCTATCTCGCCATCGGCTTGAACAACAAGGCTGAACAGCACTTGGCCCTGGCCTCCAGTCTGGTCAGCACCACGCCGGAACAATCGCGCTACTTGAGGCCGCAAACCCAGCTCGCCCGACTCGATGCGCTGCGCGGCCACTACGCAGCCGGAATCGAGCGAATTGACCGGGTGCTTGAGCTGAGCGGCGAACGGCCGGCCGGCGACCTGATCCGTCTCGACGCGCTGCACCAGAAAGTCGAGCTGCTGATCCTCACGGCGCAATATGCGGCGGCTGAAGATATTGTCACTGAACTGATCGAGCTGACGGCGGGCGCAAGCGGCGCGTTCGAGACCAACCTGCACCTTGAAAGCCTCCGCAGCCTTGCTCAGATTCACACCTACGGTCAGCGTTTTGAAGCCGCTGTTGCGTTGTATCGACAGCTGCAGAAAATCGCCTCGAACTGGGATCACCCGGCGGCCGAACGACACCTGGCCAGCGCCCTCAATGACCATGGCATGACCCTGCTCCAACAGCAGAAGCGCGCCGAGGCCGAGCCGCTGCTGCGTCAAAGTCTCGCCCTGCAGGAGGAGCGGCTTGGCGATCAGCATCCGCGCCTGCTGCCCGCCCTGGTCAATCTGGCCGGCTGTGTGCGACAGCAGGATCGCCCGGACGAAGCCGAGCCGTACCTGCAGCGGGCCTTGCAGATTGCCACGCAAAGCTACGGACCCGACCATCCGCCCACCCTGATGGTGAAGTCAAATCTTGGCAACCTGCGCCGGGTCCAGGGCCATGCTCTCGCCGCCGTCGAGCTGCAGCGCCCGACGGTTGCCCTGCTGGACTCGGCCTTTCCACCCGACCACCCGGCTCACGGCGTTTTTCGGGTCGGTCTGGGACAAAGTGAACTGGCAGCCGGCAATGTGCACGCGGCCATCGACATGCTGGAACAAGCCGTAATCCGGCTGAGCGATATCTACGGACCAGAGCACTATCGCACCCTTGAAGCTCAGGAAAGTCTCAGCGAGGCGCAGCGTCAGTTGCATTATCATGACTGACCATCCAGAAAAGCTGACCGGAGACCCCAGATGGCCAATCGTCGCGAGCTCGAAGCGGACATCCAGACCGATCTCAAAGACCGCCTGACCTACGCGGAATATCTCGGTCTGGAGGAAGTGCTGAACGCCCAGCATCCGCTGTCCGACCCGCTGCATCACGATGAGATGCTGTTCATCATCCAGCATCAGACCTCCGAGCTGTGGATCAAGCTTCTGCTGCATGAGTTGAATGCCGCCCTGAAGCACGTGCAGTCCGACAATCTTGAGCCCTGCTTCAAGATCCTGGCGCGGGCCAAGCAGATCCAGCGCCTGTTGTTCGAGCAATGGGCCGTTCTGGAAACCCTGACTCCTTCGGAATACTCCGAGTTTCGTGGCGTGCTTGGTGGCGCCTCCGGCTTCCAGTCACCACAGTATCGCGCCCTGGAATTCCTGCTCGGCAACAAGAATGCCGACATGCTCAAGGTCTTTGCCCACGACCCCGAACTGCATGCCTGGCTCAAGGGCTATCTTGACCAGCCCAGCCTGTACGACGAATTCCTGCGCTATCTGGCCCGCCGCGGGCTGCCGGTTCCGGCCGATAAAACGGATCGCAACTGGGCCCAGCCCTATGAAGCCGATCCAGCCGTGACCGAGGTCTTCAGAATGATCTACACGGATCGCAAAAGCCACTGGGACGCCTACGAAATGGCCGAAAAACTGCTTGATATCGAGCAGAGTTTCCAGCACTGGCGCTTCCGCCACATGACCACCGTCGAGCGCATCATCGGCCACAAGCGCGGCACCGGCGGCTCATCCGGCGTCGACTTCCTGCGCCGCGCCCTCAAACTCCGCTTCTTCCCGGAACTGATTGACGTGCGTACGCATATTTGAATAAGGCGAAAGGCCGCCCAGCGGTCAAGGCGAAAGGAAAACCAGATCAGGACGGCATGCGCGGCAATTGCTCGCGCACCATGTCATCAGCCGTGTCCAGGTTGACCTGTTCGATGGTTGTTATGCCGCGGGTCAGTGCGTTGAGAATTTCGGCCTGAATCCGGCCGCGCTGCTGGGCTTCGGCATATGGCAGGGTGCGGAACATGACCATCGCATAGCGCGGCACAAAGCGGTCCGGGTGGCGGGTGTAGAGGATGGCTTCCAGCCTGTTCTTGAGCTGGAACACCGGATCAGCGACCAGGTCGCGCATCTCGATGTAGTTTTCCAGCGCCATATCGGCAATGGCGTTGGCGTTGGGTCGGCGCAGTTGATCGTATTCAGTCAACAGCGTCTGCCAGTCGGCAAAGCCCTGATCAATCAGGCGATTGATCTCGCTGCAGTCCTCGAACGCGCAGTTCATCCCCTGGGCATGAAACGGCACGATAGCGTGCGCCGCATCGCCAACCAGGCTGATCCGGTCAAAAGTCCAGGGCTGGCAGCGTACCGTTCCCATGCTGTTGACGGGATGTTCGGCGTGCTGGCGGCGAAAATCTGTGCCAATCAGCTCCATGAAGTCGGGAAATTCGCGCCGGAAAAATGCTTCAGCCGCATCGGCATCGGCAAGTTTTTCAAACGAGTTGGCTGCACCCTCATGGGCCAGAAACAGCGTGACGGTGAAACTGCCGTCGGGATTGGGCAGTGCAATCAGCATGAACTCCCGGCGCGGCCAGATATGCAGCGCATCCCGGGCCATGCGGTGCGCGCCCTGCCCGTCTGGTGCCAGGCGGAACTCCTGATAGCCATGCGGCAGCCAGTCGATGCGGGTGCGGCTGTCGGCCTGCTGTTCCAGCGCCTGGCGCACGACCGAGCCCGCGCCGTCGCAGCCCAGCAGAACTGAGCCGGCAAGCGCTTGCTCGCGCCCGTCTCCGCCGTGCAAATCGCCAAGAATCATCCGGCCAGCATCCAGATCCAGCGCGGTCAACGGACAGTCAAATTGAAAACGGGCACCGGCCTGCTCGGCAGCGTTGATCAGAATCTGATTCAGGTGCCCGCGATGCACCGAATAGATGACCTCATCGGCATGCGCCGAATAAGGCTGCAGCGACTGATTGCCCTCAAGGTCATGCAGCATGCGCCCGCGCATCGGCAGAGCGATGGCCATGACCTCGTCCAGGGCTCCGATTTCTCGCAGCGCCACAATGCCGCGCTCGGACAAGGCCAGGTTGATGGAACGTCCGCGCTCGACTTCGGCACGGCGCATGTCGCTGCGCTTTTCAAACACTTCCACGCGCAGGCCGCGCTGCGCCAGGCCGGCGGCCAGAACACAGCCAGCCAGGCCTGCTCCGGCAATGTAGATCGTCTGGTTCCGGTCAATGCTCATCCGGCGTCGCTCCCGGTTTCCAGGCTGTCGTGCAAGGCCTCGACCAGGCGCAGGCAGTCGTCATAACGGTTGTACAGCGGCACAGGGGCCACGCGAATGACATCAGGCTCGCGCCAGTCGGCAACGATGCCGCGCGCTGCCAGGTCATCAAAAACACCCTGGCCCGAACGGTTCGGATCAACGATGCGCAGCGAAAGCTGGCAGCCGCGACGGGCCGGGTCGGCCGGTGTAATGATCTCGACCCGGCCGGCCAGCTGGCTGCGGATCATGGCATCGAGAAAGCCCGTCAGCTTGCGCGATTTCTCGCGCAGCGCGGCCATGCCGACTTCGGCAAACATGCCGGTAGCCACGCGCACCGGCGTCAGCGCCAGGATCGGCGGATTGCTGAGCTGCCAGGATTCAGCGCCGGGGATGGCCTCAAACTCCGGCCCCATGCGAAAGCGCGATTCGGCTTTATGTCCCCACCAGCCGGCAAAGCGCGGCAGGCTTTCCAGTTCGGTAATCCGGCCATGCCGCTCGTGGACAAAACAGCCGGCTACGGCGCCAGGTCCCGAGTTGCAGTATTTATAGTGACACCAGACGGCAAAATCGCAGTCCCAGTCGTGCAGCGCAAGCTCCACATTGCCGGCTGCATGGGCCAGATCCCAGCCAATTGGCACCCCACAGCGGCGGGCAACGCGGCTGATCGACTCGATATCAAAAAGCTGCCCGCTGCGATACTGCACACCCGGTAGCAGCACCAGGGCCAGCTCATCGCGTCGACTTTCAATGGCCTCGATGATGCGCTGCTCATCGATACTCTCCGAGTCCGGATCGGCGGGCATCTCGATCAGGTCTTCATCGGGATTGCCGCCGTGATAGATAATCTGTGACAGGGCGGCGTGGCGATCAGAAGGAAAGGCTCCGGCCTCAATCAGGATCTTGCGGCGCGAGCCTGCCGGGCGATAGAAGCTGACCATCATCAGATGCAAATTGACGGTCAGGCTGTTCATGGCCACCACCTCGGTCGGTTCGGCCCCGACCAGCGCTGCCAGCGGCTCGCGCAGGAACTCATGCGCCGGCATCCACGGGAATTCACCGGCAAAGTGTCCTTCAACCGCATGATCAGCCCACATATCCAGATCGTCGTGCAGTGCCGCCTGAATCGCCCTGGGCTGCAGGCCCAGGGAATTGCCGCAAAAATAGGCCTGCTCGCGGCCGTGCTGATCGCGCGGAATATGAAACTGATCTCGCCACCGGCGCAGCGGGTCGGCCTGATCGAAGTGTTCGGCCCGGGCGGCGGCTTGTTTCAGGGTGTTGAATTCGTTTGCCGTGGTCATGGCTCGCTGCCTGTGAGGGGAAAAACCAGCGGTCGGCTGGGGATGGCGTCGCAGCGCCAGTCGGGAAGCTGGAGATTGAGCAAATACAGGCCGTCGACCAGGCTGTCCGGGACGAACAGGAATTCGCTCAGGGTCCGAGCCAAAGCCCGGCGGTCAGTCGAATGACGTTGATCATCCAGGGCCCAGAACCTTCGATGCGCCGGCAGACTGCCGTCATCGTGGGCGCGATCAATGGATGGCGTATCAACCAGCAGGTGCTCAATACCCTGTGCGACCAACCAGTCAACGGCCTCCAGAGTGAAATAGGGATGCGAGTTTTCACCGAGGTAACGGCGCTCACGGCGGGCGGAGTCATTGGGCAATGTGCGCACGATCAGTGCGGCGGTATCGACCTCGAAAGCCGCCAGGGCTGCACGGCTGATCACCGCTTCATGACTCTGCCCAGGTGCCGGGTAATGCTCACCACTTTGGTCCAGGCGATCGGGGCTGACACTGACAATGCGCGCCGCCATCCAGGCCGGCGGTCGCGGTGGATCGAGGTGGTCCTGACTGATGTGAGCCACGCTTTCAGTATGCGTGCCGTGACAGTGCGGAATCAGCTCCAGGCGCTCTACCCTGCACGATCCACCGCCGGCCATATCGCCGACAAAGCCGTCAATCTCCAGCGCTTTTGTACGCGCTTTCTCGACCCCGTAAAACGCCGGCTGTGAGCCGGCAAAATCCAGTTCGATGGCCAGACTGACACCCTTGGAAACGTCGATCCGATAGCGCTGCCCGCGGTGTTCAACGGTCAGCTTCACTCGAAGTCTTTCCTCTCCAGGCCCAGCCACTCCAGCGCCGTGCCGTGATAGAGGCGCTCGCGCGTAGCCGCATCCAGATCCAGCGCGTCAATGCCGCTGCCGGGCTGCTGTTCGCCCAGCGGAAACGGATAGTCGGTGCCCATGGCCAGACGCTCCGGACCCATCAGCTCAAGCAGATACTGCAGTGCCTGGAAATCGTGAACGCAGGTGTCGAGATAGAATCGATCAAGATAATCGCGCGGGCCGCCGCGGGGGTTGTCCACCGCCACCAGGTCCGGGCGCATGCGCCAACCATGCTCGATACGGCCGATGGTGAATGGAAAGCTGCCACCGCCGTGGGCAAACAGAACTTTCATACCGGGATGGCGATCGAACACGCCGCCAAAAATCATCGAGCAGATGGCGCGCGACTGTTCGGCCGGCATCCCCACCAGCCACGGCAGCCAGTATTTGGGCATCGACTCCTTGCCCATCATGTCCCAGGGATGAACCAGAACGGCGGCGCCGAGCTCGCTGGCGGCGGCGAACACCGGTTCGAGCTCCGGATCATTGAGATTCCAGTGGTTGATGTGCGAGCCGATCTGGACACCGCGCAAACCCAGCTCTTTGACACAGCGCTCAAGCTCGCGTGCAGCCAGCTCCGGGGCCTGCATCGGCAGCGTTCCCAAACCGACCAGATGACGTGCATGGCGCTGACACTGCTCACCGAGGTGCTCATTGAGATACTGGCTCATATACAGCGCATGCTCGCCTTTGGCGTCGTAGCTGAACATCACCGGCACGGTGCAGGCCACCTGGACCTGCACGCCCTTGGCCGTGTAGTCGGCAATGCGCTGCTCGATGTCCCAGGCTAGTGGATCAACCGCACGGAAAAAGCGGCCATCCTTGTGAATCTCGGCCCGGCCATCGTCCCGACCACAGTCGTGATGCAGGGTCGGAAAGCCGCTGGTGTTGAACTTCTTGTTCAGATCCGGCCAGCTCGACGGCAGGATATGCGAGTGCATGTCGATTTTAAGCATGGTGTTATTCACTGATCAGGATGCAAATGCCCGCAGTCCGGGCAGCGGCGGTTATCTTCACTTCCAAAGAAGCGCTTGAACACCGGCGGAAAATCCTTCTCGATGTCTTCAAGCTGAAAGTATTCTTCGTAAACGCAGGCGCTGCACTGCGGGCAAAACCACAGCAGGCCGTCCTTTTCTTCGGGCAACCGTTTGCGCTCGATCACCAGGCCGACGCTGTGAGCAAAGCGCTGCGGCGAGTGCGGCACTCTGGGCGGCAACAGAAAGATCTCGCCCTGGCGAATCGGAATATCCTTCGGCTCGCCATCGTCCATGACCTTGAGCAACATATCGCCTTCGATCTGATAGAAGAATTCCGGTCCTTCATCGTAGTGGTAGTCGCTGCGTTGATTCGGGCCGCCGACGACCATGACAATGAAATCTTCATCCGACCAGACCACCTTGTTGCCCACCGGGGGCTTGAGCAGGTGGCGATGGTCCTCGATCCACTGCATGAAGTTGATTGGCATACCGGGCAACATGGCTCCTCCAGAAAAATCAGGTTTTGCGCTCATCGTCGTCGCGCTCACCCACCCAGGCCAGGCATTTGAGCTCGACGGCAATCGGAGTCGGCAGCGCGCCGACCTCAACCGTTGTGCGGCACGGGCGGACCGTATCAAAGTACTCGGCATAGATCCTGTTGAAAGCGGCAAAATCACGTTTCATATCGGTCAAAAACACGGTGACATCGACCAGGTCTTCCCAACGCGCGCCCGAAGCTTCAAGTATGGTGCGCACGTTGCGGAACACCGAGCGCGTCTGTTCGACGATATCGTGGTCAATTACCTGACCACTTTCATCGAAGCTGACGCCGGGAATCGCGTCGCCCTGCGCAGTGCGCGGACCAACGCCGGACAGAAACAGAAACGGCCCGGCGCGACGGGCATGTGGATAGGGGCCTACAGGCGGCGGGGCCTGGTCGGTGCTGTAATCCTGATGGCTCATGTGCGTTCCATTAATCACTTGTAATCACTTGGGCGCAAGCGCGACACAGACGTTTTTCGGCTCGGTAAAAAAGCGCATCGCCTCCAGGCCGCCTTCCTTGCCCAGCCCCGACGCCTTCTGGCCGCCAAACGGCGTTCTCAGATCACGCTTCATCCAGCAGTTGATCCAGACGATGCCGGCTTCCAGACCGGCACCCATGCGGTGCGCGCGATCCAGATCGCGGGTCCAGACCGATGCGGCCAAACCGTAGTCCACGCCGTTGGCAATCGCCACGGCTTCAGCCTCGTCGCGAAACGGAATCAAGGTAGCGACGGGTCCGAACACTTCGTGCTGATTGATCTCTGCCTCCGGCGCCAGGCCTTCGATCAGAGTCGGCTGAACAAACCAGCCTTCGCTGACGCGCCCGGCCGGACGCACCGCCCGACCGCCCAGCAATATTCGACCACCCGCCTTGCGAGCGCGATCAATAAATCCCGTCACTTTGTCAAAATGGGCGCTGGAGCTCAATGCACCCTGGTCGGTCTGCTCATCGAGCGGATCACCCACCACCAGGCGACCGGCCTGCTCAACCAGCCGCTGACGAAACTCGCTGTAAATGCTTTCCTGTACCAGAATGCGCGAACCACACAGGCAAATCTGGCCCTGGTTGGAAAATGCGGCCCGCACCGTCTCGCGCGCGGTAGCGTCAAGATCAACATCGTCAAATACGATGGTCGGATTCTTGCCGCCCATTTCCAGGGTCAGCTTGACAAAGCGCGGAGCCAGTTCAGCCGCCAGCACAGCGCCTACCCGGGTTGAGCCGGTAAAGCTCAAGGCCGCAAGCGAGCGATGACGGCTCAGGGCCTGGCCGGCCGTATCACCGCGCCCTTGAACTACATTCAAAACGCCGGCCGGGAAGCCGATATCGGCAGCAATCCGAGCCAGCATCCAGGCGCTGACCGGAGTCACTTCAGAAGGTTTGGCAACGACAGTATTTCCCGCCGCCAGCGCCGGGGCAATCTTCCAGCTCAACAGGTACAGCGGCAGATTCCACGGTGAGATTGCGCCGACAGCGCCCAACGGCTGGCGCAGGGTGTAGTTGAAGCCTTCGGCTCCCATGGCATGCGATTCGCTGGAAAACTGGCTGGCGGCTGCGGCAAAAAAACGCAGATTGCTGACCGCGCGCGGGATATCGACGCTGGCTGCCAGTTTCAACGGCTTGCCGGTGTCCACGCTTTCAGCCCGGGCCAGCTCGTCGGCTCGGGCTTCCACCGCATCAGCCAGGCGGTGCAGCCAGGCGCTGCGTTCTTCCGGCAGCAAACCGGACCACGACGGAAAGGCCCGCTGCGCGGCATCCATGGCCGCATCAATATCGACCGAACCGGAATCCGCCACCTCGGCGTATTGAGCCGCCGTCGCCGGCTCAAACACCGGCAAGCTTCGGCCGGATTCGGCGCCAGCAAACACACCATCAATGAAATTGTCGATCTTCATCTACAGGCTGGCCAGGCGACCGCCGTCGACCGGCAGACTGACGCCGTTGATGTAGTCGGCCAGCGGAGAACACAGAAACGCAATCGCCGCCGCGGTTTCCTCGGGCCGACAAAAGCGCCCCACGGGCACCTGGGCCAACATGGCGGCGCGCACTTCCTTCTCGCTCAAATCCTGCTTGGCCATGCGCCCGGCAATCAGACTGGCCAGGCGCGGCGTTTGCGTAAAGCCGGGCAGCACATTGTTGACCGTGATGCCGTCAGCGCCCAGTTCGCGGGACAGGGTTTTCGACCAGGACGCCACCGCGCCGCGCACCGCATTGGACACGCCCAGCCCGATGATCGGCTCTCTGACTGACGTCGAAATGATATTGACGATGCGGCCCCAGCCGGCATCCCGCATGGACGGCACGACCGCCTGGGCCAGCCGCTGACCGGCGACCAGATGCTGGCGAAAGGCAGCTTCAAAAGTCTCTGGATCAGCATCAATGGCCGGTCCGGCCGGCGGGCCGCCGGAGTTGTGAATCAGAACCTGGTAGCCACCGGATGTGAATTTCGGCAGCGCCTGGCCAAGCTGGTCAGCGTCGCCCAGATCGACCGCCAGGAAGTCATGGCCAGCGCCGGGCAGCTTCTGGCAGAGTTCGTCCAGTCGCTGCTCGTTACGAGCCAGCAGGGTCAGGTTTGCGCCGCATTCGGCCATGAGCTGTGCCGTGGCGGCGCCAATTCCCTGGCTTGCCCCGCACAGCAGAACGCGCTTGCCGGTCAAGTCAATAGTGAGCATTCAAGTGTCTCCAGCGTTTCGATTGAGGACTTTTCAGGGCACACAGTCGCGAAAGCCGGGGCCGATATTTGTCGCCACCTCGGGGTCAAAGCGGTCGCCGAAAATCGGTGCCTCAATCCGGCAGCTGGTAACCACCGCGCTTGGACCCGGCTGAACGCCCTCCCCGCTGATCGCCCGACCGCTGGTCAAGCGACCGCTGAACTGAATGCGCGACTGCACGCTTCGCCGGGCATATTTCGGCTCAACAATCAGCACGCCTTCGATACTGCCATCCCTGATCCGGCTGAAGTCTGCTTCCACGCCATTCCAGGCCGCATCCTCACCCACAAACAGGGCGCGCAGTCCGTCGCCACGCGCCGCCTCACGAACCGCCAATAGCCGTTTGCCGTCGTGCAGCGACTGATGTAAACGACTGTCGCCGAGAAAGTCCACGTAGCTGCCGCCCACATCGAGCACCAGAAAATTGACCGGCTCGCCCTGCTCGGTCACCGGCGGCTGGTCGAAATGAAAGCGAATCACGGCACGCTCGCCGGCCTGAATCAGCGCATCGAGCTCAATCAGCCCGCCCTCCTCGGCGTTGACGGTCAGCGGACAAACGACAAAAACAATAGCGATTAGCAGGCAACGCATATCAACTCCGTATAAATGGCCGGTTTTTTTCAAGGACGTTCTGCAACGATTGTAGCGGAATGGACAGGCCGCCTCACCCTTCCCGCCCGACGAAAGTCAGGAATCGCGCTATTGGGTGAAAACCTTGCCCGGATTGAGAATTCCGTCCGGATCGAAGGCGGCCTTGACCTGGCGCATCAGGCTGATTTCGGCCGCCGAGCGACTGTAGTGCAGCACATCGCGCTTGAGCAGACCGACGCCGTGCTCGGCCGACACACTGCCTTCGAAAGCCTGCACCAGCTCGAAAACCTGCCGGCTCAAGTCGCGGCAGGCGGCGTGAAACTCCGTGATCGAGCACCGTTCGGGACGGAGCACGTTCATGTGCAGATTGCCATCGCCGATATGGCCAAACCAGACCACCTCAAAATCCGGGTAGTGTTCGCCGACCAGCCGATCGAGCGCGGCGAGAAACTCCGGCACCCGCGAGACGCGCACCGCCAGATCATTCTTGTAGGGCGTGCGCGGGCTGATTGCCTCGCTGATCGCCTCTCGCCAGCGCCACAGGGCGGCTGCCTGGGCGCCAGACTGGCCGAGCGTACCGTCCAGCAGATGGCCGGCGGTCAGCAGCTTTTCGAAAAGCTCCAGGGCCTGATCCTGGCTGGCCTGGTCCGGGTCATCAAACTCGACGATGGCGTAATACGGGCACGGCTCATCAAGTGGAAAGCTCTCACCGCTGGCCGCACCGACGTGCTCGACTGAGCGCCGGTCGAAAAACTCGAATGCCGACAGATTCAGCCCGGCGCGCAGTTCGGCAAAAACCGGCATGATCGCTTCCAGGTCCGACAGGCCCAGCAGCAGCACCGACTGTTCCGGCGGCGGGCGGATCAGGCCCACGCGCGCCTCGGTGATAATACCAAGCACGCCTTCGGAACCGATCACAAGCTGGCCGAGATCAAAGCCGGCGTTGTTTTTGACCAGGCCGCGATTGAGCTCCAGCACCTCACCCATGCCGGTGACCACGGTCAGGTCGCGCACCCAGGCACGCGTCATGCCAAAGCGCAGCACGCGAATACCGCCGGCATTGGTAGCGATGGAGCCGCCGAGCTGGCTGGAGGCGGCTGCCGCCCAGTCGACCGGATAGCACAGGCCGGCTTCGCGAGCCGCGCGCTGAATTTCGCCCACCGGCACGCCGGCCTGGGCTCGCAGGCTGGGTTCACCGGAATCAAGCTCAATGATCGCGCGCATTTTCTCCAGCGACACAACCACTTCACCGTGACTGGCCACCGCACCACCCGACAGCCCGGTACGCCCGCCGCTGGGCACCAGTTTGAAGCCCTCGCGTCGCGCCATCCCAACCAGTTCGACCACCTCTGCGGTGTTGCGCGGAAACACTACGGCTGCCGGCCGGGCCGGCCAGAAGCGTGTCCAGTCACGGCCGTAGTGGGCCAGCGATTCGGGGTCAGTTCGAGATTCAATCGGATCGAAGCGGCGCATGACGGTTATTATCACCCGTTCCGGACCTTTCAGATTCATCGCATGGCGCCACGTCACTCTCTATCAAAAAACAAGATTCGCTTTCTGCTGCTCGAAGGAATTCACGAGCGTGCCGCTGACAGCATCCGCCAGGCGGGCTATCAGCAGCTCCAGGTGGAATCGGCCGCGCTTGAGCCCGACGCCCTGCGCGCCGCGCTGGCCGGAGTGCATTTTCTCGGGATCCGCTCACGCAGCCAGATCAGCCCGGAAATTCTTGCCGAGGCCGACAAGCTGATCGCCATTGGCTGTTTTTGCATCGGCACCGACCAGGTCGATCTGGACGCCGCCCGAAAGCGTGGCATTCCGGTGTTCAATGCGCCGTATGCCAACACCCGCTCGGTGGCTGAACTGGTGCTGGCTGAAATCATCATGCTGGCGCGCGCCATCCCGGCAAAAAACATGGCGGCCCACCGCGGTCGCTGGTTGAAAACTGCCAGCGGATCACACGAAGTGCGCGGCAAGACCCTCGGCATCGTCGGCTTCGGCCATATCGGCTCCCAGCTCGGCATTCTCGCCGAAGGCCTGGGCATGAACGTCATCTTTCACGACATCGTCGACAAGCTGCCGCTCGGCAACGCCCGCCAGGTAGACGACCTGAACACGCTGCTGGAACAGGCCGACATTGTCAGCCTGCACGTCCCCGATACGGACCAGACACGTTTGATGATTGGCCAGGCCGAGCTGGCCGGAATGCGCAAAGGCAGCCACCTGATCAACGCATCGCGCGGCAAGGTGGTCGATATTCCGGCGCTGGTCCAGGCGCTGGAAACCGGCCATCTGGCAGGCGCTGCGGTAGACGTTTTCCCGACCGAGCCGTCGGGGCCTGATGAGCCGTTCATCAGTGAGCTGCGCGGCATGGACCAGGTACTGCTGACGCCCCATGTGGGCGGCTCGACCCACGAGGCCCAGGAAAACATCGCCCGGGACGTGGCCGCCAAACTGGTCCGCTACTCGGACAACGGCTCGACCATGGGCGCGGTCAACTTTCCCGAGGTTGCCCTGCCCGATCAGGCCAAGGCGCGGCGCATCCTGCACATTCATCGCAACGAACCGGGCGTGCTGCAGGCTATCAACAGCGTCTTTTCCAATGCCGGGGTCAATATTGCCGCCCAGTATTTGCAGACTTTGCCCGACGTCGGCTACGTCGTGATCGACGCCGAAACCGACGATGTAGCGCCCATCCTGCGCGAGCTGGAAAAAATCGACGCCACGCTGCGCACGCGTTTTCTTTACTGATCAATGCGGAGGCAATACACCATGACCACCATCCCAATTGAGCACAAGGAAGACCAACAGCAGTTCCAGGCCGTCGTCGAGCAGCAGCTGTGCCGGCTGGAATATGTTCGCGACGGTAAAACGGTCGCCATGAACCACGTCCAGGTACCCAAACCGGTCGGCGGACGCGGAATTGCCGGTCAACTGACCCGCCACGCGCTGGACTGGGCGCGCGACGAAGGCCTGAAAGTCGTGGCCAACTGTCCGTACATCGCCAGCTGGATCAAACGGCACCCGGAATACCAAACGCTGCTTTGAAGCGTGGTCGGGGACGTAAACCAGCAGGCTGAATGAATCTTTCCTTGATACTGATGAAGCACTGCACTTAGAATGGCCCGGTAGCATGAGCTGCGCTGACCATCTTCCGCCAGGAGGGACCAGATGATCGAAGGCCTCAGTCGAACCGCCGCCCGCAACGTCTTTTTGGGCGGGTCTGTCATTTTTTTCCTGATTTTCGTCGGGCTGACGGCACACAGTCACTATTACATCGTGACGGTGTCGACCAACCACGCAGGGCTGACCGATTCGGTCAAACTCGGCAAGCACGTCTGGGAAAAGGAATCCTGCATCAACTGCCACAGCCTGCTGGGTGAAGGCGCCTACTTTGCCCCCGAAATCGGCAATGTATGGCTGCGCTACGGCGGGGCCGACAACCCCGAAGCCGCACGGCAGGGAATCAAGGCATGGATTCAGCTCCAGCCGATGGGTGTGCCAGGACGACGCCAGATGCCCTCCTATGCTCACCTGAGCGAAGAAGAGCTGGATGCCCTGGTTGACTTCTTTCGCTGGACCAGCGAAATCGACACTCAGGGCTGGCCGCCGACCATTTCCGGATAACTCAGGGAGCATCGCATGAAGTACCAGACGCAGAAAGTCGCCTATCCGTTTTTCGTTACCGCGCTGCTGCTGTTTGCCGCGCAGCTTGTCTTCGGCCTGCTGGCCGGGGCCGTTTATGTGTGGCCGGAATTCCTGGCTGAAGCCATGCCGTTCCACATCATCCGCATGAGCCACACCAGCCTGCTGATCGTGTGGCTTTTGATCGGCTTTTTTGGCGCCACCTACTATCTGCTGCCCGAAGAAGCTGAAACCGAGCTCTACAGCCCTACACTGGCATACGTTCAGCTCGGTATTTTTGTGTTTGCCGGTGCTGCGGCACTGATCGGCTACCAGTTCGGCATCCATGAAGGCCGCGAGTTTCTTGAGCAGCCGACCTGGGTCAAGATCCTGATCACCATCTCCTTTTTGATGTTTCTCTACAACGGCAGCCGGACCCTGAAGAACGGCCGCCGCACGGCCATCTCGATGATTCTCATGGCCGGGCTGTGGCTGGCCGCGATCTTCTGGCTGTTTGCCTTCTACAACCCGGCCAATCTGTCGCTCGACAAGCTTTACTGGTGGTACGTCATCCACATCTGGGTTGAAGGCGTCTGGGGCCTGATCATGGCGTCCCTGCTCGCCTATCTGCTGGTCAAGATGTCCGGCGTGGACCGCGAGATCATCGAAAAATGGCTGTACGTGATTGTCGGCCTGGTGCTGTTTGCCGGCCTGCTCGGCACCGGCCACCACTACTTCTGGATCGGTACTCCGGCCTACTGGCAGCCGATCGGCAACATTTTCGGCGCGCTGGAAGTACTGCCGCTGTTCGGAATGGTGGTATTTACCTTCTACATGTTCTGGCATGGCGGCCGCAACCATCCCAACCGGGCAGCCATTTTGTGGACACTGGGCTGTTCGGTGATGGCCTTCTTCGGTGCCGGTGTCTGGGGCCTGATGCACAACATGTCGTGGGTCAACTATTACACCCATGGCACCCAGATCACCGCCGCCCACGGCCATCTGGCATTTTACGGCGCCTATGTAACCCTCAATCTGGCCATCATCACCTATGCGATGCCCCAGCTGCGCGGCAAGCTGCCGTATAACCAGATCCGCAATATGTGGAGCTTCTGGCTGATGTCGGGCGGCATGGCTTTCATGACCTTCACGCTGACGTTTGCCGGCGTGATCCAGACACATCTGCAGCGCGTGATCGGTGAGTACTATATGCCCACCCAGGACCAGATCTGGCTGTTTTACGCAATGCGCTTTGCTTCGGGAATCGTGGTGGTACTTGGTGCGCTGATCTTCCTGTGGGCCATTTTTGGCCGGCCGCGTGAGCAAAAACCGGCCAGCATCGGCCGCCCGGCTGTCAGCCCGGCTGAATGACCAATCCGGCAGCGCACACGGCGGCAGGCAATGACATCCCCTGGTACCGTGAAACCGGCGGTGAATGTCAGTTTTTCGAGGCCGCCGACAAGCAGCGCCTGCCGCTGCTGCTGAAAGGTCCGACCGGCTGCGGCAAAACCCGCTTTGTTGCTCATATGGCCGCCCGACTCGGGCGGCCTTTGTACACAGTGGCCTGCCACGACGACCTGACCGCCGCCGACCTGACTGGCCGTCATCTGCTGGTCGGCGGTGATACCGTGTGGGTTGACGGCCCGCTGACACGGGCGGTACGCGAAGGCGGCATCTGCTATCTGGATGAAGTGGTCGAGGCGCGCAAGGACGTCACGGTGGTTCTGCATCCGCTCACCGACGACCGCCGCATTCTGCCGCTGGAGCGCACCGGCGAACTACTGAGCGCGCCAGATGATTTCATGCTGGTGGCTTCTTACAACCCCGGCTATCAGCATGTCCTGAAAACGCTCAAGCCCAGCACCCGGCAGCGCTTTGCCGCGCTGAGTTTCGATTTTCCAGAGCCGGACATCGAAATCGAGATTGTGGCCAACGAAAGCGGCCTGGACCGGAGTCGTGTCGCCGGTCTGGTCAACCTCGCCCGGCAGATTCGCGCACTCAAGGACCGTGATCTCGAAGAAGGCGTATCAACGCGTCTGCTGGTTTATTGCGCCACCCTCATCGCCAACGGCATGGCGCTTGAAACCGCAGCACAGGCCACCCTGATCGAGCCGCTCAGCGACGACGCCGACGTTCTGGCCGCGCTTGAGGAACTGCTCCGCCACAGCTTCTGACGTGGCCGACTGGTACGAAGTTGAGGAATGGGCCGGCCGTCTATGGCACGGCTGGGCATCACGAGCCACAAGCTACCCCGACCATCCCGATGCCGCCGTAGAGCTGGATCGTCTGCGCGACGTTCTGGCCATCTACTTCCGCGCCCTGGGCGGGCCGGCGGGCGTCACCCTCTCGGCCGGACGGGCCAGCGGCCAGCGGCATCGTCTTGGCTGGCGCCAGCGCCTCGGATTTGATCGCGAACCGCTGTCGCTGGCCCGCTTCGACGGCGACAGTCTGATTCTGCCGGCCCGCATTGCCCTGTACCCCGACCCGGCCCACAACCGGGCGCTGTTTTTCTGGCAAGTTGCCTGGCTGGCCCACGCCCGACGTCTGCCCGACACTGCCAATCCGCTGCAGCGTGATCTGCACCGGCTGGCCGAATCCCGGCGCGTCACCAAACTGCTGCTGGAAAAGCTGCCCGGCTGGCACAGTCCCTGGAGGGAGCTGACTGACGGCCTTCGCCAAATTCGCCCGACGCGCCGTCTGCCACCGCAGGAACAGGCCGTTGAAGCGCTGATTCTTGCCCTGCTCGGTGACAGCAAACCGCTGGACGGAACAGCCGCCGAACTGTTCCACGCGGTAGTCCATGACCCCACTGCGATTCGTGGCTGGCAGGCCACATCAGACTATCACCCGCCACTGCCGGTGCCGCTGTGGCCGGACGTCGTAACGCGCAAAACCCACCACGACGGGGATGAAGAAAAAGACGAGGAAGAACACGACAGTGAAGACGGCGAAGAGATGGGCGAGCAAAAACATCGCGCCCAGCGTCGCCGCCTTGATCAGACCGAGCGCGACGACCCGTTGATGCTCAACCCGTTCGAGAAAATGATGTCCTGGGCTGAAATGGTCAACGTTAACCGGGCCATGGACCAGAACAAGGACGAAGAAGCTAAAAAAGCCGCCTCGGAGCTTGAGGAGCTGACCCTCTCGCGCCACCGCAAGCGCGCGCCAACCCGCCTGAAAATCAACCTCGACATGGCGCCCGACGCTTTCGAGGAAGGCAGTCTGAAAGGCGAACACCTGTTGCCGGAATGGCACTATCAGCGCCGCAGCTACCTGCCCGACTACTGTGCCGTGCAGATCAAGAAAGCTGCCTCCGCAGCCGAAGACTGGACGCCAGATGTCGCTACCCGCTCGCGCATCCGTCAAGTGCGCCGCCAATTCGAAGCGCTGCGCCCGAAACGTGAAAAGCTGCGTGGCCAGCTCGATGGCGACGAGTTTGACACCGATGCCCTGGTAAGAAGGCAGGCCGAAATTGCCGCCGGGCACTCCGGCTCGGACCGAATCTACAGCCGCTGGCGCGATCTCGACCGCGACCTGGCCGTATCCATTCTGATCGACGCCTCCCTGTCCACCGATGCCTGGATAGACGAGCGACGAGTTATCGATCTGGAGAAAGAGGCCCTGTTGGTGCTGGCCCACGGCATTGACGCCTGCGGCGATCAGCAGGCCATCCACAGCTTCAGCTCGCACCGGCGCAAGCGCGTAGAAATCACACCGTTAAAAGGCTTTGACGAGACTTTTGATGAACGCATCGAACGCCGCATCGCCGCGCTCGAACCCGGCCGCTACACCCGCATGGGCGCCGCCATCCGCCATCTGACCCAAGACCTGGCCGACCGCCCCAACCGCCATCGCCTGATGCTGATCCTGAGCGACGGCAAACCCAACGACACCGACCACTACGAAGGCCGCTACGCCATCGAAGACACCCGCATGGCCGTACGCGAAGCCCGCCACCTCGGCCTGGCTGTATTCGGCGTCACCATCGACTCCCGAGCCAGACAATACATTCCCCAAATCTTCGGCCGCGGCGCCTACAGCATCGTCGGCCGCGCTGCGGCTCTGAGCAAAGCCTTGCCGGCAATCTATCGGCAGATTGTCGGGCAATGATTCAGTCGACCAAACTGCATCCTGATTACCCATGAATCTCAGCTATTGATCAGAAGCTCCCCTGATGCTGGTAAACTTCAGCGCATGAAGCCTCTTGGCATCAAGCTGCTGCACGTTTTGCTGGCCCTGGTCCTGGTGGTGGGCGGCTTGCCCGGCGGTATGGCGAGCTTTGCCGATCATGGTGATGCGGATCCGTCTGTCGAAACGCTCGCCGATGACCACGACCACAGCGCCTCGGACGGCGACTGCCATGGCGGTTCCGATGAGGCTTCCCCGACCGACTCTGAACTCTCGCAGATCTGCTGCGGCGACGGTGCAAGCTGTCAGCACGGCAATTGCAGCCCGGTTTGCGGCGGCCCGGTGCCGGCCGTTCCAGCGGCAGCGGCAACAGACTTCAGCTCCCGCCATTGCATGACGCTGCCAGTAGCCAGCGTCGCACTCCCCTCAAGTTTTACCAGCGAGCTGCTGCGTCCCCCGCAAGCCTGACCTCTCGATTTGTGCCCGGCAGCTTGGCTGCCGTTTGCCTGAACAGTTTATTGAGAGGTCTGCCATGCAGATGCCTTGCCGATGGCATTCGATTGCCATCCTGTTGATGATTGCCGCATGCTGGCCTGTGGCCGGCATGGAACTTGATCGTGCCCAGACTCTGGCTCTGGAACGTGACCCCGCCCTGGCTGCGCTCAAGCAGCGCGTCAGCGCGAGTGAAGACCTGGCCATTGCCGCCAGCGCCCTGCCCGATCCGGAGCTGTTCCTCGGAGCCGAGGGCGTGCCCGTTGATGATCCGCTGACCGCCGACATGATGACGGAATACAGCCTGGGACTGCGCCAGCGTATTCCCGTTGGCGCTTCCCGCTCGGCGCGTGAGCGTGCAGGTTTCAGCCAGGCCGAGGAGCTGGAGGCGCGCTACCGGGCCCGCCGGCTCGAAGTGCTGCGCGAAACCCGCAAGGCCTGGATCGACTGGGTCAGCGCCCTGGCAGCCGCTGATCTGGCACGCCCCAGCCGCAGCACCTTCGAAGACCTGGTGTCGGTTGCCGAGGCGCGCTATCGCAGCGGCAGCGGTGGCCAGAATGATGTCAGCCGGGCCAACCTGGAACTTGCTTTGCTTGCACAGCGAATTCTCGCCCGCGTGGCCAGCGTCGAAGATGCCGGCGCACGTCTTCAGCGCTGGACCAGCGAAGCACCGAATTCGAGTCTGCAGCTCGAACTGCCGGATCTGCCGCGACCGGACACTCTGGATCGCCTGGAACAGCAGCTCGCCCACCATCCCGAATTGCTCGCCCTGCAGGCCCGGCAAGCGGCCGGCGAGGCCGGGGTGGATGAAGCCCGCGCGGCCTTTTCCCCGGAATGGATGATCGAAGCCGGCTATGGCCACCTGCGCGGCTCCGACCCGATGAGTGGGCAGCGCCAGACCGACCAGCTTTTCGCCATGGTCAGCTTCAGCCTGCCGCTGTTCACCGCCAATCGCCAGGATCGACGCCTGTCTGCGGCGCGCGCCGAATCCACCGCCCGCAGCCTGGACCTGGCTGAGCGCCGGCGCGAGCTGCGCGGCGAACTTGACCGCCAGACCCGGCTCTGGGAACAGTACGAGCGGCGCCTGTCCAACCTACGCGAGCACGTTCTGGGTGCCGCCGAAAACACGCTGGAAACCACCCTGCTGGCCTATCGCACCGATCGCGCCGACTTCGACGAGGTTGTGCGCGCGCGGCTCGCTTTGTTCGAGCAGCAGCAGAGCCTGATCGAACTGCGCCGGGCCCAGGCCCGAACCCGCGCCGAACTGAACTACCTGGCTGGAGGAAACTCGCCATGAAAATATCCATTCATCTGCTGGTCGTGCTGCTCATTGTGGCCCTGCCGGCGATCGCTGAAGAGCACCATGATCATCAGCCGCACGAACCACACGATCAATACGAACGGCCCGATGCCCATGACCATGCCCATGACCATGATCACTCACCGACGCTGAGCGACCAACTATCCGACACGGGCACGCAAAACGCCGTGTGGACCTGCCCAATGCACCCGCAGATTTCGCGCTCGCAGCCCGGCCAGTGTCCAATCTGCGGCATGGCGCTGGTTGAACGCCGCGTCAGCGGCGGCGGCGAGCTCGCCGTCAATATCCCGGGCCACGTTCAGCAGAACATGAACCTGCGCACCGCCGCAGTTGAGCGCGGGCAGCTTCAGCGGCGCATTGATACGGTCGGTCGGGTGCAGCTCAACGAAGATCACCTGAGCCATGTTCACCCACGCGTTGAAGGCTGGATCAGCTCACTCGACATCAACACGGCCGGTGAGACCATCGTGGCCGGTCAGCGGCTGTTCACGCTCTATTCGTTTGAACTGATCAACGCCCAGGAGGAGTTTCTTCGCGCCCTGCAAAGCAGCGCCGAGCTGGCTCGGGCGGCGCGTCAGCGCCTGGCTGCATTGGGCGTTCAAGCGGCTGTCATCGATGAGATCAGGCGCCGCGGCGAGCCTTTCAACGAGCTGCCCTGGTACGCCGAACGGGGCGGCTATGTTCAGTCTCTTGCGATTCGTTCAGGCCACTTCGTCTCGCCCGGTACCGAGATGATGGTGATCGCCGACCCCGATCAGCTTTGGGTAATTGCCGATGTCTATCCGCATCAGATGGGCCGGCTTTCGACTGGCCAACACGTGGAAATCGTTCGCAACAGTCGGCCGGGGGAAATCATGCACGCCGAGATCGCCTACATCTATCCCGAGCTTGATCCACAAACCCGCACCCTGCGGGCGCGCATCGTGATCGACGATCCGGCGGCCGAACTTCGGCCGGGCGAATGGGCCACGGTGCGTATCTTTGGCGAAGCGAAGAGCAACGTCCTGTATGTGCCAACCGAAGCCGTAATTCAGACCGGCACTTCCACCCGCCTGATCGTGCGCGAAGCGCCGCCGGCGAGGTCGAGCACGGTCAGCGTGTTGCCGGGTCCGGCCGCCGTGCCGTAGTCGGCAACCACTGCGCTGCGGCCATCGGGCGCCACTGCGATCTCGTGCGGGCCCTGCCCGGTCGAGGCCTCGCCCGCCTTGCGCCCATCGGCCATGTCCAGGCGCCACACGGACGCGGCCGACTTGTTGCCGACCAGGAGCTCGCCCCGGACATCGGGCGCGGCCGGTGCCGGCGAAGCGACAGCCGTCGCGCACAGTGCCAGCAGCAGTGATTGCAGGATGTGTCGTTGGCTCATGATGGAACTCCGTCGGATCGAACCGGCCGGCCCTTGCGCGGACCTGCCGGCCTGCTCAGGGAACGGGCGCCGGATGCGCGG
>CALEIM010000025.1 GCA_937876395.1 uncultured Wenzhouxiangella sp. | reverse complement strand
TTGCCTCTCCGATCACATTGGCGTCGTCGCAGAACTCGACTTAGCGACATCAGCCGGCGACTGAACTATCACACATCCAAACTCCCAACGGAGAGGTCACCGGGGAAGCAACCGGGGAAGTCGAAACGGTACAGACGCGCCTCAACGATGTGAGTCGACCCTCCAGATCCGAGTGCAACAAGGCTGGCGGCACGCTCTTCCCAGCGGACGAATCGCAGGAGTCCGACCGTAAACTCTCGTGAAAACGCCCGTGAAACACCGAAAGCGGAACGAGCGACGGTCCACACGTGGACCTGGAGACCGCGGGCATGAGCCGCATCGACCAGGCGGCGGTCGCGGGGGACTCGGTCGGCGGCTCGATCTGCATCGCTCGCAGCTCAACGGCGCCACCCGAATGCCCGGCAACGTGAATATCCACGCTGCCACCTTCGTCAATGTAGAAAGGCAGCCGGAGGGCAGTAAATTCATCAGAACCGGGCTCAAATAATCGCTCTGTCACGCCGGCGCGTTCGCCCTCAGCGCCCCTTGCCGCAATGCGGATGCGCGTCTGTGCGCCCGGTGGAGTAGCACGCATTTGAACATTCAAAGTGTAGGCACCCGGCGCTGAAAGATCGCGCACCCGGGTACTGATCAGCTTCTCTCCTTCACCGGCGGTGATGATGGCCTCAGCTTCGTGAGATCCGGAAAGTGCGGCATCGTCGGCCAGAACTTCAGCCAGATTGAATGCTCGGGCCGCCCTGGAAAAGTCGCTCGGAGCCTGGGCGATTTGACTCACCTGAACATGCTGCGCATCCAGCAGCAAAAACACATCACCCGGATGCAAATGACGAACCCAACTGCCGCGCATGGACTGGGCAACATCGCGAACCGACCAGGGTAGAGCATGGTACCTGGCCCTGAGGCGCCAGTACTCACCGGCGCCGAAGGTGAATACCCGCCGGGCCTCGGGGCCGAGCTGTGCTTTGAGTTGTTCGATGTAGGTGAATAATTCACCATCGAGATCGCTCAATCGCCGCTCTTCCGGGCTCTTGCCGGCAAAAGTCTCTACGGCTTCGCGGGATTTCAACATCAGGTCGATCTGCCAGCGTAGATCAAGCAAACCCCAGGCGACGATAGCGTAGACCAACATGCCGACCCACAAAGTGCGCCTTGACCGGCCAGAGCTGATAGCAATCCAAAGCACGACCGACAGCACCAGCCAGGCCGTAATCGCCAGCGGAAACGCGATCACAGCGGAGCGAGTTGATACCTCGGTCAGATTCAGGCTTTTCTGCGTCCACGGCGGAAACTCGAACCACTCGCCAAGCACGCGGCGCTGCAGCTCGATCAGGCCCGGTCGTGCCGGCAGCAGACGAATGGCCCGGATCGTAAGCGGCTGATCGAATCCGCCGAGCACCTCAATGACCAGATAATTGATCTGGGCCGCGCGCTGATCAAGCTGATCTGTGTCCACCGTTGCCGTCATCCTGTCCTTGAGCGAAACGCTCGCCAAGCGGCGCGGATAAGCAGATGCTGATCCGGTCCAGCCCATGGCTATTGAACGGAACTCGATGCTGTGCTCAAACTCGATTTCGATTCCTTCGACCTGCTCGGCCAGAACTGGCGTTTGCAGGCTCACACCAAGTCGGGCATCGGCAAAGCGGCCCGCGCCGGTGATCTCCCAGCCCTGTGGGCTCATGCCACCTTCGCCGGACAGCATTCTCCAGCTCGAAGCATTGGGCCACACAAGCTCGTCGGGCAGCATCCGCCGATAGTTGTCTCCGGACAGGATAACGGCAAAAAAACCCACCCACAGCAGCACCGCAGACAGCGTGGCAGCGGCAATCCAGCGCAGCTTCACGGCTGCGCCCTGCTGCGTTCGCCAACCGCCGCGCTCTGGGCGACGCCATGCACCGCCAGGACCAACAGGACGACGAAAATCGGGGTGATCTGCAGCAAAACCCGGCCAAGCAAAGTGCCCGATACGGCGTACGCTCCGGCGCGTGAACCGAGAAATCCAAGCAGGGCAACGCCAAGCACGGCAAGGCACAGCCAGACGGCGCTCAGCATCTCTGCCCGCTGCCGAAGCTTGCCTGTGGCAGCGCAGCGCCAGTTGATGAGCATCGCGACGGGTACCAGGCACCAGAGCAGATGCCAATCCGCCGTGAAAAACATCTGGCGTCCAATCGCTGCAAGCACCGGGCCAACGGGTTGCAGTGCCGCGCTGTAGCGTCCACCGCTGAGCAACGACAGCGGATCGTAACCAATCCAGAGTGCTGCAAGGCCGGCGCCGCCGGCCACCACTGCAAGCACGATCACCCGACCGGACCAGCGTGCCGCGGCCATGGCAAGCAGCAGGCCCGGCAGCCAGTAAAGTCCGGTGTCCTTGCTCAAGGCCATCATCAGTACGGCCAGGGCCATCAGCAGCACAAACTCCCACTTTGGTCGGCCAGCCCAGAGCAGGCAAGCGACGGTAAAGACCTGGAAAAACAGCATGACCCAGACATCGGCATAGCCCCACAGAGCGATATGACTGGCCAACATCGGCAAAGAAATCAGCAGGTAGGTGCCCAGCCAGGCGAGCAGCCGGGACAGGCCCAGAAAGCGACACAGGCCATACATCATCAGGGCTGACCAGACCCCCACCAGCAGCCAGGGTATGCCGATCCAGCGATCATCCCACTGATCAAACGACAGGGCTGACCAGAGCGCTACCAGCGATACAAAATCCGGATGGTTGACCCCCTCGATCACATACTGGTCAGCCGTGGCCAGAATCCATTGATCAGACTGCGCGAAGGCCACCAGACTGCCGCTTTCGAACCAGACACGCGCTTTCCACACCCAGGTCTTCCACGCATCCCAGGGGAAGACCGGCCGATACATCAGATCGGGCAGCAGCGAGGCCAGACGGATGATGACCAAAGCGGCCAGCAATGCAGTAACCAGCCGGGCCAGGCTGCCGCCCGTCGCTGCGATCTGAAGTTCTGACGGATGCGATACGTTGGCCCAAACTGCCGAGTTCCGACGCCGAAGCAGCGCCGGAACCAGACAGACGATGGTCAGCACAATCAGAAAAAATGCGCACAGGCCGACATTCAAAGTCCCGCTGCCCGCATCGACCAGGCGCAGTGACCCGGTGGCCAGAGGCATGGCCGCGGCCCCGCCCAAACCAAGTGTCAGAGCCAGCGACCCTGGACCGCGCAAAGGCAACAGCATCGCGACTGCGGCGATCCCGGCTGCCCAGGGGATGGCCTGCATGACCACCAACTCGAACAGTAACAAGGCATCGCCCGAGAGCATCTTATTCGCCCTTTCCCGGACCCCTGGACTTGACCCAGCGCATCAGCTTCCAGGCGCGAATGGAGAGCAGATAATGGGCCAGAAATACCAGGCCAAGACCGGCTGTCAGCACGTATTCGGCCAGTCCCAGCTGCCAGCCAAAATAGCCAATCAGCACGAACAGCAACTGAATAAGGAGCATGCCGGCGACGATCCGGCTGACCGGAATTCCAGCCCGCAGCAGCGCGTGATGCAGGTGCTCGCTATCCGCTGAAAAAGGGCTCTGCCCCCTCAGCAACCGGCGAAAATAGGACGACACCAGATCCGTCACCGGCAGAACCAGAATCCAGGCGATTGAAACCGGATAAACCGACGCGTCCGAAAGCTGGCTGACATGGATGGCCAGCCAGGAGATCGCCAGCCCAAGCATCATTGACCCGGCGTCGCCCATGAATACGCTGGCCTGCTTGCGCCATGGCGTGCGCATGTTGAACAGCAGAAAACCAAGCGTCACTGCGGCCAGCAGCAGGCAGATGATGATATAGGCTTCACGCGCACCGTTGGCCCAGCCCACCCCCGCCAGACCGATCAGAATGATGACTGCAAGACCACCGGCCAGGCCGTCGGTCCCGTCGGCCATGTTCAAGCCATTGATCAGGAACACGGTGCACAGCACGGTAAATGGAATCGCCCACTCACCGAGCTCGATTTCTCCGCTGCCAAACAGGTTGCCCAGCGATTGGATCTGCACCTCACCCCAGGACACCATCAGGGTCGCGGCCAGAAGCTGCATGATCAGCTTCGAGATTGGTGAGATATCCAGGGCATCATCGATCAGCCCGGTGGCCAACAAAACGCCCATGCCGACCACCAGACTGGCATACGGCCTGAGCGGGTCGGGAATCAGCAGCAGCCCGGCGCAAAACGCGATGAACATGGCGATGCCGCCGATCATTGGCACCGGCTCACCGTGCAGCTTGCGCTCGTTGGGCAGGTCAAGCAGTCCCAGCCGTTCAGCCGGCCGACACAGCAAAGGGATGAGAACAGAAACGAAAGCGAATCCTGCCAGCACCGCAATTGCCCCCTGCAGCGAGATCGCGTTTTGGTCCATGGCTACACCAGAACCTGACGTCTTTTAAGGTATTCCATGAGCAAATCCACGCCCTCCTCAATGGACAGTTCTTCCGTATCGATAATCACTTCCGGCTGATCGGGCGCCTCATAGGGCGAATCGATGCCGGTGAAATTCCGGATCGTGCCGGCGCGCGCCTTGGCATACAAACCCTTGGGATCGCGCTGTTCGCACACATCCAGACTGGCCTGGACATAAATTTCGACGAACTCGCCCGGCTCCATCAGCTCACGGACCATGGCGCGGTCCGAGCGAAATGGCGAAATGAAGGCTGACAGCACCACCAGCCCGGCGTCGGCCATCAAACGTGCGACCTCACCGATACGGCGAATATTTTCCACCCGGTCCTCATCGGTAAAACCAAGATCACGGTTCAGCCCGTGGCGCACGTTGTCGCCATCAAGCAGATAGCTGTGGTGGCCGTGCCTGAACAGAGCGGCCTCCAGTGCGTTGGCCACCGAAGACTTGCCGGCACCCGACAGGCCGGTAAACCACAGCACCGCCGGACGCTGGGCCTTTTGTCCAGCTCGCTGGGCCTTGGCAATCCGGTGTTCATGCCAGACGACGTTGCTCGAACGGTCGGCCAGACTGTCGGTGACCGGGCGCACGATCATACCCGCGCCCACGGTCTGATTACTGATCCGATCAATGACGATAAACGCGCCGGTATGGCGGTTGTGGCGGTAGCTGTCAAAGGCGGCCGAGCCGTTGAACTGCCAGCGCACCAGGCCGATCTCGTTGAGTTCGAGCTGATCGACGTGTTGATGCTCAAGAGAATTGACGTCGATGCGGTGATGAACCAGCTCCGGCGTGGCCGACAGGCTGCGCGGCCCGATCTTGATATCGTATTGACGGCCCGGCAGCAGCGCGCTGTCCGACATCCACACCACCCGTGCATCCATAGCCTGGGCAACCCGGGCGCGCGCCTCGGGATGAACGAGCAGGTCGCCACGACTGATGTCGATCTCATCGGCCAGGGTCAGGGTCACGGCCTGATCACAGCGAGCCTCATCCAGATCACCGTCAAAGCAGACGATGCGCTCGACCCGGCTTTGCCTTCCTGACGGCATCACCATCACCGCATCACCCACCGCCACGGACCCCCCGGCGAGTGTGCCGGAAAACCCGCGAAAATCAGCGCTGTGACGGTTGACATATTGAACCGGAAAACGAAAATGCGCATCCCCGATATGTGAGGCGGCGGGCAGCGTCTCGAGCAGTTCGAGCAAGGTCGGCCCGTCAAACCAGGCAAGTTTGGGACTTGGGCTGATCAGGTTGTCGCCACCCAGCGCCGACAGCGGCAGGCAGTGCACAGATTCAAAGCCGAGCTTGTTGGAAAATTCCTGGTAGTCGGCCACGATCTGATCAAAGCGATCCTGATTAAAATCAACCAGATCCATCTTGTTGACCGCCACGATGATGTTGCGGATGCCGAGCAGGGAAACGATGAAAGAATGGCGGCGGGTCTGAGTCTGCACACCCTTGCGCGCATCAATCAGGATGACCGCCACATCGGCCGTCGATGCCCCGGTCGCCATGTTGCGGGTGTACTGCTCATGGCCGGGCGTGTCGGCAATAATAAACTTGCGTTTCGGCGTTGAAAAATAGCGGTAGGCCACGTCGATCGTGATGCCCTGTTCACGCTCGGACTGCAGGCCGTCGACCAGCAGGGCCAGATCCGCCGCATCTCCGGTCGTGCCCCATTTGCGTGAGTCGCGGGTGACGGCAGAAAGCTGATCGTCATAGACCTGCTTTGAGTCAAACAGCAGACGGCCGATCAGGGTTGATTTGCCGTCATCAACCGAGCCACAGGTGATAAACCGCAGCAGGTCTTTCTCGGAATCTGCGGCCAGGATGGCCTCTATATCGGCTGCCGCCATCAGAAATACCCCTGAACTTTTTTCTCTTCCATGCTCGCACCCTGGTCTTTGTCAATCGCCCGACCCTGACGCTCGGAATGGCGCACCGAGATGGTCTCGCTGATGACCTCCAGCAGGCTGGTGGCGTTTGACTCCACCGCACCGGTGAGTGGATAGCAACCCAGCGTGCGGAAACGCACCGTGCGCATCTGAGGCTTCTCGCCCGACACCAGCGGCAGGCGATCGTCATCGACCATGATCAGCATGCCGTCGCGCTCAACCACCGGACGCTCGGCCGCAAAATACAGCGGCACCATGGGAATGTCCTCGGCATGAATGTACTGCCAGATGTCCAGCTCGGTCCAGTTCGACAGTGGAAAGACGCGGATGGATTCACCCTTGTGCACCCGCCCGTTGTAGATATTCCACAGTTCGGGCCGCTGGTTTTTCGGGTCCCAGTGATGCTTGCGATCGCGAAAGGAAAAAACACGCTCCTTGGCCCGAGAGCGTTCCTCGTCGCGCCGCGCACCGCCGAAGGCGGCGTCGAAACCGTGCTTGTCCAAAGCCTGCTTCAGCGCCTGGGTTTTCATGATGTCGGTATGCGCTTTCGACCCATGCGTAAACGGCCCCACACCCTGATCGACGCCGTCCTGGTTGACGTGCACGAGCAGATCCATGCCCACCTCGGCGGCGACCCGGTCGCGAAACTCGTACATTTCGCGAAACTTCCAGGTGGTATCCACATGCAGCAGCGGAAACGGCGGCACCGCCGGATAAAACGCCTTGCGGGCCAGGTGCAGCATCACCGACGAATCCTTGCCAATCGAATACAGCATCACCGGAGCCGAGAACTCGGCCGCGACCTCGCGGATGATATGCATGGATTCGGCTTCGAGACTGCACAGATGGTTTGATTTGGAACGCTTCATGCCTACCCTGTTAATACGAATTTTCTGCCTGAATTGCGCCACATCCTGCCGCAGCATGCGCTCACACAAGCTCAGCGCAGCGAATTGAAGCTGTGGACTGCCAGGTAGGCGAGGCTTTGAAGCGGCCCCAGCCCTTCCTGGCGGCGATACAGCCGATAAATGTCGCGCGCCTTGCGCAGCTTGCGCTTCGACAGGGATCCACGACGCAGGTAATACACCGCTTCGGTCCCCGGATACCTGCGCGCGGCCGTCCCATCCCGGGTCAAATCCAGCCACAAACCCCAATCATGACCGCGCCCGACCTCGGGCATGAAACGCTTGCCCAGCTTGTCCTGATTGTACGCCACGGTCAGGCAGCCTATGGGACAGCCCTTGAGAAAATCGCCGTACGCCAGACTCGCCGGCGGACACACGCGCCGAATTGTACTCCCGCTTCCGTCGCGCACGCAGTCATAATTGCCATATGAAAATGCCGTTTCGGTCTGCTCCATGAAGGAAAGCTGACGCAGCAGCTTGTCGGGCCGCCACTCGTCATCGGCATCGAGAAAGGCGATGTAGCGGCCTGTAGCGCGTCTGATTCCCTGGTTGCGGGCGGCGGCAGCACCGCTGCGGGCCAGATACAGCGGCCGCAGCCAGGAATATTCCTCGACCAGGCCGGCAATGACCGTCCGGGTCCGATCGCTGGAGCCGTCATCAATTATCCAGTGCTCGACGGCCGGAAATCGCTGTGCGGCGACCGACCGCACTGCCCGCTCGATCAGTTCGGCACCGTTATAGACCGGTGTAATCACCGAGACCGTGACATCAGACAGGTCGATGGCGGCGGCTTGCTGGCTGAGCGGAGTTGCCATCATCAGTTACTTTCTTCCGGGTTGACCAGCCGGCAATACAGGCCGATCAAGGCCGGCTCCTGGGCTTCCCAGCTCAGTTCCTTGGCCGCTTCGAGCGCATTGCGTCTGCAGGTCTCGCGCACCGCTTCATCGCTGATGAGCTCGCGAATTGCGCAAACCAGGGCCATTGCGTCACCCGAGACGATCAGGCGACCGGTTTGGTAGCGACGCACGATGCTCGCCATCTCAGGCAAATCAGACACAATCATCGGCAAGCCGGCAGCCAGATATTCGAAAAGCTTGTTGGAGTCGGTGGTGTAATGATTAAAACAGGTATTTTCAATCACCTGCAGACCAATATCGGCCGACGCAGTGTAGCCTGGCAACTCGACAATCGGCACGGCCGGAATGAAATGCACCCGATCGCCAAGAGCGGCTGCCGCCACTTTTCCCTTCAGATAGCCAAGCAGGCGACCGCTGCCGATAAATACAAAATCAGCCTCCGGCAGATCGCCCGCAGCCTCGACAATCAGCTCCAGCCCGCGTCCAGTTTGCAGACTTCCCTGATAGAGAACAATCGGTCGCTGCCGATCAATCCCAAGCCGCTCACGAATGCGGTTGGATCGAACGGGCTGCGAAGCCATGGGCCGGTTCTGCAACACCAGCGGTCGCGGCACTCCATAAGCCCGGGCAAAAAACTTTGCCCGCAGCCGACCGGTTGTGATCATGGCATCCGCTCGCCGGGCCAGATGACGCTCCAACCAGGCAACCACTGAGCGTAGATGACGATAGTTTTCACGGCTGGTACTGATTTCATGCGCATCGTAAACCAGGGCCGCACCGCTCAGTCGGGCTGCAAGCCAGCCGGCGGCCAGGGTATTGACATCATGCGCATGCACGACCTTGGGCCGCAATCGCACGATTCGCATGATCATGCCCAATTGCACCACGGCCGTTGCAAGCAACGGCAGCGGGCGGCGGTTACTCTTCCCTTCCAGCTGTCGACGGCCCGGTATCCGGCCCAGCCGGTGGTAGCACAATCCGTCCGCGGCCTGCTCCCGGCGCTGCGTCAAACCGGGCGCATGCAGCGCATGAATCGTCACCTCATGGCCGTGGCTGGCCAGACTGCGCGCCTCATGAATTACGCGCGCCTCATGCAGCAAGGTGTTCCACACCAGCATGGCAACCGGCACCCGCAAAGGAGCAGCCGAATCATCCGCAGTCAAATCAGGCATGATCCGTGCCCGTATGCGGCAAGGCTCCGTCAGCAGACTCCAGGCAGGCGGGCATTTCCAGAGCCAGTTCCACGCCGTCGGCCAACTGTCCTCGCTGCAAAAGAGATTCAAGCACACTCAACAGCGCGGCCAGGCGGACGCTGCCGGGATCAAGTCCAACCAGATCCTTGCGCGACTCCCCGGCCTGCACCAGCGCTTCATCCAGACCCGGCATCAGCCCAGCCTTGGCCGGCCAGCCCGAGCCGACCGGATCAAGGCTCCAGCGCCCCCACTCAAGCTGGACCAGGCGGCCGTCTTCACCGACCAGCAGATGCCCAGGCGCCACCGCGGGATTGACAATTACCAAGGGCAGCATCTGCAGCCTGCCGACCATGTCCGGAACGGCGTTGGCCAGCGCTGCCATGGTCTCCAGTGCGGGCGACTCGGCGGCAATGTGTAGCTGCTCGAACCAGCGCCGGTGTAGCCGCTGCCACAGCAGTGGTCGAGAGCGCACATAGCGCTGTACCAGCCCGCTGGAAGGTACCAGAGGCATCAGGGCAATGGCCAGATCCCGCTGCATGTCCTTTGGGCGGACATCGTCCGGCAAGCTCAGGTCCGGGTTCAGTTCCAGCAGATGGCAGGAAAACTCCTCCACCAGCCCTGCCCCGACCCAGCGCGGCGCCGGCAGCTGGCGCCCGACCGCAGAGCCCAGCAGTTCGGCTTCATGGCGCGCTCTGGAAGACTTGTTGCGGTCAAACAGCTTGACCATCATCCGCTTGCCGTTCACGCCATTCAGTGTAAAGGCGCCAACGCCGCTGCCCTTGAGCTGATGCCAGCGAATGTCCAGCTCGCGTTCATGCGGTTGCTGAATATGCTCGGCAAGCATCTGGGCAATCCACTCGCCGCGCCGCTCTGGCAGCAGCAGCGGCCACAGGGCATTCTTTTCCGGTGGGGATTCCAGCGACAGCGCCTTGCCATGGAAATACAGCGCGTCAAGCTTGATCCGATTGCGGTTGAGCGCCGCCAGCTCGGTAACAAAACCACCGAGTCTCTGCAAGGCCAGGCGGGAAAACAGCAGGGAAATAATGGCCACCAGCATGCCCGGCGGCGACAGGGCGACAAAATCGATCACCAGCCACAAAAAACCAACCAGAAAGCCGATATTGCTGGCGGTCGAAATGAATTGGCCCAGATTATCCTCAAGCGTTTCATGAAAGCGCTCGCTCAGCCGCCAGAACAGACCCATTCCAACCAGCAGCAGGGCGATATATCCGGCCAGCACCAGTGCCATCTTTGGATAAACAAGCGCGATCAGCAAAAAGACCAGTACAGCAAAAATGACTCCTGCCAAAGCGCGCGAATAGCGCTGATATGAGCTCAGGGCCAACTCGTCCTGATTCTCGAAAAGGGCCATTTTCTGGCTGCGGGCAAGCAAAGCCCTGGCGCCCAGTTCAGCGCTCCAGACCGACAGACGCTCGGCCGCCACATGGGCCACAAAGGCGCCCACAGTTGCCAGACTCAGGCCGGCCAACAGTACCGGCCGGTCAATCTCGGCAAAGGAGGCCGGGAAATATCGCGGAATCCGATCCGATCCAAGCAGAATCACGATTTTGAGCGGCAGAAAAGCGGTCAGCATCACCCCTACCTGGGAAACCAGCGTTGCGGCAATTACCGCCAGCGTGGCCCAGGGCGCAACAATGATGAACTTCTTGCCCAGCGACAGGCACCAGCGCAAGACCGTCAGGCCGCGGCCAATCATGGCAACTGCTCCGCGGCCAGATTCAGCAGCTCGTCGATTCGAACGTCCCATGTGTTGGCGACCAGAAACTCCGCCACCATCGCCGGATCTGGCGACGTATCAATCGCCTGATCAAGTGCCTGACAGAATTCAGCAACATTGCTGACCGTGCGGACATAAGGATAAGCGTCAATCTGCGGCATTCTGAACGACACCACCGGCAAACCAAAAGCCAGATATTCATACACTTTGACCGGATCAACCCCGTCCGCCAGCGCGCCCATGCGAAATGGAATGATCGCTGCCGACCAGCCCGATGCGGCTTGAGCCAGCTCCTGCCACGGTTTAGGGCCACACAGTTTCACATTATCCGGCAAACCCAGCCCGCCGGGAGCCGAATGGCCAATGATTTCGAAGCAGCAAGCCGGCCGCGCGCGCGCCACCTCGATCAGCGCCGGCCAGTCAAACCAGGCTGGCGAAAGATGCCCGAAATAGCCGATAACAGGCGGTTCGGCCGGCCTACTCCAGCGCCCAACCGCGTCAAGCAAATTTGCATCGACCGCATTGGGGCTCAGTTCCACACGCGCCTCCGGAACCCATTTCTGCATCTTCTCGCACAGCGGCTGCGAAACACACAAAGTCGCATGACTGGCGGCCACCACCCGCCGCTCTACAGCCCGGCGATACCAGCTTGCCATACCGACTTTTCGAAATTCCTGCCAGTCATCCCGACAATCGTAAAGCACTACCCAGCCGCGTTCCCGGAATGGCCGAATCCAACGCTCAACGCCCGGAAGCGGGTAAGAGACCAGAAAAATTCGCGGTGCCGAGCCACATTTCAAATCCAGCAGCTCATCAAGGAGCTGCACGGTCATGTCGACCGGAATCTGCAGCAGGCCCGCATCACCCGCGTCTGCAGCTGGCTCATCATAGCGCGTGCGGTGATAGCTGAACACCACCGGCAGCCCGCGCTGGCGCGCAGCCAGGGCCTGGCGAATGGGCCGGTTGCCGCGCACGCCTTGAAGATGAGTCGTGCCCGAGAATATGAACACCAGGGCTTCTGCCCGTCCATCCCGGTACTGCTGAGCAAACGCCTCGATGCGAGCGCGCATCTCTTCAAATACCGGCGCTCCGGGGCGCGGCGGGCGCCGCCGATGACGCAAACGCCACCACAACCGCACGGCACGCAGCGGGAAATGCGGCCACTGGCGCCAGTCGCGAGCCAGCTCCACCATCAGCCCGCCCAAGCGGTAACGCCCGCTGGAAAGGCGTCGTTCGCACTCGCGCTCCAGTTCAGCGAGTTCGGCACGCAGGCGGTCAATCTCACTCATCCACGCCTCCGCCAAACACTGGCCTGAATGCGCTCAAAAAGGCGTCCTGACCATAGCGCCTGCTGAGATGGTCGCGAAGTATCTGTGCCTGTTGGATCAGGCCCTGCTGCGGCAATGCATCAAGGGCGCGGAAAAAGCTGTCGGGATTCCAGATATCGACGCGCTGCAACAGCGGCGAATCCGGAAACACCTCACGAAACACCGGCAAGTCATTGGCAATCACCGGGCAGGCGCACAGCAGCGCCTCGGCGACCGCCATGCCAAAGGATTCGTCGCGACTGGTGACCAGCATGGCGCCCCCGGTCCCGGCCGCATGCCGGTACAGGGTGGGCAAGGAAGCATTGTCGATCCGGTCGATCCAGCGCAATGCCGCAGACAGATCAAGCTCATCCGCCAGACGGAACAGTTCATCGACCCGTTCATCCGATGCGGTATATCCCCCAACCAGCACCAGCCGTATTTTGCCCAGAACCCGCTGCAGCCAGTGACCCCACACCAGCGCCATGCGCCAGTTCTTGTGGGAGTCCAGCTTCCCGACCCATACAAACTCGGGCACCTGCTCAGGATTTTCTTGCTCCTCCGGCTCCTCCGGCGAAACGCTCGGATCGATCAGATTCGGCCCAATTCTCGGCTTGACAGCCGGCAACCGCTGTTGCACCAGACCGGCACTATAGCGCGTGGGCACCATCACGCCGTCCAGACCGCGCAGGGAAATATCCTGAAGATACGCCAGACCCCGGGCTGTAGTGGTATGCACATCCAGCCACAGGCGCGGGCGCCGCAGTCTGGGCTGCAAAGCAGCGATCAGTTCCGGCGAGTCAACCACGACAGCGACATCAGGACACAGGCGCCGCATCAGACGGCGCAGCGGTATCTGCGTACCAAAACTGACCCCCGAGCCCTCTCCAAGCAGCGCGGCCAGACCATTGTCCTCGGCAAAAAACAGGTGACAGTCAATCCCCACCCGACGCAAAGCTTTCTGACGCAGCAAAAACTGCGTTGATACCCCGCCGACAATTCCATAGCGGTATGCACACAGAATTTTCACGCAGGGGAATCGTCCATGACTTCATCCGCGAGTTGACAGACGTGACGAGCCAGATGGGGATAGTCAACCGCCGCCCCCGACTCAGGCATCCACACCAGCTTCCAGCCAAGCCGCTGAAGCCGTGCCAGCGGACGCATCACCGCCGGATTGAGCCGGCGTAGTACCAAAACGCCGCCATCGCCACGTTTTTCCAGGCACGACAGTAACACCTGCGCATCGCAGGTCTGCCAGCTCGAGCCCCACTTCGCGGCCGCCGGCACAGCCGATCCGAATATCAGAACCCGCGCCGAGTCGGCTTCGGCCGCAACCGGGGAGCCAAGCCCTGCCAACTGCCCCCGCCCGGCCGATTGACTCTGTCGACGGCGCCGTAGCGCACTCAATAGCCCCCAAAATGCGGTCGGACCACGACGCAGCGGAGAAACCAACAACTCCCGCACCACACCCCCAGCCCGCCAGGCCGAAGAATCCTCAATCTCCTGCAAGCGCCGGCGCTGCTCGGCAACGGCCTGGCGTAAACTCAGAATAATTAATTCTTCAGAATCCCGCATGACGCCCCGACCTCGATATGGCACAGTCAAGCCTTGTTTTGCGTTTGTTTTCAGATGGACTGCTTCAAATATATTGAAAGCAGATTTCACTCACGATTCTAGACCATACCGTTCATTCGTCATGCGCAAACTTTCGACAGCTCTGATCATTCTTCTTGCCAGCCTGTTGCTGGCCGCCTGCCAGGCGCCAGACAGCGACCAGCGCCCAACGTCCGATTGGCCGGATGGGCTCGTTACGCCCATTACCGAAGTTACATTCAGCATGTCTGAGGCCCACCTGCCGGGTTCAAATCAGCCAGGTGATGCTGGCCAAGGTCGGGGCTTTGCCTTTGTCAACGGCTATTCCGGGCGACCGCTCATGCCGACCGAAGCCGTGGTTGCAGTCGCCGATGGAGAAATTGTGCGCATTGACCACGACCACTCTGAGCCAAATACCGATTTACGCGATCATTGGCTGAGTCTTGCGTCGGAGGCCGGGTTTCCTGGAGCCTTTGCACGTGACCAGCTATACGGGCGTCAGATATGGCTCCGTCATGCCAGTGGCCACCTGTCCCGCTACGCACAGCTATCCCAAGTCCACCCTGAACTGGTGCCAGGAGATCGGGTCGAGCAAGGCCAGATCATTGGGCTGGCAACCGCCAGCGGCCAGCTACCCCCCGCCGGGGATGGCTCGGAGGCCGCGCCTGCGCTGATCTACGAACTGTGGACGCCGGACGCCAACAGCTATTTGGGCGAAGGGCTGGAGGCTGTCCAGACTCATCATCTGCTGGCCGAGCTGTTTTCGAGAACCGCTCTTCCTCGCTATGCACAGCATGCGCTGGACGATATGGGATCAGAAAAAAGCTCGCTCGGAAAATACCCCCCAGAAAACCTTGATCTGAACGGGTTCAATGCGGACCTGCCTGAAGCCATCGTTGCCGGCACCACATTTACCATTTTCATGGAGTGGGATGAGCAGGAATTTCACACTGATACTGTTTTCGCCAGTCTCAACGGAGAGGCGATGGGGATCCTCAAGGTAGAAGGTGGTGCGGTGGCCATGGGCGCGGTCCCGATTGCAGCAGATTACCAAAGCGCATCCATCATACTTGGCGGCGTTGATCAGTTCGGGCAAACGCTGCTCGGCGATACAACAATCCAGATCCAACAGCCTGTTGAGGATCATCAGCCACTGGAGGTGGATGCATCCATTCTGGCACTCTACTCGGAAGAAAATCAAACGCAGGAACTGGAGCTTATCCAGCGTGCTACCGAGCTTGGCCTTAACCAGCGCACACCGGCGTGGTCACAACCATTTCAGGCGCCCTTGAACGGCTCGGTTGAAGGAGAGTTTGGCCAGTCGATGATCCACGGCGTAATGCTTCCGCAGCATCCACTTCCTGGCATTCTGATTCTGCCGACTGGCGAAACAACCGTCTTTGCCAGTAACGATGGCGTCGTTGTATTGGTGGCAGAACTGCCAATTCGCGGATCAACGGTGGCCATTGCCCATGGCGGTGGGCTCGTTTCTTTTTACTCTCGACTCCACAATATCCACGTAAGTGAAGGCGACGCGATACGGCGCGGTGAGCCTCTTGGTTCCTTACGCGAGAATGGAAACATACAAGACCGAATTTTGCTCTGGGAAATCCAGATAGCCGGCGTTTCGACCAACCCGCAGAATTGGTTGGACAGGGTTATGCCACAGTGATGGCGCAATCATCTGTTGACCGGTAGACCCACACAACTGAGCCAAAATGCAAAAGAATCCGGCCTCTGACCCCCGCCAAACCAAGTCCTTCATGCCTTGGGTGCTGCCATCAATCACATCCGGCGTGCTCCTCGGAATTGCGTTTCCCCCGCTCGATCTGACCTGGCTTGTGTGGTTCGGCCTGGCGCCACTGCTGTGGGTGAGTTTCAACGAGCCACGCAGGGCCCAGGCATTCTTTTCGGGATTCATCGCTGGCCTTTTATTCTGGCTGATCAATCTACGCCCCCTGGTATCTGCCTACCTGTGGTCGGGATGGCAGGATGATATTGACCTGGACGCAGCCCTGAACCAGCAGTTTATTGCCCTCAACATTCTTTGGGTATTGATCGCCCTTTGGGCCAGCATTTTTTGGGGATTGTTCACCTTTCTGCTGTCCCGGCTTGTCAGAGGAAGCCTGCCTGGATTGGCTATCCTGGCGCCACCCCTGTTCATTCTGACCGCCGAGTGGCTTAGAGCCCTGACGACATGGGACTATCAGTGGGCCATGTTGGGTAATGCGGCCGCCGACTACGCCACCATTCGCCAGCTTGCCGCATTCGGCAGTACCTGGCTCCTGACCTGGATGATTGTCCTGGTCAACGCGGCAGTTCTCACGCTTGTGCTATCCATTCGAAAGCCGGTGAAGTGGGCCTTAGCTACTACATTATTGGTGGTGATTTCCGCACTCTGGGGCGCAGCGTATTGGCAACAAGCCAGCACCAATGAACTAATTGAAGGCCAACCATCCCTTCCGGTTGCTGCACTGCAATACCATCAGGCGGAGTATCACTTCAATGACTACGCAGCGATCGGGATCGAAAAAGATTACCTGCAATTGCTCTACCGGATTGCCCGCGGTGAGGCGGGACCCGTTGCTCTGCTGGTGCTACCCGAATCCATCGCCATATCCACGGTCTCTCTGGACGGCACCCGGACGCCAAAAAAGCCGGACGAAGTTCAGATTCCACTCTCTGACTGGAACGAGACCATCCTCGGCGTCATTGATGAAAGCCGCCGCCCCTTCTCCATGGTCGTCGGTGTGGACACAGTAGAGAACGAAAAACTGCATAACAGCCTGTTGTTCTGGTCCCCAATGGGCATTCAACAAAGCTATCACAAACAGAAACTCGTTCCATTTTCCGAATATTCGCCGCCCCTGATGCACCGGCTGGGCCTGCAGGGTGAATCTGCCTACCAAAGCGGTAATAGCAGCGCCCTAACCAATCTGGAAAACCTCATTGTGGGTGGGTTTATTTGTCAGGAAGTTCAAATTCCGGCAGTGATCCGCCGTTCAGTACTGGATGGCACTCAATTGCTCGTCAGCGGTGGAAATGACGGCGTCTTCGCAGACCCGGCGGTCGCACAGGTCCATGCGAAAATCGCCCGCCTGAGGGCTGTGGAGAGCGGAAGATATATCGTTCGGGCCATGAAAACCGGCATTTCTGCAATTATTGACCCAAGCGGGAAGGAAATAGCCCAAAGCCCGGGCTCTGAACCCCATATCGTCACAGGCCAGGTCCACAGACTGAGCCATCAGACCCCGTACATCCGCTTTGGCGACTGGCCACTTGTTCTGGCTAGCCTCATAGTCCTGACCGGACTCCTGCGAGGTCACCTTCTTGACAAATGGCGTTTTATCAGGCACTTGCATCAGGTTCCTTGACGCAAAACACTGATAGAAGCGGGCATCATCAACTCGAATCAAACTAAGTATCCGGAGATTGGCAGACTTCTACCCGCATTTACGTATTAATTGAAAGAACCATTGGTGCGATTGTGCCCAGCCCAATGACTCTGGCAAGCAAAGGGGCAGAATGGGCGATTTACGATACCCTGATAAGAGGTGGAGCATGAAACTGATCACTTGGAAAACCCGTTGGCAAGCATGCACTCTTGCCCTTTTACTGTCTGTTGCAAGCTACACACTTGCCAATGAGCACCGCGAATTCAGCGCAGAGGAGTTCTGGTTTGATGCCGCAGGCACACAGATTGACGTAGTCACCCCGTTCGAGTTTGAAAGCGTGGAACTGCGGATACGCAAGCGCGGTGAAACGGAGGTCTGGACCGAGCATTTTGGGCCCGGAGTATCGCTCAGCGCCAATATCGCCCATCTCGTCGAAAGCGGCCTGAGCGACGCGGTCTACACTTATGAAGTTCGCTTTGTCACTGGCTATCAAATCAGTGAATCAGACGATAGTGAGCTGGACGTAAGCGAAAAGCCCATCATGTTCAATCACGCCGGTTCGTTTCGAGTTGAAGGCGGCGCCATCACCGATATCAAGGTCCCAGGGCATCGCGAATCTGGCTATTACGACCAGACAGGCAGCTCTTTCACGCAGTCCATAAACGACATGGAACCAAGTGGTGATGCTACACCAACACACGTCACCGACCCCGGCAATCTCGCAATGGGCGGCTACGGCGTATTTGGATCAACCAACACAAATGATGTCGTCGCTGGAAAACTTCGTATACTTCCATACGCTGGAATGGCGAGCGTTTCCGTCCAGACAGAGGCTTCTAATGGCGACGACTATGCTTGGCATTTTGGCGCATCAACCGGTGGAAATTTTGGGCTACAGAGACAACGAGGTTTAAGTGGATCCAAAATTACTGTGCTGGGCATTGAAGAAGATGCGCCGTCCAACTCCTTCATGATCGACTCCCTCGGACGAATTGGCATGGGAACCGCCACACCCGCCAACAATTTGCATGTTGTCGGCACTGGGCTGACCCAGATCCGTATGGAAAATACCGATGCAGGCTCTCATACAGGAATTGGCACGGATGAACAAGGGCGGTTCCGTATTCGGGTTCCTGACGGATCCACCAAAGTTGTAGTCAATAGTAGCGGGTACATGGGAATCGGCAGTGCATTCAACACAACACAGCCTACTGCGCCGCTACATGTGCGCAGTAGTAATAGCGCCCAAGTCATAGTCGAAGATACTGGCACGGCCAACAATAGAGTGTTGTTTCGACTTCGAAACAATGGCGCCCCCAAGTTCCGATTCGAGAACAGCTCAGTTGCTGATCAGCGATGGGAATTTGGTCTGGCCGGAACGGGCTCCAATGAGCGTTTTGTTGCATTTAAAGTTGGATCGTCAGCGACACAGATGCAAATTTTCCACAACGGCAACATGGCCATCTCAGGCACGTTATCCCAAGGCTCCAGCCGTACCATTAAAGAGCAAATAACCAACTTGGCCCCAACAACCGTTCTGGAACAGTTAAATAACCTTTCAGTACATGAGTGGAGCTACCAAAACGCACCAGCGTCACGTCATATTGGCCCGATGGCCGAAGATTTCTACGCCATTTTCGGCCTTGGAAATAGTGACAAGCATATTGCCCCTGGAGATATGGCTGGTGTTGCAATTGCCGCTTCTAAAGCGCTACAGGCGCAAAACCAGGATCTGGAAAACCGTATAAGCCAGCTTGAAAGACAGCTTCAGTCAAACTGAAGAACAATATCGCACTAACATACAAACCCTTTCGTCCGGGTGGCCGATTGGCCACCCGGCTTCTTTATCCAGAAACAAACTTCCCCGGTAAGTGAGAACTACTTATAAATCGCTCAAGGATTGGCCATTTGCTTTTGGCGTCACAAAAAACGCTCATTGCCAATTTGGCGTATTCAGCTGGAATCCCATTAGCCCATCTCCCAGAAAGGTGATAGTCCTTGTCCACCTTTTGTTTAGGATGAATCAGACTGGCTCCATGCTGGCTCTCCGTTCCCCTCAAAGCATGGCCATCAATCTGTTGAAGAAAGCGCCCTTGCCTCTCCAAGCCAAATTGCGCTTCTATTTCCCCCAGTATCAAGCGACTGTTATCCAGTAGGCGTTCATGCTGAATCACATAACACTGATCAGGATTCCCCTGAACAAAAGGTATCCATGAGTCGATCCTCACTTGCCAGGATGCCAGCGACTCTTCAGCAAACTGTCTAGAAAATGGGAAGGTTTTACCCGGGTTTCTGTAGTTAAACTTCTTACACTGATACCTATAGTAACTCTCCAGCCAAGACACAGGATCCTTCAGATTAAAAATGAAGCTTAGAGACCTCTCTGCAACATTACTCGCCAGTGCCTCTATGTACTCTTCTGGAAAACTGGACTCATCTGGACTCAAGTTTCTCAGATTTCCTTCCAAAATATCCCAGCTCATAGGATCATGTTTGTTTCCTGCAATTTCCGAAACAACATAAACCGATTTAAAGTTAACCTCGCATAAAGCCTTGACTATATTAGTACCGCTTCTTTGGAGACCGTACTGACGAATAAAGATTATATTGCTCATGGGTAGCGAACTGCCTCCAAACACCATTGAATGGATGAATTATTGATCATTGGGGTATACATTGAAACCGTATCTACGCACTCCATGAAGCCTTGGCCTGCAACACTTATCAATCCGTCATCATGATTGAGCCCCTCCCTCACTATTGTTGATGCAAGCCCGCTAACCCTCAATCCATACTGCGAAGAATTATGACTTAGCATAATTTCGTTGCCTGATCGAGCGACGCGCACCCCCTCACCGAGATGAAAAACGTGATATATCGAATGATCGAGCCCCAAAGCTGACCTGACATCGTCCTCACCCCGCAGAATCAACTTGTCGAAACTGCCCAGAATTTTTCTGGATACCAGAATATTTCGATATGCGCTATGGTGACCACTTAGCACAAACTCATTATCTACTTCTGTTCCCGTCAAGTTAGAGGAGCCAGGTTCAATTCGGTAATCCAACCCCGGTATTGCCACCATATTATGTGCGATCGAGCTTCTAAGGTAGGCGGGAACTGTATCCGTGTAATCATGAGAATACATGCTAGGATCTATAAGCCATTCAATGCCATCGAAAAACAGGGTGAAAGACAGGTCATCCTCATGCTTGTGCGTTTTTGAACGTGAAGTAGCAAACATGCAGACCATGAAAGGCCGCGCCTCATGATTACCTTTAACTACGGTATAACCCGCCTTTGGCAAAGCAGTGAAAGAAAAACCCGAGCCACCCGAGCCATGGGTGGGTTTTCTAGATAGCGTGACAGGATTGGGCTGTCTAAAGGTATCACCCTGAGAGGGCCTTCGACCATCCGGGTAAACAAAAAAGCGAGACCACTTGGTCAGCCCTTCGGCGGTTCCCGGAATTTCGGACTGGACACCTGACATAGTTACAAGCTCGCTGGCAAATTTTGTCAATCGTTCAACACCAAGGTGATAACCAATCGAATTTTCAGAAAAAATGAAGTATGGGCCATCATGTACAATCAGGCTCCGAAACTGGTCCTCAAGGCGCTCAATTGCTCGATCCAACCAGCGCCTTGAACACGCTAGATCGGACATTCCCAGTGCGGCTGCAACCAAGGCCAAATCCTGGAACCAGGCATGATTATGGTATCGAGTTGGTTGGTGAAGCGCGTAAAACGATTCAGATTCCAGAAGTTGTCCATGTCTTACAATCACGCTGCTTAGCCGTGTCATAAATCGATAATCGAATTTATGTTTGCGGCCAATCTCATACATCATGAGAAATGCCAGAAGGCGCTCGGCTGTCCCATGGTCATACCATGTATATTTGCTATCCGGATCAACTCTCAAATAACTGCTATCAATCCATGAATTCACATAATCTCTTGCTGCATAAATAGCCGATGGAACGTTATTATTGTCCCCATACACCAGCAATGTAATTACTGGGTGCATAGCATGCCAAAGATATCGATACGTGCCTGACTTGGACATCCCGTCCGGAGTTGGACTAAGTGGCTCCCAGGGAAGTACAACATCCCCTGTCATTGGGCAGTCTCCCGCCTCAATAAACCGCTCAGCCTGTTGATTTAACGATGGATTACAGCTAAGAAAGTAGATTTTCAATCGTTCAAGAAGCTCCGGACAGCTAGATCTATCAACGGCGTCCCGACCTTGTGCTTTACCTATATCGTGCCATGCAGAGGCCCATGCAACCTCAATCCGTGCTCCGGACTCTGATGGACGTCCACTCACATAAACCCGAAAATCGTCTATAGCCATAGGTGAGTCATTCACCCATGAATTCATCATGCGGTAGGCAAGATCGTTATAACAAAGCGAAAAAATAACCCACTCACCTTGCTTGGGATTGGGGATTTTAATATGTCTAAAGGCCTTGTATGCGGTATGACCAACAGCTATATAGCGAATGCTTTCCCAACCTGAAACTCTGTACTTGACAGTTATCCCATTGAAAACATAACCCACATTTTTATTATGTATCACCATTTGATAGGATTTTCTATCGCCGGTATACTCCCCTAGAACTCGCCTTCCTTCGCATCTTATATTTCGACCTTTACCGATATAGGTTTGCCGATCAACCACTTCGCCATCTGCAATTACGTTGTTGTTACTAAACAGAATTACTGAGCGCCGAACAATATGGCGCTCTGACACCGCCCGGTCAACCTCACGTAGCACTTCGTCTTTCTCAATAGATTCGACTTGGTTCATTTAGATCTCAAAACTACCTATTCCGAGCATTAATTCTTGCTTTTCTGCTAAGCAAGCTAATTTCCGCACCAATAATCATTTGCGTGCTTGACTGATCACGTACGCGTTTAGCAGCACTTCTTGATAACTCCTGAAATAGAACCGGATCACCAAATAGAACACTTGCGGCCTCTGCTATCTGCTCCGCACTTTCCGACGGCAAAGCAAAGCCACAACTCTGATCGACAAACTCTGGCACCGCAGCTATCGCATTTGTCAAAGGCACTAACCCTGAAGCCATAGCCTCATCACGGGACACCCCTTGACTGTCCCAGCGCGTGGGACAAAGAAAAATCCCATGCGTTTTATGCAGCGATGCAATCTCGGCTTGTGTTATGAATCCCTGCTCAATGTGCACATTGTCAAACTGACGAAGAGGCAAAACGGTTTCCTCAAAAAGCGCACCATCACCAATAAATGTAAAGCTGAGCTGATCAAAGAAGGGCTTCTTTGAAAGCTCCAAAACGCATTGAACTGCCAAATCGTTGGCATATTGACGAGATGTATAGGGCCGAATTGAAAGAATCTTTTTGCGCTGCTCCGGATCCTTTTCGACGTAGCTGAACAGTTCAGTATCGATGGGATTGTGGATTACACTGAATTTATCAGCCGGGAGATCAAAACCCAGGTCCTGCATTACTTCAGAAGAAAAATAGTGGGATACGAATACCATATGCAGATTATCTGGCATAGAGCGCAGTAGGTCGCGCCAAAAGTTCATGCGAACCTCGCTTTCTGCCCTGGCTATCTCTTCCTGTTCAGGCGTATCAATGTTGTACTTCCTGCGATACCAAGGATGAATTTCTGCGCCATGCACCCAGACCGTTATCCGAATCTTGTCAATGAAATCCTTTAACACGTCCCACATATACGGGTCGAGAAAATGCACTAATACATGGCGATAACGACCACTTTTCAGTACTTTGCGAAGAGCGGATTGCGACCCGGTTGCAACATCAACATCTTGAAACTCATGCCACCTGATTGGTTCATGCTGACGCAGACGGAAAACGTCTGCCTTGACACCTTTTCTCGCGTACCCAAGCACCCGGGTGTGCACAAATCCATTGCGATACAGGTCATCGTAGCTGGGATAATGATTGGTAAGCACTAACACATCGGACTGTCCCAAAATAGAGCCAGGGTCCAAGTTTAGATGCCCGAATGTAACTGAGTTGACCCTGGCCCTTCCGGCCGCATAGATGCGCAGACCAACTTTGATTTGTGTAGTTTTCTCCGGTGGCTCCAGCCGGCTGTTACGGTTGGCCGCTATCATTTGATGGCTCAGGCGGTCACCTGTGGCGCCCAGGTACAGCACTACAAGGTTAATATTCAGCCCTGGGTCCGTTGCAAAGTGGATATCCAGCGGCTTGCCGTCGGGCTGCTCTAGTCGTTGCCGAAGGTCCTCTATCCGGACCTTTTTCGATCCATAGATATACTCATGCTCACCGTCTCCGAGGTGGGACTCGATATGCAGGGTGTTTCCAATGATTTGTGTCTTTAGAGCCTTATTCCGGCTGAGGCGGACCACTTCCGATTCCAGCAGTCGATCGCTGCTAGCCGCTTGGGATAGCCTCACCTTATTGCCCTTCAGCCACTGCGCGAGCTGTCTACCACTTAGACGTGGCTTGCTGTCGATATTGCTTGCCAGCGGCCTGATGGCTTCTGCCTCTTTCAGCATTTGGGCCAGGCTGATGCCCTGGTTACATTGCAGGTCATCCACCTGAGTTTGAAGATCGCTTGCGGTTTCTGGGAGGTTTTCGCAGTAGTTGTAGCCATCCACGGAAAACTGCTGTGGCTGGTCGTAGTAGTGGGTATCGATTGATTGCAGCCATTCATATGCTGAAATGCTTAAGGCAATTTGCGGGCTGATAATAGCGCGGCGTGCAGCCAGACTCTCTGTCGGTTGATAGGAGCTGCTTTCGATTTCATGGTGCAGGCTACCGATCTGATGCTTGTACCAACTGCCCTTACCAATTATTTTGGCGTCTGTGTAGCGAGTCGCCAGCAGCATATCCAACAGATAGTGGCTGCCATAATGATCCCGTGGATGCATCGCTGCGATCCAATCCTCCTCGTTGACGAGTTGCAGCAGGTTTTTATCCTGCAGCTCCTGCGCGTGCAGGGCCCTGGTACGGAGGACCTGAACGTTTCCGGTTGCTCTTTTCTCTCTAATATGTTGCTCGGCGCTGTTCACCAACTCAGGCTTGACCACTATCGTTGCACTAAGGCAAACGCCCTGTTGACGCTGGATTGCCGCAAGCTGACGCTGGACATCCTCCGGACTATTCGCAGGAGCGATAACATGCACTGAGGGGAGGTCATTTCTACGCGGCTGGCCAGTGATCTTCTCTAGTATGTAGTTGAGACGGTCGCCGTAGGTATGCTCGCTCATGGCTTTCCGCAATCCGGCCAGACGCAGGCGATCAATACTCCCTTGCCTCTGCAGAGTTTGCAGCCTACGCTTGATTTCTTCGCCGCTGTCGCTGCTAAGCACCAGATCTCCAAACATCAGCCGCAGACCACGAGAAAAATTGCTGACGGTCAATGTGTTGGAACCGAGTAGCTCATATACCCGGCGCGAAAACATGCTCTGGGATTGCTTGATGGAATTCAGGTTAATAGCGTAGTTGTAGCCTTTGTAGGCCTTGTCTATTTCGTCAAATCGCAGCGTGCCGACAATATAAGGCTGATACTGTTCTGGAAACTGGTAGTCCGGGTGGCCTTTGCCGTAGTTGCGGTCGTATATCTCCAGCGGCTTGATTTCCGGCAATTCGGCGACAAAGCTTTCCAGGTCGCGCGTGCGGTCTGGATAGCGCGCATAGTAGGCGCCGGCAAAGCAAAAAGCATCTTTGCGCTGATATTTTTCAACAGGGTTATGCATCTTGGGCTGACAAGCAAATGGCAGAAAATACACTCGGTTATGACCCAAGGCTGCTTTGTAGCGTTGAACGCAGTCAATGTCGGTAGTAAAGACAAAATCGAACAGCTTTGCCGTAGTCAAAAAGGTTTCAAAATGAACCGGATCCTCCTTGTTCCAAAACAAGGTAGGTATGCCCCGATCCTGACACCAGGAAACAATATGTCGGAGCTCTGTACTGCAGTGCCCAACCTTGCTACCCCAGCGTTTATCCTTCCCACGCCAGGCAGACTCAATAAAAAGCAATTCTGGCTGGCAAGCATCCAACTCATGCTGCCAGTTTTCTGGAGTAAGCTGAGTGAATTGAGCCTCGGGTTGATAGGATCCAAAGGTGAACTCATCCATGACGCAGGCGATGCGTAATTCATGACTGGGCTTGTCTGATAGTGACTGAGTTTTCAATCCGGCCGAACTGGATACAGACGCCGCTGGTTTAGTGCTCGTGGGCCACGATTCGCCCGCGGGACGCGCCTCCGGCACAGGCGGCAAGTGCAAAACTGACTGCTGCTTGCGCAAACGGAAAAGACGCACAGGCAACTTGATTGCATCCGCAAACGAACCGGATGCCTTGCGCAGATATCGGCCTGCCTTCCATGTCTTGCTCATCTTGATTGCGCTGAGCGCACGTTCTGCCTTCGCTCTTGCCTGACGCTCGTCCTTGAGTTTGGTGTTGAAATTCTGGACTTGTTGGAAAAGCTCCCGACTGCGCCGGTCTTGGCTCTCCAGTTTTGATTTCAGAGTCGGGATATTTTCTGAAGTTAAACGACGGTACTTGGCATGGGCATCAGCGGTGGCCCGTTGCTGATTGATTAGCCGCTTAGAAAGGTCCTGCGACGATAGCTGAAGGGTCTCCAGGCGGACTGACATTTGATTAATATTTTCCTTCAAATTCGGAATTGTTTCATCAGTCGCGATCTGATATTTCTCATTGATCTGCTGAAATTTTTCCTCTACTTCCTGCTTCGCATTCTGCAGCATTTCTTTCTCAAGGGCGTGACGAGCTTCAAGTGCCGTTCTCTCCATCTCAAAGCGCTCATCACGGAGAGCCAGTTGATTTTTCGCCTTCTCCAGTTCCAGTTTTGTCTGCTGCAGGATCCGGTCTGAGCCCTGGCTGTTCTCTCGGCTCATCAGCGCAAGTTCCTTCTTGTCCAGCTCGAAAGAACGTATCTGCTCTATCGATTGCCTTAGCTGTTCACTGGACTCACGATATTTACGGTTGGCCGACTCGAGTTTCTGCTTGACTTTGCGCTCCCGCTCAGTGGCTTCCGCATATTTCAGATTGGCATTATTCAAGAGCTCTCTCAGGGCAATCTCCTCTGAGCGCTGCGCATAGGCGGTTAGTTGGCTCTCAAACAGATTGCGGCGAGTTTCTGAAACTGAATCTGATCTGCTTTCATGGATAAACAAATGGGTGGGTGTGGCATTAAAGGTATTCAGATAGAAATACCCGAAAGAATACAAAAGCTTGGAAAGATCTTCAAAGTCTGTTACTGTCTGAGCCTCGACATAAAGCATAGGCTTATCAGACTGAATCAGCTTGATTGCACCCTTCAGAACTTCAAACTCCATGCCTTCGACATCGACCTTGATCATACTGACAGGCAGGTCGAACTGCATATCATCAAGGCATACCAGGCGGATCGGAGCGTCTACCACGTCATGTTGCACATCCAGTGACTGCGCACCGAGATTTGATTCGTCCAGATTCCTGAACGTCGCCAAACCTGCAGTACATGATACGCCGACTTGGTGAACCGTTACGCGGTCTTGTAGCCCATTGGCCTGTATCGATTTCTGAAGACCACGGCAGAGTTCAATATTGGGCTCAAAAGCATGGACAACACATTCAGTGACGCTGGCCAGGTAGAGACTGTGGTTACCGATGTTGGCGCCTATATCCAACACCAGATCGCCAGGTTGTAGACGGGCTGCCATATTCTGGAGCATCGAAAGCTCATAAGGTTGCCCGGTACTGGCAATCCTGCCCTGGATATAATCGGTTTCTGCATGGGGTAGGTTGATTTTATAGCGCGCGCCGTCAACGGCTATATTGTGCATGCCTTTCCCCGTACTCATTTACCATATTCCGCGCGTATCTACTATAGCCATGTTGTGGGGCCGGGCAGATTTGAACACATCATGATCAACCAGTAGAACGGCGATGTCTGCCCGCTGATGTGCCTCCTGCAGATCCACAAGACTCAGCCTTCCTTTACATCTGGCTGGCAGGCTCTCGATATGCGGCTCTACCACTAGTGTGGTTCCGGGATGCAGGTCGGCCAGCCTTTCGGCAATCCTCAGGGCCGGACTTTCTCTCAAGTCATCTATATTGGGTTTGAATGCAAGACCATAGCCGGCGATAGTGACATCCCTGACAACCTTGTCGGGATTGGCTATCAGATGGTCCGCGACTGCTTGCTTGACCTGATTGATGACCCAACGTGGCTTCTCGTTATTGACTTCCCGCGCTGTTCGGATCAGGCGAGCCTGTTCCGGGGCCTGGCTGACGATAAACCAGGGGTCGACGGCGATGCAGTGTCCACCTACTCCGGCACCGGGCTGAAGAATATTCACGCGCGGATGGTGATTGGCCAGGTCAATAAGTTTCCAGACATCAATTCCGAGCTTGTCGCATATCATGGACAACTCGTTGGCATAGGCAATATTGATGTCGCGAAAGCTGTTTTCGGCAAGCTTGCTCATTTCGGCCGTGCGGGCATCGGTTTCGAGCACTTCGCCTTTCACAAAAGTCCGGTAAAAGTCAGCGGCCGCCTGAGTCGATGCGCTGTCGATGCCGCCAACCGTGCGGTCGTTCTCCACCAGTTCGCGCATGACTTGACCCGGAAGCACGCGCTCCGGGCAGTGCGCAACGTGAACCCCGTCAAGCGGGTTGGTCTGATGTTTGTCGGCAGTGGCCAAATCCGGCCGTTCTTCGGCCAGCCAGGCGGCGACCTTTTCGGTAGTGCCCACCGGGCTGGTGGACTCAAGGATCACCAGGTCATTACGTTTAACCATCGGGGCGATGCTTCTGCTGGCCGCTTCGACGTAACTCAGGTCCGGCTCATTGCCATCCTTGAACGGTGTCGGCACAGCCAGGATAAAGACCTCGGCCGGCGCCGGTGTTACGCTGGCCTGCAGCCTGCCGAGATCAACGGCTGATTTCACCGCGATATCCAGATCAGGCTCGCGGATATGAATTCTGCCGCTGTTGATAACCTCAACGATTTCACTGCAGATATCGACGCCATGTACCTGGCAGCCACGGCCGGCGAGCATACTGGCGGTCGGCAGTCCAATGTATCCCAGGCCAACAACGCATACGCGACGATGCGTATCAGGCAATACTGTGGCCAGCTGCTGACTCTGAGTCGTCGCCGGCTGAGCGTCAGTTGCTTTCAGCGCGGCATCGGATGCAATTGATTCCATATTTACTCCTCGGTCAACCATGACCCGCCTCGCGCAAACGATTTGGTAATTGTTCCAGCAGCCGATTGACAATCCGGCCCGCGGCCAGACCGTCACCGTACGGGTTGTGTGCGCGAGACATGGCCCGGTAGGCGCTTTCATCATCAAGCAAACGGCTTGCTTCAAACACGATTCGGCGCTGGTCGGCACCGACCAGACGCACCGTTCCGGCTTCCACGGCTTCGGGGCGCTCGGTGGTCTCGCGCATGACCAGCACCGGCTTGCCCAGCGACGGCGCTTCTTCCTGAACGCCGCCCGAATCAGTGATGATGAGGTGGGCACGGTCCATCAGTGCCACGAAGGGCAGATAGTCCAAAGGTTCGATCAGGTGCACATTGCTGCGGCCCGAGAGGATTTCGCGGACCGGTCGCTGCACGCTGGGATTGAGATGGACCGGATAGACAATCTCCACGTCGTCACGCCCGGCAAGCTCCGCCAATCCGCGGCAGATGTTGTCGAAACCGGTGCCAAAGTTCTCACGTCGATGACCGGTGACCAAGACCAGGCGTTTGTCGCTGCGCAGGAATGGATAAGCGCCCAACAGCCGCTGGTCTGCCCTGGCCTGCTCAACGATCTCCAGCAAGGCGTCAATAACGGTATTGCCGGTTACTGTGATGCTGGCTGGGTCCACGCCCTCGGCGGTCAGATTATCTCTGGCGCGATCGGTGGGAGCGAAGTGATGGGTAGTAATCGCTCCGGCCAGGCGACGGTTCATTTCCTCGGGCCAAGGAGCATACTTATTGCCGGTGCGCAGACCGGCTTCAACGTGGCCAACCGGAATCTTTTGATAATAGGCAGCCAGAGCGGCGGCGAAAGTTGTTGTGGTATCGCCGTGGACCAGCACCAGATCGGGCGCTTCGGCTTTCAGGACGGGCTGCAAGCCGCTCAGCACACGACGGGTGATGGCTGTCAAATCCTGGCCGGACTGCATCAGATCCAAATCCACGTCAGGACGAATCCCGAACAGCGCCAGAACCTGGTCGAGCATCTCCCGGTGCTGGGCCGTAACGCAGACCCGACTTTCGATACCAGGGTCGGCCGCCAGGGCCTTGACAACCGGAGCCATTTTTATGGCTTCGGGTCGAGTGCCAAACACGCTTAAAACCTTCATCACGCCCTCGTGGTCTGCCGTGAGGATCCAGCCTGCCGCCGAAGGTGGCTCAGGCTGGGGTATTCCGCCAACTCGACATTTCGGCTCGATATTCGAACCCACGGTACCCCACCAGGTCGCCCCTTTTTCCCTGGTCGGTCGGTTGCCGTTGCCGTCGACGGAATAACACTTGTTCAGTAACTATACGTAAACGACCTGCAATTGCTGCCATTCAACTGTATCAAATCTGGTACCGAGGAGAGGACTCGAACCTCCACGGGTTGCCCCACCTGGACCTAAACCAGGCGCGTCTACCAATTCCGCCACCTCGGCACACTCCGTATTGTATCGGTTGGCCCTTCGCACTTGAAGGCCGCAGTCAAAATTGGCCATTCTGGAAGCCCTGAATGCGATGTATAAGGTTGCCGAGCAAACAATGCTTCAGCTAACCAGGGTAATCGGGCCGGGATAGACGGCCAGGGTCCGATCTCTGGTCAGGAGTTCGATCCCCTCCTCAATAGCCTGGGCCACCAGGATTCGGTCGAATGGATCACGGTGATGGTCCGGGAGCCGGCCAACAGCCAGCGTATGTGCGCTGGTAATGGGAAGTTCCTGATAGCCGTTATCCAGCAGGCCTCTACGAAACAGCGAGGGGTCGACCCGAAAGTCCTTGCGGCCCAGTCCGGTCTTGATCACTACTTCCCAGATCGACGCCGCCGAGAACAGTGGTTGCGTGTTTTCGTCCTCCAGACGACTGACCACGGTTCCGGAAAGACGCTCGTCTCCCGCAGCAGCCCACAACAACAGGTGGGTATCAAGCAGCAGATGATTCACGCGCTGAACATTTCGGCGATTTGTTCACGCCCGATCTCGTCAAAGTCGTCAGGCACTTCGATACGACCTTCAAGAAAGCCGATGCGCTGGCATTCTTCCCCGGTGGGCGTGTCCAGAGCAATGACACGAACCATGGGCTTGCCAGCCTTGGCAATGACGAAACTCTCACCCCGCGCTGCTTTCTCGACCAGGCGCGAAAGATGGGTTTTTGCTTCGTGGATGTTGATGGTTTCAGTCGTCATGAGAGATTCGATTGCATATACGCGACTTGGTTCAGTTAGTCTAGTCCGACTGGCCCGTTTGCTCAAGTGTGATCAACTCGAAGCTCCACGGCTTGCCCCACTTAGGATCTAAACCAGTCGCGCCTACCAAATCCCGCCACCGCGGCACACTCTCCGCACCGTATCGGCCGGCGTTTCGCGCTTGTAGGGCTAAACAAACCTATTGGCTCAAAAAGACAATCCCGGCAGAAGCCGGGATTGTTGTTGGTATTACTGTTACTTGCAGCTTTGGTGGAGCTATTCGCTATCGATAATCAGTCCACGGCGTTCCAGCAGCGGCTCAATCGACGGCTCGCGGCCGGCAAATTCCAGATACAGCTCCATGGCTGGTTTGCTGCCGCCCTGGGAGAGGATGGTGTCGCGATAGTGCTGGCCGGTAGTGCGGTCCAGGCCGCCGTTTTCCTTGATCCACAGCACGCTGTCGGCATCCAGCACCTCGCTCCAGATGTATGAGTAGTAGCCGGCATCGTAGCCGCCCATGGCGTGCGAGAAATACGGCGTGCGGTAACGCGGCGGAACCGGTGCGTAGTCCAGGCCGTGTTCGGCAAGAGTCCGGGCCTCGAAATCCATGACGGCATCGGCGGCCGGGGTCTCATCGGGACTGAGCTGGTGCAGAGCCTGGTCAATAATGGCAGCTCCCAGGTATTCGGTGGTGGCGAAGCCTTCGTTGAACTGCTCGCTTTCGATCACCTTGTCCAGCAGTTCCTGGGGAATCTGCTCGCCGGTTTCGTAATGCTGGGCATAGTTGGCCAGCACTTCCGGCCATGAGGCCCACATTTCATACACCTGTGACGGGTATTCGACGAAATCGCGCGGCACGGCAGTGCCGGCAAAGCTCGGATATTCGACGTCAGAAAACAGGCCGTGGACGACGTGTCCGAACTCGTGGAACATGGTGGTGACTTCATCCCAGGTCAGCAAAGTCGGCTCGCCAGCGGGCGGCTTGGGCACGTTCAGATGCATGCCGATGACCGGATGGCCGCCAAGCAGGCCGGAATTGACCTGATAGGAGTTCATCCACGCACCGCCGCGCTTGATGCTGCGGGCGTAGAAGTCGTTGACGACGATGCCCAGCTCACTGCCATCGGCATCAAAGACTTCCCAGACCTGGGCATCGGCATGATGGGCAGGCAGATCCGGGCGTTCCTTGAAGGTAATGCCGAACAGCTTTTCGGCGGAGAAATACACGCCGTTTACCAGCACGTTGTTCATCTCGAAGTACGGCTTGATTTCCGATTCGTCAAAGGCGTAGCGCTCCTGACGAACTTTCTCGGCGTAGTAAGCCCAGTCCCAGGAGGCCAGCTCGAACGGCTCGTCTTCGCTGGCGTTGATCATTTCCTGGATGTCCTGACCCTCCAGGCGGGCGTTGGCCACCGCAATCGGGGCCAGCTGGCCGAGCATGTCGTTGACAGCGTCGACCGTCTGGGCGGTGCGATCTTCCAGCACGTAATCGGCGTGGGTGTCGTAGCCCAGCATCCGGGCGCGCTCGGCGCGCAGCTTGACTATTTCGGCCACGATGCCGGTGTTGTCATATTCATTGCCGCGTGAACCGCGAGCCAGCGATGCTTCATGAATGCGCTGACGCGACTCGCGCACGTCCAGGTTGGACAGCGGCGGCTGGCCGGAGGTATTTAGCAGGGTGATAACGAAGCTGCCCTCCTCAAGCTCCCGATCGGCCGCTTCACCGGCTGCGGATTCGATTCTCGAATCGGGCAGGCCAGCCAGGGCTTCACGGCTGTCGAAAACCACAGCCGAAGCGTTGACTTCGTGGAGAACATTCTGGCTAAACTCGGTGGTCAGCTCGGCCAGGCGGCTGTTCATCTGGCGCAGCGTCGACTTCTGCTCCTCATCAAGCCGGGCGCCGGCGCGCACGAAATCGGTGTAGTACTCCTCCAGCAGGCGCAGACCCTCGGAATCCAGCCCCAGCTCCTCACGCCCTTCATAAAGGGTCTGAATCCGCGCAAACAGCTCGCCGTTGAGGCTGATCGAATCGCTGTGGGCGGCAAATTTCGGCGCCATCTGGCGCTGGGTGTCCTGCAGAGTGTCGTCAGTAACCGTGCCGCTCAGGTTGGAAAACACCCGGCCGGTGCGCTGCAGAAGCTGGCCGGAGCGTTCCATGGCCAGAATGGTGTTGTCGAAGCTCGGGGCTTCTTCGTTTCCTGCAATCGCCTCGATCTCGTCGAGATGCGCTTCCATGGCGGCCTCGAAAGCGGGCAGGAAATGCGCAGACTCAATCTGGTCAAACGGCGGCATACCGTATGGCAGCTCACTATCTGCCAGCAGCGGGTTGTCGTTCACAGCAGACTCAGCCTCCGTGGCAGTCGCCGACTCATCGGCCGGTGCGGCATCTGTTGGAGTTGTCATTTCAGGCGCCTCGGGAGCAACCGGCGGCGGTGGAGCCTGCTCGGTGCAGGCCAGCAGCAGACTGGCCGAAATGGCCAGGGTCAGCAATTTGAGTGAATTCTTCACGATTGTTTTCGTCCTTGGGGAAATCCAGATCAGCCCGAAATGGTAGCACCGTTGGGGGTCGGAATGCTTGGATTGATTGGGGCCTGGCTATCGGCGCTCCCGAAAAAAGCGGCGCAGCAGTTCGGCCGATTCCTCGGCCCCGACGCCGGCGCTGACTTCACAGCGATGATTCAGCTTCGGGCAGCTCAATACTTCGAATACGGAATGATGGGCGCCGGCGCGCAGATCGTCAGCGCCGTAAACCACGCGCCTGACGCGCGCATTGACCAGCGCGCCGGCGCACATGGCGCACGGCTCTAGCGTGACGTACAGGGTGCTGCCAGGCAGGCGGTAGTTACCCATGTTTCGCGCAGCCTGACGCAGTGCAACAATTTCAGCATGGGCGGTCGGGTCGGCATCAGCGATCACCCGGTTGAAACCTTCGCCAATCAGCCGCCCTTCGGCATCCAGCAGCAGCGCGCCAACCGGCACTTCACCCAGCGCCTCTGCAGACCGGGCCTGCGCCAGGGCGTCCTGCATCCAGTCGTGATCGGATTTGGAGCTCATGCCGGGCCATCCGCTGCCGGTCGGACTTTGCGCTGGGTCAGCCGAAACTGAAGGATATACAGTAAGTTGGCCATGATCCAGTACAGCACCATTCCGGAAGGGAACGGGTAGAACAGCAAAAAGAAGGCGATTGCCAACAGCCACAGAAATATATTCTGACGTCGCCTTTCGGCGGGACTGGCCGCGGGCGCGGGCGACAATCGAATGGAGGCGAGCGTTGTAAGCGCCATCAGCACTGGCAGCAGATTGAACCAGGCGCCGAAAAACGGCAGGCTGCTGCCAAACGTGAACAGACGATCGGGCTCGGCCAGCGACTCGATCCAGAGAAACGAGGCGTCGCGGAACTCGAACACCTGGCCGAGGACGTGAAACAGGGCCACAAACACCGGAATCTGAATCAGCACGATCAGCAGGGGCTTTAGGCCGGCCAGCGGACTGACTCCACGCTGCTCATAGAGCTGGAGTATGCGTTCGCTTTGCTCGCCACCTTTGTATTTATGCTTGATTTCGCGAATTTCCGGGGCAATTTCAGCCTGCACTTCAGAAAAGCGCTGCTGACTGGACAGCGCCCAGCGGCCCAGCGGATAGAGCAGCAGCCGGACCAGCACGGCCAGCAGGCAGATGGCCAATCCCCAGCTCAACACCAGGCTTTGCAAGGCTTCAAGTGCCCACAGCAGGCCGAGGGAAAGCCCGCGCATCCAGCCCCACAAACCCTCGAACAACAGCTTCGAATAGTCGCCCTGCGCGTTCTCACCGGCGGCCAGCGCGGCGCGGGATTTGGGGCCGGAAAACACCTCAAACTGCCAGGTCTGTTGTTGATCCGCATCGAGCGGCGGCACGCCAAGCCGAAGCTGCATCCACGGCAAATAGTCTGCCAGCGCTTCGTCGGCGGGTTCAGCCTGGCCGAAAGTGACTTCCTGCAAAGTTTCAAAAGACAGCGGATAGAGCAGCACGGCAAAATAGCGGCTGTGCAGCCCGGCCCAGTCGCCTTCAGCCAGCGCCAGCGGCGCGTCATCGGCTGCCGGCACAGCCACTTCGTCGGCGTGAAAAATGCTCGGCCGCGTGTAGGAGTACAGCGAGGTGGCAATACCCAGCTCCGGCCGGGGCAGCTCACCAATTCCGGGGCCTATTTGAAGGTTTAGATCCTGCGCTTCAGCGCTCGAGTGTCGGGCACCGAGCGTCACTTCCAGCAGCGATCGATATGCGGATTCGCCCGGCGTGAGGCGCAGATCTAGCACCCACTGATCATCACTGCTGATCCAGCGCCGCTGTCCGGATTCAGTGTCCTGTCGGTTCCAGGCGTTGATCCCGGCCAGCGACAGGGCCAGATGGCGGGAACCTGATTTATCGTCGCTGGAGATCAGCGAGCGTGGATCGGCCTGGCCCGGAACCGCAATCTGGAAGACTGGCGTGCCCTGCCCCGGCTCATCGCCAAGCTCAACGGCCAGCCAGTCTGCACTGGATGCTGCCGCTGCGCCGGCCCCTGTGGCCGCTGCAAAAATCAGGCCCAGCAGCGCTGCAAGCCGGCCGCGGCGCAAGCTTGCCTTATTTCCCATGCGTCAGGCGTCGTTGCGGTCTGTACTGGCCTCGGATCGGACGCTTGCAGAACGCTCCGCTTCGGTCGGCTTGCGCAGACCCAGCATGCGCAGCAGTCGGTGCCAATAGAGTTTCAGCGTAAGGGCAATCGCCGCCAGCGCACCCAGCACGCCCTGCAGGATGGCGCTACCGCTGCCAGGATCAAGATACGCTTGAGCATCCGGGGCAATCAACAGCAGTGCGCAGAGCAAAAAAAAGGCTTTCATTCTGAATTTCCTGAATGGTTTTGGGCCAGGCTGGCGTTTGATTCATCAAATTGTAACGGCTCTACCCCACTTGAGTGCGCGTCGCGTGTTCACGACCGCCGGCGCAGATGATAGAGCCTGCGCTCTGAACCTTGCACCGGATGGCTGGATACAATCTCGAAATTACTTGAAAATGCCTGCTCAAACCCTTGTTCGTGATACTGGTCAAAGATGTCCTCACGAGAACTCAGCAAGCGCTTCACCTGGCTGTCTGTCTTGGGCACAAACTCGATGATGAGGTGAGTGCACAGCCGCGCAAAGTAGGCAGCGATCTGTTCCAACGGCACATTATTGGAAATGGCCAGATGATGAATCAGCGCCAGGGCCATGGCGCAATCGACCGGACCACGCTGGTGCAGCGCATCGCGCTCAGCACCGGCCCAGCCCAGCGCCGGGCTGGGGTTGGTCAGGTCCATAAGCAGTGGCAGAAGATGCTGCTCATCTTTTTCGCGCACGCGCCGATAGTTGATCTCGACGGCGGCCGGATCGATATCAAAACAGACCGTGTCAATCCCGCGGTGGGAAGCAATACGGCTGAACACCCCGGTATTGCCGCCCAGATCCCAGACTGTATCCGGTTTAATTTCGTCAAGAAACTGCTCGATCTGGCGACGCTTGGCGGCAAAGGCGTCATCAGAATAGTTGGTCGCCTGATAATAGTCGCCCCATTCGGTGCCAGCCGGCGTCCAGTCCAGCCTGGCAATCAAGCTCCTGAGACCGCTGACAATCCCGACCAGCCCGGTTTTGCTCAGCGGCCGCGGCCTGCTCGCTGATTTCTGCCGCGATTCTTCCGAACCGGCGTAGCGGGCCTGCGCGCGGGCATGCAGGTGCAGATGCATCAGGATGCCCGGCCGCGCCCAACTGCGACGACCGAGCAGAGCGCTGGCCAAATCCAGCGGAATGCCGTCGATATGCACTTTCATAAGCTGCCCGAGACGAACATCCCGTCGGGCCATCAGCAGCAGCGGCGCCAGGAAATGCTGGCAGAACTGCCGGTAGCCTGACCAGACCTGACCTTCCTCATAGGGAGCAAAGCTCAACGTGTCGATCAGCAGCGCCTTGCCGTTGCAAAACTGGACGTTGTAGGCCGAGGCATCCTTGAGCACCATGCCGTGCTCCAGGGCGGCAAGCTGCACGTCCAACGTGAGCAGCGCGGCATCCCGGTACTGGCTGAAACTCCATTCGTATGGCCAGGAAATAAAGGCCAGCGGCTCGGGCTCAATGACGCAAAAGGCGGTCTCGGGCCGGGGCGGCGCGAATTCCACCGGGTGATGCGCCACCAGCCAGCCACGGGTGCTCAGTTCGTCATACAGACCGGATTCCATCAGGCGCTCATAGCTGGGCCGCCCGGTTTGATTGACCTGGCGGTACAAACGGCCATCCTGCTTGAACATGAAGCCGGCCGGATCACGGAAAGAACTATCGAGTAGTCTCATCGTTTTGCTCAAATGCTTTGAGGAATGGGGAGTGCCGATCAGAGTTCGGCCCATTGATACTCCGATCGATTCCTCGATTCGGGGGGGAGGCGATTATAGCGCCGAAAGTCGAATAACCCTCCGGTATACTTGGCCGTTACCGCAACCTGGACCGCTCTTCGTAGATGATCGTCAACGCGCGGGAGAATCTTCCGACCGTACTCGAGGCGGATGTTGCCATTGCTGGCGCAGGACCCGCTGGAATCGTGCTGGCGCTGGAACTGGCTGAATCCGGCCACCGGGTCTTGCTGATCGAAGGCGGCGGACTCGATACGCCGGGCGAGGCTGCCTCGGCTTACGACAACTCCACATCCGGGCGCACTTATCCGTTAACGGGCTCACGGCTTCGATGGCTTGGCGGCACATCCAACCACTGGGGCGGATGGGTCCGTCCCTTCGATGAACGCGACTTCACTGACCTGCCCGCCGGCGACCTGCCCGGTTGGCCCCTCAAAGCCGCCGAGCTGCAATCCTGGTACGAACGGGCGGAACAGTGGTGCGAGGTCGGCAGTGCAGATTACGATCCGGAAAGCATCCGGCTCGAAGCCCGCGCGCGTTTACTTGATCTCGACGACACCGGCTTTCGCCACCTTTTCTTTCGCTTCAGCCCGCCGACCCGCTTCGGTACTCGCTACCGCGAGGCCCTTCGGAACAACGGCAATATCGATTGCCGGGTGAACCTCAACGTAGTCAGCCTGGAGCAATCAACCAGCTCGGTGCGTTCGGCCCAGGCAGTTACGCTCGACGGCAAGCGCTGCGAAATCCGCGCCCGGCAGTTCGTCATTGCCTTGGGTGGTGTGGAGAATGCGCGCTTTTTGCTCAATCAGGCGAAAGTGCCGGGCAACCAGTCCGACCTCGTGGGGCGCTGCTTCATGGACCACTTTGGCTTCACACCGGGCAGCATTCTGGCCCGCGAAGGCCTGCAGTACGAACGCGGCCAGGTTGCAGGAGAAGATGTAATGACCGTCATCGCCCCCGAGCCCGACATGGCAGGCCCGAACTCCTGTCTGCTGGTCTCCGCCAGCAAACCCGGCGATGTTCTGCCTTCTGCCTACTGGAACAATCCCTTCGCCGGCGGCGATGCGGGTGCGCATTACCGCATCAGCATGATCAATGCCCCGACACCGCATCCGGAAAGTCGCATCACGCTCACCGACAGCCGCGACGCTTTCGGGCTGCGGCGCCCCAATCTGCACTGGCACCTGCCCCAATCTGATTTCAAACCGGTTGTCGCGCTCTTCGAGCGATGGATGGAGGCTGTCAGCACAGGTAATCGGGCGCGGGTCAAGTGGGAGCGGCAGTCACTGCCTTCCGCGGACGAGCATGTCGGAGTGGGCTTGCACCATATGGGTACGACCCGTATGGCGGCTGACGCTGAACACGGTGTTGTCAACCCGGACGGTCGAGTCTGGAACCGAGACAATCTGTATATCGCTGGCAGCTCCGTCTACCCATCGTCCGGATTTGCCAACCCGACCCTGACCATCGTAGCACTCGCCTCGCGAATGGCCAAGCATCTGGACCAGGCGTTGGAGGGCGGCTGATGCAACGTCGAACGCTACTGAAGTTGGGCGGCCTGTCCCTTGTCGGGCTGCTGCAGCTAAAACTGCTGGCCGGCTGCAAAAATCAGTCCGAAGCACCGCTGGCCACCTCTGCCGGATCGCCGGGAGCCGAGGCAGCCCTGCGCGAGCTAGCGGCCAGCCTCGTGGGCATTGAATTCGTCGGGCCGGTGTGCCGCGGGATGTTTTCTGACAAAGACATTGCGACCGACCTGCTCGAACAACTTGACGGCGCCAACTCCGAAAACCTGGGCGAAGCGCTTGACCAGCGTATCGCTCGCGATCATCGCGAGGGTGAACGGATCGACATCGGCGGCTGGCAACTGGCCCGTACCGAGTGCATGCTGTTGGCGCTTGCCGCACAGACGCGTAGCCTGGGCGAGCCAAAACGAGCCGACATGCCGGAGCTTGAGTTTGAGCCGTTTGCCGAAATTGAGCGCTGGGGGCCAAATGAAACCATCCAGGGGGAGATGTTCAACCCAATTGGTAACGGTCGGGGGGGATTCTGGATACGCGTGGCTGAGCCCGTTCCCGGTTCAACGCGGCTGGTACTCAATGGCGTCGAGCTGGCCACGCATTTCGAGCCAGGTGTCGTGACTGCCAGTCTTGAACCCGACTATATGGAACGAATCATTAACCAGCCCGGCATGTATGAGTTGCTCATGGTCGAAACTGCACGCAACGTTGCCCAGCGGGTAGGCCACCTTACCGTACGGCCTATGCCACCTGCGGCCACGCTCGATAACGGTCGCAAGTCCGAAGTATTTTGCGAAATCGAACGCTGGGGGCCGGATCATGTGCCCCAGGGCCAGGTATTCAACGAACAGTCCGACGGCAGCGCCGCATTCTGGGTGCGAATCGGTTGCGCGCCCGACGGCTCACAGCTCGTGCTTGATGGCAAACCCTTGCCCACTACGGTCCGTTCGGGCATCGTGACCGCGCGCGTTCCGCACTACGGCGAACTTTCTGTCGGCAATCATGAACTGCGGATCCACGATCCGGGTTCGGGTGAAACACTAACCGTCGGCCAACTGACCATCCTGTAAGCCATGTCTGGGCAGACCGCCAACTCCAATCGCAGCTTGCCAACCATTGCGATAGTCACCGCACTTCCCGCTCTGAGCTTCTTTCTGTTCGGCCCATTGGGCGTTTTCGACAGCAACCGAGAGGAGTTCACAAGCGGAATTCTCAGTTGGCAGGCAACTCTGGTCCCCATGGCCGGAATCGCCTGGGCAATCCTGATACTGATCGGCACGGCCTTGAGAGGCTCCTGGCGTGATGGCTATTTGGGTCTAAGTCTAGCGCTTGGCTGCTTGATATGGGCACAAAGCAACTTTCTTGTTCACGATTACGGAGAGCTTGATGGCCGTGGCCTGAACTGGGAAGCCTTCTCGGGTTTGGCGTACCTCGACATTCTTCTGTGGATTGGGCTGGCCTGGATCGCTCTGGTCAGGCGGGACCGACTGGTACCACTCCTGATGCCTGCTGCTTTGCTCCTGCTGGCCGTGCAACTGCTCGCGGCCATTCCGATGCTGACCGGTTTCAAACAAGCGGATTGGTTCGGTGAACCCGATGGACCAAGCGGACCGCCCGAATCCTTGTTTGAATACTCAAAAGAGCACAACATCGTGCATGTCGTGCTCGACAATTTCCAGACAGATATCTTCAAGGAAATAGTTGAAGAAGAGGGTCTGGAGTCAGCGTTCGACGGATTCATTCTGTTCACCGAAAACGCGGCGGCTGCGCCATACACAAGTCTGGCCATCCCCTCAATTTTCCTGGGCCATGACTTTGACGGACAAACTACCGATAGCGAATTCTATAAAAGAGCTGCCGAACAAGGCCTGCCGAGTCAGCTCTACGATCACGGCTATCGAGTCAATCTCAGCCTGATTCTCTCCATGACGGGCACTCGACACAGCACCAGCTTTCGCATACCGGACCTGCTTGACGACTCTCCGAAAGCGCGTGCACGGTCGGAAGCCTTGCAGGCAGTCGATCTCATGCTGTTTCGGTCCGTACCACACCTGGCCCGAAACTGGGTTTATAACGACCACAATTGGCGTATAGCCAGACTATTTGACGATTCAGCCCATCAATCCAGAGCCTTTGCCCATCGAAACTATCTGAGGAACTACGCAGAACAACTCCGGGTAGTGGATGCCAGGCCAAGCTATCACTTCATTCATGTCTGGCCGCCTCACCCTCCTTACGTAACCAACGCGGACGGGTCGCCGGCATCTACAGCACTGCCCAACACACGAGAAAACTACAAGAACGAAGCGCGCGCAACAGTTTTTGCTCTGCTCGATCTCTTTCAGGCGCTCAGGGAAAATGATCTATACGATGGAAGCATGATTGTCGTGCAAAGCGACCATGGTGGTGCCTTTGAACCAGCATTTACCCCCAAGCGCATGCTTGCGCTACTGGCGGTCAAGCGGAAAGATAGTGAAGGCCCACTCCAGTATTCCCGCGCGCAAACCTCAGTGACCGATGTTGCCGCCACAATCTACAGCGATCAGGGCCTTGACTCCAATGGAGATGGCCTTTCAGTATTCGACATTCCGGAAACGCAGACACGAGCACGTCACTATACGATGTACCATGGATCAGCGAAGGACAGCTTGCAGATTGTGCGTATTGCGGGTTCACTTTACACGCCGGACAGCTACGAATACCTCGAACCACGACCGCGTGCAGTTCATAGGCCAAAGTATCGCTATGGGACACTCAGCAATGTCGGGCTGGAGGGCGAGGCAACAGGCTACCTCGGGCGTGGTTGGTCGTCCCCATTTCCCAACATCGTGTGGAACAACGGATATGAAGCGACGCTCGATATTCCAATCGACGCCAGTGAGCATCCGCTTGCGCTTGAGATGTGGCTGATACCAGGCACTCACGGCAAGGTCTGGCCAAAACAGCGAATCATCTTGCGTGTTGGAAACACTGAGGTCGCACGCTGGGAGCTGAGAGAACGTCTGGGCACGAAGATTGAAGCAAGCATTCCCGCAGAATTGACCGACACCGACAGGCTTGTTCTAAGCTTTGATTTCCCCGATGCAGTTCGGCAATACGACCTGGGCGTGGGCCAGGATAAACGCCTGCAGGCCATCGCCCTCGGCCGATTTCGACTGCGTGAAATGGACAATGGAGCTAATTGAAACTCCCCTTTGCATAGAAGACTACGATCAAGCAAGCCAGAATTGTTCAGAAACCCCACCCAGGAACAACAGGCATGACTGACGAAGCGATCAAATATGAAACCGCCGCATCCCGGCTCGGCCGAGTGCTGGTTGCCAGCAGCGCTCGCGGCCTGTGCGCGGTGCTGCTGGGCGATGATGACGATGCCTTGATCGAAGAATTGAGGCAGCGCTTTCAACACGCTCGGCTTGAGCAGGCCAAATCGGGGGCCGGAAAGGCGATGTCAACCGTTCTGGACCTGATCGAGCGCGGTCGGCCGCCGGAAAACATGGCTCTGGATCTACGCGGCACCGGCTTTCAGCTTGAAGTCTGGGCGGCGCTGCAAAAGATTCCAGCCGGGCAAACGATCAGCTACGCGGAGCTGGCCCGCCGCCTGTCACGGCCCAAGGCAGCCCGGGCAGTGGCCCAGGCCTGCGGGGCCAATCCCGCTGCCGTGGTGGTGCCCTGTCACCGGGTGCTGGCCGCTGACGGCCGTCTGGGTGGTTATCGCTGGGGAATCGGCCGCAAGCGCGCCCTGCTGGAGTTCGAACAGGCCGGCTGATTCAAGTGTTCAGCCCAGCGCAGGCTGCCCCGAAGGCTCTTTGTCCAGATCGTCGCTGTCGCCGCCGGCCGGCGGATCGCTGTCGTTCCAGCCTTCAGGCGGATCGGGTTCCTGGCCGTCCATGATCTGGTCAATCTGCCGGGAATCGATCGTTTCGTAGCGCATCAGGGCTTCGGTCATCAGTTCCAGCCGCTCGCGATTTTCTTCGAGGATCGTGCGGGCCTTGCCATAGGCTTCGTCGATGATCCGGCGCACTTCCTTGTCGATCTTGCGATGCGTTTCGTCGGACACGCTTTTGTGCTGGGTTACCGAACGGCCGAGAAACACCTCGCCTTCGCTTTCATCGTAGGACAGCGGGCCGAGCTCGTCGGACAGGCCCCATTTGGAGACCATGCTGCGCGCGATTTCGGTGGCCCGTTCGATATCGTTGGATGCGCCGGTGGTGACCTTGTCCTTGCCGTAGATCAGCTCTTCGGCAGCTCGACCACCGAACAGGCTGGCAAGCTGGGATTCAAGCTGAATCTTGTTCATGCTGTACTTGTCTTCTTCCGGCAGGAACATGGTCACGCCCAGCGCCCGGCCGCGCGGGATGATCGTGACCTTGTAGACCGGATCATGCTCGGGTACCAGGCGACCGACGATGGCGTGGCCCGCTTCATGGTAAGCGGTCAGACGTTTGTCGTCTTCGGACATGACCATTGAGCGGCGCTCGGCGCCCATCATGATCTTGTCCTTGGCCAGCTCGAAATGATCGTGCTGAACGGATTTTGAGTCCTGTCGAGCGGCAAACAACGCTGCCTCGTTGACCAGGTTGGCCAGATCGGCCCCTGAAAAGCCCGGCGTGCCGCGCGCGATGTTGCGCGCATTGACGTTGTCATCCAGCGGCACCTTGCGCATGTGCACCTTGAGGATCTGTTCACGGCCCTTGAGGTCCGGCAGGGGGACAACCACCTGGCGGTCAAAACGGCCCGGCCGCAGCAGGGCCTGGTCGAGAACGTCAGGGCGGTTGGTGGCGGCAATCATGATGATGCCTTCATTGCCCTCGAAGCCGTCCATTTCGACCAGCAACTGGTTAAGCGTCTGCTCGCGCTCGTCGTGGCCGCCGCCAAGACCGGCACCGCGCTGGCGTCCAACCGCGTCGAGCTCGTCGATGAAGATAATGCACGGCGCGTGTTTCTTGGCCGTTTCAAACATGTCGCGCACGCGCGAGGCGCCGACGCCGACAAACATTTCGACGAAATCCGAGCCGGAGATCGAGAAAAACGGCACCTTGGCCTCACCGGCAATAGCACGCGCCAGCAGGGTCTTGCCGGTGCCCGGCGGGCCGACCATCAGCACGCCTTTGGGAATGTGGCCGCCAAGCCGCTGGAACTTGCCCGGATCGCGCAGAAACTCGACCAGTTCGGTGACCTCTTCCTTGGCTTCTTCGCAACCGGCCACGTCGTTGAAGGTGACCTTGATCTGATCCTCGCCCTGCAGCTTGGCGCGCGATTTGCCAAAACTCATCGCGCCGCCCCGGCCGCCGGCGCCACCCTGCATCTGGCGCATGAAGTAGACCCACAGCCCGACCAGAACCAGCACCGGCAACAGGCTGATGAGGATATCGATGACAATCGAGCGCCGCTCCGGCGGACGCGCTTCGATATCGACGTCATTGTCGAGCAAATCCTTAATCAGGCCGTCGTCTCGCGGCGCCTGGACGGTAAAGCGCTGATTGTCGCGCGTGTGGCCGGAGACCACCTTGCCGCTGGCGCTTTCCTGGATTTCAACCTGATCCACGTTGCCGCGCTGAACCTCTTCGAGAAAGGCCGAATAGTTCATCTCGCGCACCTGGGTGTCGGGCTGCGAATAGTGGTTGAACACGCTCATCAGCACGACGGCGATGATGATCCACATCACCATGTTTTTGGCAAAATCACTCAAAACGTCTTTCTCCACCTTGCGGTCAGGTCTGGGTCAGATTTTACGACAACGCGGTCAACGCTGCGTTCAGCGGCGCGGCCGCGCAGCGACCAGGTAGACCTCGCGACTTTCCGGGCGCGAGGCCGCCGGCTTGCGAATGCGCACGCTGGCGTACTTTTTGCGCAGTTCAGCGACCAAATCATCAAAGCCTTCGCCCTGGAACAGCTTGACGACGAAAAGCCCGTCGTCTGCCAGCCAGTCATCGGCAAATGCCGCGGCCAGTTCGGCCAGGTGCATGCTGCGCGCCTGGTCGGCCGGGCCGATACCGGAGATATTGGGTGCCATGTCCGAGAGCACAAGATCCGCCTTGCGACCATCCATGGCCGATTCGAGCTCGGCCAGCGGCCCGTCTTCACGAAAATCACCCTGGATGAAGGTCACGCCCTCGATGGTGTCCATGGGCAGGATATCCAGCGCGATCACACGCCCGCCCGGCCCGACCTGGTCGCGTGCCACCTGGCTCCAGCTACCCGGTGCTGCGCCCAGATCAACGACCCGCTGTCCGGTTTGGAACAGGCGATCCTTCTGATCGAGTTCGAGCAGCTTGAAGGCCGCACGCGCCCGATAGCCGGCCTCGCGCGCGCGCTTGACGTAGTGATCGGATTCCTGGCGTTTTTTCCAGTCCACAACAACTCCTGTCCGTGCCGTCCTGCGGGGCGATGCAGCTCACCGATTTCGGGCCACAGGATAGTGATTTCCAGAGCGGGTTTCACGGTACCATGGTCAGCCAACGCAACGTGGTATTCCTTGAAATGTCCCTGACCAATGCCCAGAAAAAACATCTGCGCGGCCTCAGCCATGACCGGCATCCGGTCGTCACCGTCGCCGACAAGGGTTTGAGCGAGACGGTCATGGTCGAAGTCGAACAGGCCCTGAATCACCATGAGCTGATCAAGATCAAGCTCCGGGGCGAGCGCGGCCAGCGCGGTGAGTGGGTCGATCGCCTGCTCGAAACGACCGGTGCCGAGCTGGTTCACCAGATTGGCCAGGTGGTCAGCCTGTACCGTCGTCATCCGGAAAAGCCGGTCATCGATCTGCCGAAGAAGTAACGTGGCACCATGCAGCTAACCGAACACAACGCCGGCCCGCACCATCAAATTCACGGCGTCGAGCCAGGCCGGGTGCGAGTCAGCGGTAACTGGTATGAATCCAGCCTGCTCGTCGGCGCTCGCTACCTGGATCCGGACTGGCCGGTTGAGCGTCTCGAAGACCTGGACGAACAAAGCGCGGCTCCGCTGATTGCGCTGGGGCCGGAGCTGGTCATCGTTGGCTGCGGCCGGCGGCAACGCTTTTTGCCGCACGCCGTGCAGCGCGAATTTATCCGCCACGGCATTGGCATCGAGTGCATGACCCTGGATGCCGCCGCGCGCACCTTCAACGTCCTGATGAGCGAAAACCGCCGCGCCCTGGCGGCAATGATAATGGAGCCTAAGGTGCCGGCAGGTAGTTGACCGGATTGACCGGCTGGCCGTTGAGGCGAATCTCGAAGTGCAGCATGTGTTCCTGACGATCGCCCAGGCCCATCTCGGCAATCTGCTCACCGCGACTGACCCGGTCGCCCTCGCTCACCAGGCGCACGCGGTTATGGCCATAGGCCGACAATAGCTGATCGGAATGCTTGATGATGATCAGCTCGCCGTAGCCTATCAGTGCCGTGCCACTGTAGACCACCTCACCGGCAGCTGCGGCCCGAATCGGCTGGCCTTCCTTGCCGGCTATCCCGATCCCCTTGCGGCTGGCCGCGGTCGGCTACGGTTTCCTTCTTGCTGAGGGAGTAGCCGATGTGGGCTGCCACGACGGCCAGCACCATCATCGCAGTGTGCTCAACCAGGAAGAAGCGCATGACGGGGTCGCTCATCGCCACGCCCATGTTCTGCATGGCACCGCTGGTTATCGGGCTGATGAACAGCAGCAGCAGACCGACGAGCAGCTGCACGTCGATGACCGCGGTGTAGATCAGGCCGGCGCGCCTGTCACCAGGACCGAAGCGGCGGTTGCCGAACAGGCCTGTCAGCATGACGACGAACGCCAGCACCCCGGCGATCACCACGAGCCAGCGCACCAGGTTGTGCAGGCCGGTCAGAAAAATGTAGAAATCCATCAGTTGTCAGTATCCTTTCAGGCTGCCTGGGGAACCCGGAACAGCCGGTCAGCCAGGTCGTTAAGCATCTGCCTCGTGAAGGTACGGTTGCCTTCCGCAAGGCCCTCACCATCCTTCGCCAGGTGCAGGTGGCGGTAGACGTGCGAGTCGAACGGATGCAGCTGCACTTCCTTGAAGACTGCGTGGCGCGGGCTGGCGCTGACCATCAGCACCGGCTTCTCGTCCGGATCCGACAGGCTGGCCGACATGACCGTCGTCGGCATCTCATAAGGGCGCGCCATCCGGTAGATGTACTCGGTGAAGTCAGCCTGCTTGATGAAGCAGGCATGATCATTTTCCGCTGCGTACTCCCGCATCCAGTCAAGCAGCTGGGCCCAGGCCGCGTAGAACTTCAGGTCTGCGTCGTTCATGACGCCATTCTACATCCACCCGCTGCCCACCACCCTGCCGGACTGGCTGCCTGCAGGCCCGCGGGTATGATGCAACGGTTGTGCCTGAAGATCACCCTTTACTAGATGGACTGAACGAGCAGCAGCGGGCAGCCGTGCTGCATTTCGAAGGACCCGCACTCGTGATAGCCGGTGCCGGTTCCGGCAAGACGCGCACCGTCGTGCAGCGCGTGGCCTGGCTCATGGAAGAGCAGGGCGTGCTGCCCCAGCAGATCATGACCGTCACCTTCACGAACAAGGCCGCCGGCGAACTCCGCGAACGCGTCACCCGCCTGACGGGCGCAGGTGCGCGTGACGTGTGGGTCAGCACCTTCCACGGTGCCTGCCTGCGCATCCTCCGTTCCTACGGCGACCTGATAGGCCTGGTGCAGGGCTTCGCGATTTTCGATGATTCCGACCAGCTGGACATGCTCAAGGAGATCATGGGCACCGTCCAGGGCCTGGAAGAGATCAACCCGCGGCTGCTGCGCTCTCTCATCGACCGCGCCAAGAGCAACCTGTGGACTCCGGACATGCTCGGCAGCGTCGCCGAACGCATGTTCGCGGGCTACGGCAACGCAGGCATCTCGCTCGAACTCGTATCAGAAGTTTTCCGCCGCTACGAAAGCCGCCTGCGCGGACTGAACGGCGTCGACTTCAACGACATCCTGGGCCGCACAGTGGAGCTGTTCGATGAACAGCCGGAAGTGCTCGAACGCGTGCAGCAGCGCGCCATGTTCATCCACGTCGACGAGTACCAGGACACCAACCACGCCCAGTACCGGCTCACCAACCAGCTGGCCTCGCGCGACCGGAACCTGATGGTGGTCGGCGACCCCGACCAGTCCGTCTACTCATTCCGGGGGGCTGACATCAGCAACATCCTGGACTTCCAGAAGGACTTCCCCGACGCCGCTGTCTACCGGCTGGAACTCAACTACCGCTCGACCGCCAACGTGATCGAGGTGGCCAACGCGCTTATCCGTGAGAACGTCGGCCGGCTCGACAAGGACCTGAAACCGGTCAAGGAAGGCGGCGAGAAGGTCCGCCTCTACCGCGCCATCGACCACCGGAACGAGGCGGACTTCGTAGCCCGCCAGGTTGAGCGGCTGCGCGGCGAGCACGGGCTGAGCCTGAACGACTTCGCCGTGCTGTACCGCACCAACTCGCAGTCGCGTACCGTCGAGGAAGCCATGCGGCGCGCCGGCATCGCGGCCAACATCGTCGGCGGCGTGGGCTTCTACGACCGGCTGGAAGTGAAGGACGTACTCGCCTACGCCCGCGCAGCCCTGAACCCGGCCGACGACCTGGCCTGGCGCCGCATCCTCAACCGCCCCAAACGCGGCATAGGCAAGACCAGCGAACAGAACCTGGTCGACTGGGCAACCCGCAAGGGCGTGCGTTTCGCCGACGCCGTGCGTCAGGCAGACGAGGTTCTGCGTGGCACACCGGCAGTGAAGCGCATCGCCGAGTTCAGCCAGGTCATGGACGACCTGATCGAAGCCAGCAACGACATCGGTGCCAGCCAGTTCCTGAAACTGATCCTCGACTCGAGCAACTATCTGCAGGCACTGAAGCAGGAAGGCAGTTTCGAGGCGCAGGCGCGGGTCGAGAACCTTGACGAGCTCGTCAACGCCGTCATCGAATGGGAACAGGAAGACGGCGGCGGCTCGATGGCAGACTTCCTGGACGAAGCTGCGCTGCTGGGCAGCGTCGACGACCGGGCGGTCAAGGCAGTCAACAAGGAAGTCGCCGACGAAGCCGTCACCCTCATGACGCTGCACAACGCCAAGGGCCTCGAGTTCCCCGTGGTGTTCCTGCTGGGGCTCGAGGAAGGCCTCATCCCACACCGTTCATCGGTCGCGTCCCTGCACGAACTGGAAGAGGAACGGCGCCTGCTGTATGTGGGAATCACCCGCGCGCAGCGGGAGCTTTACCTGCAGTACTGCGAGTCGCGCATGACGTTCGGCCGGACCGAAGCCGTGCGGCCCAGCAGGTTCATGCAGGACATCCCCCGCTCAAGCCTCGTCGAGGTCGACATATTCGGTCAGGAGATATCGCTTTCCGGATCTTCTGGCATGCAGAAGCCGCGAATCAGCACCTGGCAGGGAGCGCAGCTGCCGCCACCTGCCAGCAGCGAACCGTCCGCACCGGCAGTGAATTACCGCGGCGGTGAACGCGTCCGGCACCCGCGCTTCGGTGTGGGCACCATCGTCGGCGTGGCAGGTGAAGGCAAGGGGGTCGAGCTGACCGTCGTGTTCGACGAGGCCGGAGCGCGCCGGCTCAGCGCGAAATATGCCAACCTGTCACCCGCATGAAACTCAAATTCTGGCGCTGCAAGTGAGTGGTATAGTGCGCCAATTCGGGACTCCTTGCCAGGAGTCCGATAAGTTCGGGAGGACCATCCGGTGAATGCCAAAGCAATAGTGGTGACGTCCGGCAAGGGCGGGGTAGGCAAGACAACCACCACAGCGAACGTAGGTGCTGCTCTGGCCAGCCTGGGAGAGCGCGTCTGCGTCATCGACACAGACGTTGGCCTGCGGAACCTTGACGTGGTCATGGGTCTTGAAGGCCGCGTCGTTTACGACATAATCGATGTTTTCGAAGGCCGCTGCAAGCTGAAGCAGGCCCTGATCCGTGACAAGCGGGTTGAAAACCTGCACCTGCTCGCTGCCTCACAGACCCGTGACAAGGGAGCGCTGTCCGTAGAGCACATGCAGGAAACAGTACGTGAGCTGCTCGAGGACGAAGGCTTCGACCGCGTACTCATCGACTCACCGGCAGGGATAGAGATGGGCTTCCAGACGGCTGCCTCCGCCGCTCAGGGCGCGCTGGTCGTAGTCAACCCGGAAGTCTCCAGTGTCCGCGACGCAGACAGGATCATCGGCCTGCTGGAATCCAGCTCTGTCGACGAGGTAAGGCTCATAGTCAACCGCCTGCGGCCCGAGATGGTCAAGCGTGGCGACATGCTCGAGGTCAACGACGTCCTTGAGATCCTGGGCGTCAAGCTGATCGGCATAGTCCCCGAGGACGAGCAGATCCTGGTGTCGACCAACCTGGGCAGCCCCGCGAGCCTGGACGCGGGCAACAAGAGCGGCGCAGGCAGCGCTTTCCGCGACATCGCCGGCCGCATCCGCGGGCAGGACATTCCCTTCGCCAGCAGCGAACCACAGGGCGGTTTCATGGCCGGCCTCAGGCGCCTCTTCGGAGGACGCTGATGTTCAGGTTTTTCGGACGCCGCCGCAGCAAGGACAACGTCAAGGAACGCCTCAAGCTTGTCCTCTCGTACGACCGGGCCAAACTTACGCCGGGCAAGATGCAGGAGCTCAAGACGGAACTCCTGGGCGTGATCGGCAAGTACTTCCCCAGTGAGGATCAGGAGTACGACGTCCGCTTCGAACAGCAGGGCGAGCGTATGGTGCTGATGGCCAACCTGCCGCTGTCCGCCGCGGACGGGGCCACCCAGGCGGCCTCTGAGGAATCCGCGGCAGGCAACCGCCCGAAACCCGCTCAGGAAAGTACCGGCAAAAGCGGCGGAAAATCGGGTGGCAAATCCGGTCAGGGCCGCTCAAAAGCCAGACGCAGGTAAGCTGACCCTTGCAGTTTCCGGGAGCGGGTTCCGTGAGCCATTGCACGCTGTGAACCCGCTTCTGCATGCTATCTTGCCCTTAACATGGCGACATTCTCTGTACTTCTGGCGGAACCTGATGCCTCACAGCGACAGATTGTCGAGATGCTGCTGCTCGTTCACAATTTCGATGTCACCATGGCTGTCAACGCCCGTGAGGCGCTGGCCTGGCTGCAGAAGAACACTCCTGATCTGATAATCGCCGCGACGGACCTGCCGCAGATGAACGGTTTCGACCTGGGCCGCAAGGCGCGCGGCGTACGGCGCCTGCGCGGCGTACCGGTCATCCTGGCTGCGCCCGAGGGCAGCTCAGCCGCAGAACTCCGCACCGAAGCTGAACTGGCCGGTGCGGACCTGCTGCTGCTTAAACCATTGGGCGACAAGAACCTGGGCGAACGCGCCGTGACGCTCATCCGGCAGTCCCGCGAGGCGCCGGCGCCGTCCTCAGGGTCGGGCAAACCTCGGGAACGCCGGAGCCAGTCTGCCCCGGTGGCACCTGAGAAATCCAATCCCGTAGCGAGCGTGCTGGATCCGGTGAGTTCCGGTCAGGAAGCTTCGGTCTCTGACGAGATCAGGCAGCTGCGCCGGGTGGTGGCAGATCTGAGTGCTGAGAACGAGGCGCTGCGCAAACAGCTGACCAACACGGGTCGCGCCACGTCTGCTGGTGGCGGAGCCATCAGTGACCTGCGTGAGCGTCTGAGCCGTGCCAACGAACTGCTGGACGAGTACCGGAAACGTTACCCGGAGTTCGAGCAGCAGGAAGGCAAACAGCGCAGCAGTATCGGTAATCTGCTCAGGCGCAAGCTGTAACGTAATTCAGGGTTGACCGCAGTCAGTCTGCTGCAGCCGCGACGGGTGGCACACTGCGCCGGGCCGTACTTTTCGCCGGCGCCTGACTGGTGCATGCTTCCATGTGTTGCCTGGCCCATTCGTCGATCGCAACGATGACACTGTCCAGTGCACGGCCGGCTTCCGTGAGTTCGTACGTGCAGCGGGGCGGCAGGCGTGACTGTACATTCTTGTGGACCAGCCGCATGTTCTCCAGCAGAACAAGTCGCTGTGTGAGGGTGGTCGGGTTGCAGCCGCCGATCTCACGGCCCAGATATTTGTGCAGGCGCTGCAGAACTTGCATCGATACCAGCAACAACACGCGACCAGCTTTCGCGCCTGGTTGTTCACCATCGCAAGAAACCTTTTGCGAGATTCCTGGCGGCGGTATCGTCCGGTGAATCTGCCTCCAATGAATCTGGCCGATGCATCGCCCGGTCCGGAGGAGATAGCGATCCACCGTACCGAAATGGATGAACTCCGTGCTGCGCTTGATGCCCTGCCGGAACGGCAGCGGGAAATCGTTGAGCTTCGTCTGAGTGGTTTAAGCATGCGCGAGATAGCCCAGATTCAGGACAGTACCGAGAGCGCGGTGAAAGTCGCACAGTCTCGCGCATTTAAAACACTTCGCACCACTATGGCGAAAGGAGCGGCTACATGACCGATCACGACGAGTTCCTGGCGGAGCTGGCCGGTACGGCTGATCGAGTTCATCGCATTACGCCTCGGGCGAGTGTGCCGCCCTCTGATCTGTGGGATCAGGTGTTGACGCAGG